>JAOADN010000024.1 GCA_026417295.1 Paracoccaceae bacterium
TCCCCAGGGAGAACCGACACCATGATGCCCACCCGCCGCCCCGCCCGCGCCGCCGCCGCGGCCCTCGCCGCCGGCCTCGCGGCAGCCGCCGCCCTGCCCGCCGCCGCCGCCGGCGATCCCGCCGCCGGCGAGACCGTCTTCAAGCAGTGCCAGACCTGCCATGTGGTCCAGGCCCCCGACGGCACCTTCCTCGCCGGCAAGGCCGGCAAGACCGGGCCCAACCTCTACGGCGTCGTCGGCCGCGCCGCCGCCTCCTATCCCGACTTCCGCTACGGCGACGGCATCACCGCCGCCGCCGCCGCAGGCCTCGTCTGGGACGAGGAGAAGATCGCCACCTACGTCCAGGACCCGACCGCCTTCCTCGACAGCTTCACAGGCGATCCCAAGCTCAAGAGCAAGATGTCCTTCAAGCTCAGGAAACCGGAAGACGCCGCAAACGTCGCAGCCTTCCTCGCCCAGTGGCCCGCTGAAGCCCAGACACAGTAACCACGGGCCAACCACGGGACCCACGCAAGCAACGCAAGCCGCAGACAGGCGCTAGCGGGCGCCTGCCGCAAGCTCCAGCACCGCGGTCGCGGTGGCCAGGGCGGCGTCCTCAGCCGCCGCCAGCGCCCGTCCGGCCGCCGCGACCATGGCGGCGCGGCGTGCGGGGTCCTGCAGGGCGACGACGGCCGCGGCAAGGGTCGCGGCATCGCGGACCGTCGCCGCGCCGCCCGCCGCCGCCAGAGCCCCGTAGGCGGCGGCGAAGTTGCCGACCTCCGGACCGGCCAGGATCGCCGCGCCCTGGGCGGCCGGTTCGTGCGGGTTGTGCCCGCCGGCCGGTATCAGCGAGCCGCCCATGAAGGCGACCGGGCAGAGGCCGAACCACAGCCCCATCTCGCCCAGCGTGTCGGCGAGATAGACGTCGGCATCGCCGGGGTCCTCGCCGGCCGAGCGGCGCGCCACCCGCAGGCCGGCCGCACGCAGGAGCCCCGCGACCTCGTCCCCGCGCGCGGGATGGCGCGGCGCCAGGACCAGCAGGAGGCCCGGCACGTCCGCGGCCGCCAGGCGATGGGCCGCCGCCGCCACCGCCTCCTCGCCCGCATGTGTCGAGGCGGCGAGCCAGCGGGGACGGCCGCCGAAGGCCGCCGCCAGACGGTCGCGCTCGGCTGCATCGAAGGGCAGCGGCCCGCCCCCGGCCTTGAGGGGGCCGCTCACCAGGATGCGCCCGGCCGGCACGCCGAGGGCCGCAAGGCGGCCGGCCATCGCCTCGTCCGGCGCCAGCACCCGGGCGAACCGGCCGAGGAGCGCCCGCGCCGTCGCCGGCCGCGCCGACCAGCGCGCGAAGGAGCGTGCCGACATGCGGGCATTGGCCAGAAGCAGCGGCACCCCGCGGCGGTGGGCCAGCAGGATCAGCCGCGGCCACAGGTCGGCCTCGACGAGGACGGCGGCGTCGGGCCGCCAGCGGCGCAGGAAGCGGGGCAGGCCGGGACCGAAGTCGTAGGGCAGGAACTGATGGCGCGCACCCGGCGGCAGGCGGGCCTGCATCAGCGACGCCGAGGTGACGGTGTTGGTCGTCACCAGCACCTCCGTCCCGGCCGCCGCGAGGCGGGCCACGACCGGCAGGACCGAGAGGCTCTCGCCGACGCTTGCGGCATGGATCCAGACGAGCCGTCCCGGGGGCCTTGCGAGCTGCGTCCGCCCCAGCCGCTCGCCCCAGCGGGCCGCATCCTCGCGGCCCAGCCGCCGCCGGACGCGCGCCAGCGGCCCCGCGAGGGGCCAGGCCAGCGCGCAGGCGGCAAGGTAGAGCCGCAGGAGCAGCGACGGCGGCGGCACCGGCCCTGACCTGCCCCCCTCGTCCAATCCGCCCTCCTTCCCGCCGTTCTCCGGCCCGACGCCTCGGCCGCCCGGTAGTCCGGGGGATGCGGTTGCGCAACCGCATCCCATGCCGCTTCGAAGCGGCATGGACGGGCCTTCGAAGGCCCGTCCGCCGCGCTCAGCCCCGATGGCGCCGCGCGACACTCGCCGGGCGGCCCGGCAGCGCCATCCGCGAATCGTTGCGCGCCTTCTCGGCGATGACCCGGCCGCGCGAGATGACGCAGAGCCGGTCGGGCCGCAGCCGCACCGCCTCGGTCGGGTTGCCGGCATCGAGGATGACGAGCGATGCCAGCGCCCCCTTCCGCAGGCCGTAGTCCTTCAGCCCCATGATCGCGGCATTGGTCTCTGTCACCATGGTGAAGCAGCGCGCCATCTCGGCGGGATGCGTCATCTGCGCGACGTGCAGCCCCATGAAGGCCACATCCAGCATGTCGGCGGTGCCGAGCGGATACCAGGGGTCCAGCACGCAGTCCTGCCCCCAGCCGACGGCGATGCCGAGCGCCTGCATCTCCTTCACGCGGGTCAGCCCGCGCCGCTTGGGGAAGGTGTCGTGGCGGCCCTGGATGGTGATGTTGATGAGCGGGTTCGGGATCGCGCACATCCCCGATTCCGCCATCAGCGGCAGGAGCTTCGAGACGTAGTAGTTGTCCATCGAGTGCATCGAGGTCAGGTGGCTGCCGGCCGCCCGCGCCCCGAGGCCATGGCGCGTGACCTCGCGGGCCAGCGTCTCGACATGGCGGCTCATCGGGTCGTCGGTCTCGTCGCAGTGCAGGTCCAGCATCAGCCCACGCTCGGCGGCGATGCGGGCAAGGTCGCGCACCGACTCCGCGCCTTCCTCCATCGTGCGCTCGAAATGCGGGATCCCGCCGACGACATCGACGCCCATGTCGAGGGCGCGGATCAGGTTCGCCCGGCCCGTCGCCGTGCGGTAGAGCCCGTCCTGCGGAAAGGCGACGAGCTGGAGGTCGATATAGGGCGCGACGCGCCGGCGGACCTCGAGCATCGCCTCGACCCCGCGCAGGTGGTCGGGCGTGGTGTCGACATGGGTGCGGATCGCCAGAAGGCCCATCGCCGCGGCCCAGTCGCAGTAGGTCATGGCGCGATCGACCATCTCGTCCACCGTGGCGATGGCGCGCAGCTCGCCCCACAGCGCGATCCCCTCGAGCAGCGTCCCCGAGGCGTTGATGCGCGGGATCCCGTAGCTCAGCGTCGCGTCCATGTGGAAATGGGGGTCCGCGAAGGGCGGCGAGACGAGGTCGCCCGCCGCCTCGATCACCCGGCCGGCCTGGGCGGTGATCGCCGGCTCGACGGCGGCGATCCGGTCGCCCCTGACGGCGATGTCGGCGACGCGTCCGTCGGGCAGCGTGCCGCCCCTTATGAGGATGTCGAACATCAGCGTTCTCCCTTCCGCCAGGGCACCATCAGCGCCGCCGGCACCCCCGCGCGGCGCGACATCAGGACCAGGGCCAGGATCGACAGGATGTAGGGCAGCATCAGGAAGACCTGATAGGGCACCTCGCGCCCGAGCGGCGCCTGCTGCAGGCGGATCTGCAGCGCGTCGAAGGCGCCGAAGAGCAGCGCCCCGACCAGCGCCTTGCCCGGCATCCAGGCCCCGAAGACGACGAGCGCGATGCAGATCCAGCCGCGCCCGTTCACCATCTCGAAGAAGAAGGACGAGAAGGCCGAGAGCGTCAGGAAGGCACCGCCCACCGCCATCAGCCCCGATCCGGCCACCACCGCGCCCATGCGCAGCCCGATCACCGGCAGGCCCTGCGCCTCGACGGCGGCCGGGTTCTCGCCCACCGCGCGCAGCGCCAGGCCGAGCGGGGTGCGGAACAGCACGACCGAGGTCGCCAGGACCGAGGCGAAGGCCAGGTAGGTAAGCGCGGTCTGGCTGAACAGCGCCTCGCCGAGGACCGGCAGGCGCGACAGGCCGGGCACGGGCAGGGGGGGGAAGGGCACGATCCGCGGCGGGCTCGTGACCTCGGGCAGGGCCACGCGATAGGCGAAATAGGCCGCCGAGGTGGCAAGCAGCGTGATGCCGAGGCCCACGACGTGCTGGCTGAGGCCGAAGGGCACGACCAGCGTGCCGTGCAGCAGGCCGAAGGCCATCCCCGTCAGCAGCGCGACAAGGACCCCCGTCCACAGCCCGAAGCCGAGATAGACGGTGAACCATCCGGTGAAGGCGCCGGCCACCATGATCCCCTCGATCCCGAGGTTCAGCACCCCGGCCCGCTCGCAGATCAGCTCGCCCATCGTGGCCAGGATCAGCGGCGAGGCGATGCGCACCGCCGCCGCCCAGAAGCTGGCCTGCATCAGGATCTCGGCCAGGGCGCTCATCCGCGCACCACCCGGAACCGCGTGAGCTGCAGCGCCAGAACCATGAACAGCAGCGCCGTCGCCAGCAGCAGGTCGGCAATGTAGGTGGGAACCCCGGCCGACCGGCTCATCGCATCGGCCCCGACGAAGACCCCGGCCACGAAGACGGCCGCCACCACCACGCCCAGCGGATGCAGCAGCGCCAGCATCGCGACGATGATGCCCGTGTAGCCGTAGCCCGGCGACAGGTCGAGCGTCAGGTTCCCCTTCAGCCCCGCCACTTCGGAGAAGCCGGCCAGCGCCGCCAGCCCCCCCGAGAGCAGCGCGGTGCGCACAAGGACGCGGTTGACCGGCATCCCGGCGAAGCGCGCCGCCGCGGCGTTCCGGCCGACGGCGCGCATCTCGAAGCCCAGGGTCGTGCGCGTCTGGATCACCCAGACCGCGACGGCGGCGATCAGCGCCAGCCCGAATCCCCAGTGCAGGCGCAGCCCCTCGACGATGCGCGGCAGCCGCGCGGCGCGGTCGAGCGGGGGGGATTTCGGCCAGCCCATTCCGGCCGGGTCCTTGAGCGGCCCCTCGAGCAGGAGCGAGATGAACAGGAGCACCACGAAGTTCAGCAGCAGCGTCGTCACCACCTCGTCCACCCCCGCCCGCGTCTTCAGGATCACCGGGCCGAGCAGCACCAGCGCGCCCGCGGCCACCGCGGCCAGCGCCATCAGCGCCAGGAGCGCCGGCTTCGGCAGGGCCAGCGCCCAGCCGCCGGCCAGGCCGGTGCCGATCAGCACCGTGACCAGCGCCCCGGCATAGAGCTGCGCCTCGGCCCCGATGTTCCACAGCCGCGCGCGGAAGGCCACGGCGACCGCCAGCCCGGTGAAGATCAGGGGCGTCGCGCGGTTCAGCGTCTCGAGGATGGCAAAGCGCGAGCCGGCCGCGCCGGTGGCGATCTGGCCCAGGGTCGCCAGCGGGTCGGCCCCGGCGATGGCCGCAAGTCCGGCGCCGGCCAGCGCCGTCAGGACCAGCGCCAGGGCGGGCAGGCCGATGCGGCGGACGAGGCCGGGATCGGCGACGGGCTCAAGGCGCATGGCCGCCCTCTCCCCGCCCGCGGCGGGCCCTGCGCAGCGCCTCACGCGGCATCGGCATCCTCCTCCCCGAATCCGTGGCCCGCCATCCACAGGCCCAGTTCCGCCGGCGTCATCGTCCCGCGCGGGAAGGCCGGCGACAGGCGCCCTGCCGAAATGACGTGGATGACGTCCGACAGGCCCATGACCTCGTCGAGGTCCTCCGAGATCAGCAGCACCGCCGCCCCGCCGTCGCGCGCCGCCACGAGGCGCGACTGGACATAGGCGATGGCGCCGACATCCAGCCCGCGCACCGGCTGGTTGGCCAGGATCACCCGCGGCCGTGCGGCCAGCGCCCGGCCGAGGATCAGCTTCTGCATGTTGCCCCCCGAGAGCAGGCGCATCGGCGCCTCGGGACCCGGGCAGCGCACGTCGTAATCGGCGATCAGGCCGGCGGCGAAGGCGCGCGCCCGCCGCCAGTCCATCCAGCCCCGCCGGCTGAAGGGCGGGTCGCGATAGGCCTCGAGCACGGCGTTCTCGGTCAGCGTGAAGTCGCCCACCGCCCCCGCGCCGTGGCGGTCCTCGGGGATGCGCGCCACCCCCGCGGCCAAGGCCGCGCGCGGCGACCAGTCCGCACCCGCGGCCCGGCCGTCCAGAAGAAGGCGCCCCGCGGCCGGCCGCGCGAGCCCGCCGACCAGCGCCGCCAGCGTCGCCTGCCCGTTGCCCGAGACCCCGGCGATGCCGGTGATCCGCCCCGCCCGCAACTCCAGCGAAACCCCGCGCAGGCCGGTGCGCCCGCCCTCTGCGGGGGCCGTCACGTCCTCAAGCGCCATCAGCACCGCCCCGGCCTCGCGCGGGGCGACGCGCGCCTCGGGCACCGCCGCGCCCACCATCATCGCCGCCAGCCGCGCGCGGTCGGTGTCGCGGGCGGCGACCTCGCCGGCCACCCGGCCCTGACGGAGAACGACGATGCGGTCGGCGATCGCCATCACCTCGGCCAGCTTGTGGCTGATGAAGATCACCGACAGCCCGTCGGCCACCATGCGCCGCAGCGTCGCGAACAGCGCCTCGGATTCCTGCGGGGTCAGCACCGCCGTCGGCTCGTCGAGGATCAGGATGCGCGCATCGCGGTAGAGCGCCTTCAGGATCTCGACCCGCTGGCGCTCGCCCACGGACAGCGCCCCCACCCGCGCGTCGGGGTGCACGGCAAGGCCGAAGTCGCGCGACAGCGCCTCGACCCGCGCCCGGGCCGCGGCCCGGCCCAGACGCGGCGCCAGAAGCGGCACGGTCCCGATCAGGATGTTGTCGAGGACCGTCAGGTTGTCGGCCAGGGTGAAATGCTGGTGGACCATGCCGACGCCCGCCGCGATCGCCGCCCGCGGATGGCCGTGGGGCAGCGCCCGTCCCATCACCTCGACGGTTCCGGCGTCGGGCGTGTAGTGGCCGAACAGGACGTTCATCAGCGTCGTCTTGCCGGCGCCGTTCTCGCCCAGCAGGGCCACGACCTCGCCCCGCGCGAGCGCCAGCGAGATGCCATCGTTGGCCAGGAGCGGGCCGAACCGCTTGGTGATGCCGTCGAGGCGCAGGACGGGCCCGTCCCGCGCCTCCGCCGCGCCTGCCGTCACGACGACTTCGGCTCGCCGTCGTTGATCTCGACGGTGAAGGACCCGTCCTTGATCGCGGCCTCGCGGGCCTTCATCAGCTCCACCGCCTCGGCCGGGACCTTGCCCTCGAAGGTGCCGAGCGGCGAGACCGAGCAGCCGCCGTTCTTCATGAAGGAATAGACGCCGTAGTCGGCCGCCTTGAAGGTGCCGCCCTTGACCGCGGCGATGGCGGCATCGAGCGTCGGCTCGAAGTGCCACAGCGCCGAGACGACGACCGTCTCGGGATAGTCGGGCTGGGTGTCGATGACGTTGCCGATCGACAGGACCCCCTTCTCCTTCGCCGCGTCGCTGACGCCGAAGCGTTCGGCATACATGACGTCCGCGCCCGCCTCGATCATCGCGAAGGCCGTCTCCTTGGCCTTGGGCGGATCGAACCACGAGCCGATGAACGAGACCTGGAAGGACGCATCCTTGCGCGTCTCGGCCACCCCCGCCATGAAGGCGTTCATCAGCCGGTTCACCTCGGGGATCGGGAACCCGCCGACCATCCCGAACTTGCCCGTCTTGGTCATGGATCCGGCAATGATTCCAGTCAGATACGATGCGTCCTGAATGTAGTTGTCGAAGACGGCGAGATTGGGATTGGCCGCTTCGTCGGGCATGAAGGACGATCCCAGCAGGAAGGCCGTGTCCGGATAGTCGGCGACGACCTCGCGCGCCTCCTGCTCGGCCCCGAAGATCTCGCCCACGATCAGGCCGGCGCCGCCCTCGGCATATTCGCGCAGGACGCGCGGATAATCCGTGTTGGCGGTGTTCTCGGTGAAGGTGTAGTCGATCTCGCCCCTCTCCACCGCGGCCAGCGCCGCCTTGTGGATGCGGCTCACCCACTGCTGCTCGACCGGCACGGTGTAGATTCCCGCCACCTTGAGCTTGTCCTGGGCAAGCGCCGGCCGGCCGAGGCCCGCCAAGGCGAGCGTTGCGCCCGAGGCGCCCAGAAGGCGGCGGCGCGTCAGGCCCGGACGATGGATCTGTGTCATCTTCATTCCCCCGTTGGCTGGTTGCGTGTTTTGACCAATCGGTAAACCCGATTTTCCGCGCCGACAATTGGAATCGAACGGCCCTGCGCGCGGCCGCGGCTGGCCCGCGGCGCGGCTGCCCGCCGGGCGGGCAGAGAGGCGCCGCCTCAGCCTCCGGCGCGCCGCTTGCGGACGTAGAGCTCCATCCGGTGATGCACGATCTCGTAGCCCATCTCGGCGGCGATCCTGTCCTGCAGGCGCTCGATCTTCTCCGAGCGGAACTCCATCACCTTGCCGGTCTCGACGTCGATCATGTGGTCGTGATGGGCGCCTTCGGCCGTCTCGAAGCGGGCCGAGGCGCCCTCGAAGGCATGGCGCTGGATGACGCCCTTGGCCTGAAGCTCGGCCAGCGTCCGGTAGACGGTGGACAGCGACACGCCCGCCTCGACGGCCCGTGCGCGGCGGTGCAGCTCGATCGCGTCGGGATGGTCGGCGGCGGCCGCCAGCACGTCGAGCAGCGCCAGGCGCTGGCGGGTGATGCGCACGCCCGCATCCCGCAGCGCCCTTTCCATAACCCTGGCCTTGTCCGCCGCACCGGTCATGCGGGAATCAATACCCCATCGGGAGGACGGGGCAAGCGCTTTGTTGCAACTGACTTGCAAGAGCATTGACAGTTGCAAACGCTTCCTACATTCACTTGCAGGCGGGATCAGGCGGAGGATCCGATGCGCCGCGCCGCGGCCTTCCTTCTTGCAGGTCTTCTTGTCGTCATTCAGGCCCTTCCGGGGCTCTCCGATGACCGGCTGCGCGTGGTCACGACCTTCACCGTCATCGCCGACATGGCGCGCAACGTCGCCGGCGACGCGGCCGAGGTGGAATCGATCACCAAGCCGGGGGCCGAGATCCACGGCTACGAACCGACGCCGGGCGACATCCTCAGGGCGCAGGATGCCGACCTGATCCTGTGGAACGGGCTCAACCTCGAACGCTGGTTCGAGCAGTTCTTCGCCAATCTCTCGGGCGTGCCCTCGGCGGTGGTCAGCGACGGCGTCGTGCCGCTGCCGATCGCCGAGGGCGCCTATGCCGGCAAGCCCAACCCCCATGCCTGGATGTCGCCCGCCAACGCCCTGATCTACGTGGACAACATCGCCGCGGCGATGGCGGCGGCCGATCCCGCCAATGCCGCCGTCTACGCGGCCAACGCCGCGGCCTACAAGGCGCGCATCACCGCGGCCCTGGCCCCCGTCCGGGCGGCGATCGACCGCGTGCCCCCGGACCGCCGCTGGCTCGTCACCTCCGAGGGCGCCTTCTCCTACCTCGCGCGCGATCTCGGCCTGAAGGAGCTCTATCTCTGGCCGATCAACGCCGACCAGCAGGGCAGCCCCCAGCAGGTGCGCCGGGTGATCGACGCGGTGCGCGCCAATGCCATTCCGGCCGTGTTCAGCGAAAGCACCGTCTCGGACAAGCCGGCGCGCCGCGTCGCGGCCGAGACGGGCGCGGCCTATGGCGGCGTGCTCTATGTCGATTCGCTCTCCGGACCGGACGGGCCCGTGCCCACCTACATCGACCTGCTGAAGGTGACGGCCGAGACGATCGCGGCGGGCCTGACCGGGGCGCCGGGATGAACACGCAGCGCCAGGACGGGGCGGCCGGCGGGGCCGCGGCGCCCGCCGGGATCGAGGCCCGCGGCCTGACCGTCGCCTACCGCACGGGGGTGACGGCGCTGCGCGATGCAAGCTTCAGCGTCCCGCGCGGGTCGATCACCGCCCTCGTCGGCGTCAACGGCGCCGGCAAATCGACGCTCTTCAAGGCCCTGATGGGCTTTCTTCCGGCTTCCGCGGGGACCGTCTCGCTGCTCGGGCTGACGGTGCCCGAGGCGCTGGCGCGCAACCTCGTGGCCTATGTGCCCCAGGCCGAGGAGGTGGACTGGACCTTCCCCGTCCTCGTCGAGGACGTGGTGATGATGGGCCGCTACGGGCACATGGGATTCCTCCGCCGCCCCTCGCCCGCCGACCGTCGCGCCGTCGATGCCGCGCTCGAGCGCGTCGGCATGGCCGACCTGCGCCACCGCCAGATCGGCGCGCTCTCGGGTGGGCAGCGCAAGCGCGTCTTCCTGGCCCGCGCACTGGCCCAGGACGGCCAGGTGATCCTGCTCGACGAACCCTTCACCGGCGTCGATGTCGGCACCGAGGAGGCGATCATCGCACTCCTGCGCGGGATGCGCGCGGAGGGCCGCGTCATGCTGGTCTCGACCCACAACCTCGGCTCGGTGCCGGAATTCTGCGACCGGGTCGTGCTGGTCAAGGGGACGGTGCTTGCCCACGGGCCGACGGCCGAGGTCTTCACCCCCGACAATCTCCGGCGCGCCTTCGGCGGCGTCCTGCGCCACTTCGTGCTCGGCGGCCAGGCGCTGCACGCCGATGCCGATGCCCGCAGCGTGGACGTGTTCACCGACGACGAACGCCCGCTCGTCTTCTACGACGACCGCCAGCGCACGCGCGACCCATGAGCCTTCTGGAACCCTTCGCCTACGGCTACATGACCACCGCCATCTGGGTCTCGGCGCTGGTCGGCTGCGTCTGCGGCTTCCTTTCGGCCTATCTCATGCTCAAGGGCTGGTCGCTGATCGGCGACGCGCTCTCGCATTCCATCGTCCCCGGCGTCGCCGGCGCCTACATGCTCGGCCTGCCCTTCGCGCTCGGGGCCTTCCTCGCCGGCGGCCTCGCGGCCCTGGCCATGCTCTTCCTCAACCAGCGCACCGGGCTGAAGCAGGACGCGGTGATCGGGCTCATCTTCACCTCGTTCTTCGGGCTGGGCCTGTTCATGGTCTCGCTCAACCCGATGGCGGTCTCGGTCCAGACCATCGCCATGGGCAACATCCTCGCCGTCTCGCCGGGCGACACGGTCCAGCTCGCCATCATCGGCTTCGTCTCGCTCGCGGTCCTCACGGCCCGGTGGAAGGACCTGATGCTGGTCTTCTTCGACGAGGCGCATGCCCGCGCCGTCGGGCTCAGGCCGGAGGCGCTCAAGGTCCTGTTCTTCACGCTGCTCGCCGCCTGCACCGTGGCCGCGATGCAGACCGTCGGCGCCTTCCTCGTCATCGCCATGGTGGTGACGCCGGGCGCCACCGCCTACCTGCTCAGCGACCGGTTCGGCCGCGTCATCCTCCTTGCCGTGCTGATCGGCGCGGCCACCGGCGCTGCCGGCGCCTATCTCTCGTTCTTCCTCGACGGGGCCACCGGCGGACTGATCGTCTGCCTCCAGACGCTTGTCTTCCTTGCCGCCTTCACCTTCGCCCCGCGGCACGGCTGGCTCGCCGCCCGCCGCCGCATCGCCAGCGAGGCCCCCCGGTGATCGACACGCTGGCCCTGCCCTTCCAGTTCCCCTTCATGCGGAACGCCTTCCTGATCGCCGGGCTGATCGCCGTGCCGACGGCACTGCTGTCGTGCTTCCTCGTGCTCAAGGGCTGGTCGCTGATGGGCGATGCGGTCAGCCACGCCGTGCTGCCGGGGATCGTGCTGGCCTACATCCTGGGCCTGCCCCTCCTGCCCGGTGCCTTCGCCGCCGGCCTCTTCTGTGCGCTGGCGACGGGCTGGATCCGCGACAACTCGCGCATAAGGCAGGACACGGTGATGGGCGTCGTCTTCTCGGGCATGTTCGGGCTCGGCATCGTGCTCTACGTCGCCTTCCCGTCCGAACTGCACCTCGACCACATCCTCTTCGGCAACATGCTGGGCGTGGACGGGCGCGAGATCGCGACCTCGGGCGGCATCGCCCTGCTCGTCACCCTCGTCCTCCTGGCGCGCTGGCGCGACATCCTGCTGCACGCCTTCGATCCGGTGCAGGCCCGCGTCTCGGGCCTGCCGGTCGCGGCCATCCATTACGGGCTGCTCGTCATCCTGTCGCTGACCATCGTCGCCACGCTCAGCGCCGTGGGGATCATCCTCGCCATCGCGCTGCTGATCGCACCGGGCGCCATCGCCTTCCTCCTCGCCGGACGCATGCAGTCCATGCTGGCCGCGGCGGTCCTGGTCAACCTCGCGGCCTGCCTCGCCGGGGTCCATCTCAGCTTCTTCCTCGATTCCGCGCCCGCACCGACGATCGTGCTCATCCTGACGGCGGCCTTCGTGTCGGCCTTCGCGGCGGGCCGCATCCGCGCCGCCCGCGCGCAGCGGGCCGGCCGCGGCGCGCCGGCTCAGCCCAGCCGGTAGACGCGCCGCGCATTGCCCGCGTAGAAGGCCCGCAGGTCGGCCTCGGGCACCCCGGCGAAATGCCGGTCCAGCAGGTCGATCCAGCGCCGCGGGCTTACCGCCTGGGTGCAGACCGGCCAGTCAAAGGCAAAGATCATCCTATTGAAACCAAATACTTCCACGACCTCGTCAATGTAAAACCTCAGGTCGTCCTCGGTCCAGGCCGCGTGATCGGCCTCGACCGGCAGGTCCGACAGCTTGCACCAGGTGTCGGGGTTCGCCTCGAAGGCGCGCAGGTGGCGCGCCCAGGGCTCCTGCAGCCGGTCCCGGATCGGCGGCTTGCCCGCATGGTCAAGGACCAGCCGCACCCCCTCGACCGCGCCCGCCAGCGAAGCCGCCCGGTCCATCTGGCTGTGATGCACGTTGACCTCGAACGAGAAGTCGTAGTCGCGCAGCATCTGCACGCCCTTCTGGAAATCCGGGCGCAGGGCGAAGTCGGGATCGGGCTGGAACTCGATCATCCGGCGGATGCCGCGCACCATCGGGTGGCGGTCGCGCAGGTGGTCGAGGAAGGGCCGCACGTCCTCGCCATCCTCCAGCGACGCCTGGGCGACGATCGCCTTCAGGCGCGGCTCCGCGCGCGCCGCGCGCTCGACATGGCGCACCTCGTTCAGGAACTCGCCGCGGTCGACGAAGCACTCGACGAAGACCATCGCCTCGATGGCGATGCCGCCCGTGTCCTCGGCATAGTCGGCCAGGTCGAAGACCCGCCGCATCGCGGCGTTCCCGGCCTGCCAGCCGATGCGGATCGCCCGCGGGTCCCAGATGTGCAGGTGGGCGTCGATGATCGGGAAATCGGGCATCGTCCAGGTCCTCCGCTCGCCGTGAGGATGCCGCCACAAGTACCGGAAGGACAAGCGGAAGATGCGGGTTCCGCTTGGGAATCCGCGCGCCCTCGGCTAGGCTCTGCGCATGACCGGAAGCCCAGAAGCCGCCCCCGCCACGCCGCCGTCCGACGCTCCCTCCGTCATCGCCCCGCCCCTTGCCCCCTTCCCCGAAGCCTGGCCCCGCCTCGGCCTCGGCTGCGCCGGGCTCGGCGACCTCTTCGCCCTCCTGCCCGAAGAGACCGCCGCGGCCACCCTGGCGGCCGCCTGGGACTCCGGCCTGCGCTATTTCGACACCGCCCCCTGGTATGGCCACGGGCTCTCCGAACACCGCCTCGGCACGGCGCTGCGGGGCTGGCCGCGCGCCGCGGTCACCGTCTCGACCAAGGTCGGGCGCGTCTACGATCCCGCCCCGCGGGGAGAGGACGCGCGCATCCAGTGGAAGGGCGGGCTCAACTTCGCCCGCCGCTTCGACTATTCGGCCGAAGGCTTCGAGGCCTCGCTCGCCCAGTCGCGCCTGCGCCTCGGCACGCCCGCGGTCGAGGCCCTCGTCATCCACGATCTCGACCGCGGCTACCATGGCGCCGATCACGACCGGCACATGCGCGACCTCACCGGGTCCGGCCTTGCCTTCCTGCACGGGCTCAGGCGGCGGGGCGAGATCGCGGCCGTCGGCATGGGGATGAACAGGCTCGAGGACTTCGCCGCCCTCGCCCCCTGGATCGAGGTCGACTTCTTCCTCGTCGCCATGCCCTACACGCTCATCGACCAGTCCGCGCTCGAGGGACCGATGACCGACTGCCTGAGGCGCGGCATCCGGGTCGTCATCGGCGCGCCCTTCGCCTCGGGCCTGCTCGCCAACCCCTCCGACCCCGGCCTCATGTACGGCTACGGCCCGGTGCCCGAGGCGATCCGCGCCCGCGCGCTGGCGATCGAGGCCGTCTGCCTTCGCCACGGCGTCCCCCTCGCCGCGGCGGCGCTGCAGTTCCCGCTCCTCCATCCCGCCGTCGTCTCGGTCATCCCCGGCGCCGTCTCGCCCGCGCAGCTGCGACAGAACGCCGCCAACGCGGCCCGCCCGATCCCGCCCGAGCTCTGGGGCGACCTCAGGCGCGCAGGCCTGATCCATCCCGACGCGCCGGTCGCACCTCCCGCCGCCTGACCCTTCATCATGCCCGAAATACTCCGGGGGTCCGGGGGCAGCGCCCCCGGCCGCGGCAGCCCGGCGGGCCGCGCGCCTAGTACATCAGGAACCCGCCCGAGACATTGACCGTCGCCCCGGTCATGTAGCGCGCCATGTCCGAGGCCAGGAAGACCGTCGCCCCCACATGGTCCTCCGGCAGCCCGAGCCGCCCCAGCGGGATCTGGCCGGCCAGCGCCGCGACATCGGCCGCGCTCGCCCCGTGCCCGCGCAGCATCGGCGTGTCCACCAGCCCCGGCGCCACCGCGTTGACGCGGATGCCGAGGGGCGCCCAGGCACGCGCCATGCCGCGGGTGATGGTCGTCACCGCGCCCTTGGTCGCGTTGTAGACGACCGAGCCGCCGAAGCCCCCCGACATCCAGCCCTGCGAGCTGTAGTTGACGACGGCACCGGGCAGGCCGGCATCGGCCATCCGCCGCACCACCGCCTGGGTCAGGAAGAACAGGCCCTTGATGTTGACGCGGTGCTGGGCGTCCCAGTCCGCCTCGGTCACCGCGAAGAGGTCGGGATTGCGCCTGATGACCGCGGCAAGGTTGACCAGCACCGTCACCGGGCCGATCTCGGCGGCGATGCGCCCGGCCAGGGCGGGCAGCGCGGCGACCTCGCCGAGGTCCGCGCCATAGCCGCGATGCTCCGCGCCCAGGTCCGCGGCCACGGCCGCCGCCGCCGCCCCGTCCAGGTCGACGGCGGCGACGCGGCATCCCGCCTCGGCAAAGCCCGCGGCCACCGCACGGCCGATCGCCCCGGCCGCTCCGGTGACGATGACCGACCGCCCCGCGAGGCCCCAGTCGAGCTGCCGGCTCACCGGTCCAGCCTCGCGCGGCGCACGAGGTCCTCGTTGATCTCGATCCCCAGACCCGGGCCCTCGGGCATCTCCACCCAGCCCTCCCGATGCCAGACCGGACGGTCCACGAGGTCCTTCTGCGCCGGCCCGTAGACCGGCTGCAGCTCCAGTTCGCGCGCCGCCGGACAGGCGAAGGACAGGGCCTGCGAGGCGGCCGCGACGATGGCGGTCGAGAAGTTGTGCGCGTTGGCCTGCCGGCGCGCGGCGGCGACGGATTCGGCGGCGCGCCAGAATCCGGTGATCCCCTCGATGCGCCCGGGATCGAGGCCCACCACGTCCACCGTGCCGGTGGCGACGATCCGCTCCACGCCGCGGAAGCCGAATTCCTTCTCGCCATAGGCCAGCCGCAGCGCGGTGGCCGCGCGCAGGGCGCGGTAGCCTTCGGGATCGTCCGCCCCGAGCGGCTCCTCCAGCCAGTGCAGGTCGTAGGGTTCGAAGGCGCGGGCCCGGCGTATCGCCGTCGGAACGTCCCAGAAGTTCATGATGCCCAGATCGATCATCAGGCGCTTCCGGGGCCCGATCGTCTCGCGCACCATTTTCACAAATCGAACATCCCTGTCGTGATCGAACCCAAGGTTCGCATCACCTTTTTTACCGAATCCAACCTTTACGCCCTGAAGCCCCCCTTCCAGATAGCCCGCGATCTCCTCGCAGGTCTCCTCGATCGAGGCCTTGGTCGCGTGGATCGAGGCGACGGCGGGCAGCCGGTCGCGGACCGGGCCGCCGAGAAGGTCGAGGACGCGCGCCCCGAGGATCCGCCCCTTGAGGTCCCACAGCGCGATGTCGATCCCGGCGATGGCAAGGCTCGCGATCCCCTGGCCGTTGCCGTACCACCAGGAATGCAGGCGCAGCGCCTCCCAGATGCGGCGCGTGTGCAGCGCATCCTGTCCGACGACCAGCCCGGCCATGCCCTCGACGACCGCCCTGGCCGCGCGCGTCGCCTCGGGGAAGTAGGTGCAGCACTCGCCCCAGCCCACCGCCCCGTCCTCCGAGGTGATCCGCACCAGGCAGACCGAGCGCTGCCGGGAATGGTCGTTCGGCTCGGGATAGCTGACCGGGATCGCCTCGACGCTGCGGATCGCCGTGCCCATCAGTCCTGCACCACGTCCTGGCGCTGGCTGCCGAGGCCCTCGATGCCCAGCTCCACCACGTCTCCCGGCCGCAGGAATCGCGGCGGCTTCATGCCGAGGCCCACGCCAGGCGGCGTCCCGGTCGAGATGATGTCGCCCGGGTGCAGGGTGAAGAACTGGCTGAGATAGCTGACCAGATAGGCGACGCCGTAGACCATCGTGCGGGTCGAGCCGTCCTGCATCGTCTGACCGTTGACCTTCAGCCACATCTTCAGGTCCTGCGGGTCGCGCACCTCGTCCGGCGTCACCAGCCAGGGGCCGGTCTGGCCGAAGTTGTCGCAGGACTTGCCCTTGGTCCACTGGCCCTGCCGCTCGATCTGGAAGGCGCGCTCGCTGACGTCGTTGATGACGCAGTAGCCCGCGACGTGATCCATCGCCTCGGCCTCGCCGACATATTTCGCCGGCCGGCCGATCACCACGCCCAGCTCGACCTCCCAGTCGGTCTTCTGCGAGCCGCGCGGGATCAGGATCGGATCGTCCGGCCCGCAGATGGCCGAGGTCGCCTTCATGAAGATGATGGGCTCGGGCGGCACCCTGGCGCCGGTCTCGGCGGCATGGTCGGAATAGTTCAGCCCGATGCAGATGAACTTGCCCGTCCCCCCGACGCAGGGGCCAAGCCGCGGGCGCCCCGGCACCACCGGCAGGGCGGCGGGGTCGAGCCCCTTCATCCAGCCGGTATCGGCCAGGGCCGCGCCGGCGATGTCGGGCACCACGCCGGACAGGTCGCGGATCGTGCCGTCGGTGTGAAGAAGGCCGGGTCTCTCGGCCCCGCGGGGTCCATGGCGGAGAAGTTTCATGCGTCCGTCCTTGCGGCAAGTGTTCCGGGAATCGCGCAGCGCACCGGCTGGCCGGTCAGCGCGCGGGTGATCTCGTCGGCGACAAGGCCCTGAAGCCGCGCCACCGCCACCTCGGAATACCAGGCGGCATGCGGCGTCAAGATCGTGTTGGGGGCCAGGCGCAGGGGCGAATCGGCCGCCAGAGGCTCGGCGGCGAAGACGTCCAGCGCCGCCCCGCCGATCCGCCCCGCGGCCAGCGCCGCGGCCAGCGCGGCCTCGTCGATCAGGTCGCCGCGCGCGGAATTGACGATGCAGGCGCCGGGCTTCATCCGCGCCAGCGCCGCGGCGCCGATGATCCCGGCCGTCTCGCGCGTCGCCGGGGCATGCAGCGACAGGCAGTCGGCCCGGGCAAGCAGGTCCTCGAAGCTCACGGGCTCCACCGCCGGCGCAGCCCCGGCGGCCGGGACATGGTAGGGATCGTGCGCGATCAGCCGGAAGCCGAAGGGCTGCAGGCGGCGCGCGACCTCCTGCGCGATCCGCCCGAAGGCGAGGAAACCCACCGTCGTCTCGGCGAAGGCAGGCAGCGGGCGGGCCACGTCGACCGCCCGCCACTCGCCGGCCCGGACCGAACGGTCGAGCGGGAAGAGCTTGCGCAGCAGGGCCAGGATGGCGGCAGCCGTGTGGTCGGCCACCTCGGCGGTGCAGTAGTCGGGCACATAGGCGGCGCGCACCCCGAACTCGTCCAGCGCCTGAAGGTCGAGATTGTTGTAGCCCACCCCGTAGCGGATCGCCGTGGCGCCGGGCGCGAGCCCGGCGATCGCCTCGCGCGTCAGGGGTGCGAACTGGACGACGGCGACATCGGCCCCCCGCACGGCCTCGGCCACTTCCGCGGCGGTCCGGCAGCTGGCGCGGGTGAAGGCCGCGCGCGCGGCCTTCGCCGCCGCCTCCTCGCGCTCGAGCGAGGGAAAGGTCGCATCGGTGACGACAACCCGCTTCACGGCAGCGCCTCCAGCCCGACGGCCGCACGCAGGGCCGGATCGCGGATGTCGAGCTCCTGCCCGGCCAGCCCGGCCGCCGCCGGCGTGCACAGCCAGGCGATGGCCCGCCCGGGCTCGTCGGCCGGGCGCAGGTTCTCGCGCGGGATGCGCGATACCGGGTTGATCCCCGAAGCGCGGATCGCCCCCTGCATGTCGGTGTCCACCACCCCCGGCGCAAAGCCGAAGACGCGGATCCCCTGCCCGCCATATTCCTCGTGGATCTGTCGGGTCAGCATGGCCAGCCCCGCCTTGCCCGCGCAATAGGCGCTCCAGCCCTCCAGCGGCCGGTGCGCGGCCCCCGAGGAGAGGTTGACGATCACCCCGCCCCCCTTCTGCAGCATGCCGCGGATGGCCAGCTGCGCGGCGTGGAAGGCGGCGATCAGGTTGACCTCGATGTTGCGCGCCCAGTCCGCCACCGCGACCTCGGCGATGCGCCCGATCGGGCCGATGATGCCGGCATTGTTGATCAGGATGTCGAAGCCCCCGCCCGTGCCGGCCAGCCGCTCCATGCCGGCGCGGTCGGTGACGTCGCAGACGCGCCCCTCGACGGTCCCCGCCGCGCTGCCCTGCCCCTCCAGCGCTGCCGCCACCGCCGCCCCGTCGCGCCCGGTGAAGGTCACCCGTGCGCCCGCCGCGGCCAGCGCGCGCACCGCCGCCAGCCCGATGCCCCGGCTGCCCCCCGTGACCAGCGCCGTCCGCCCCGCAAGCGTCACTTGTTCAGGCTCCACTGCCTGGGCAGCAGGAAGGGAAAGCCCGTCGCCGGGTCGATGTCGATCTGCATGATGGGCCCCATCCATTCCGACCAGCGCCGGTTCACCGGGTCGTCCTTCAGATAGGCGATCGTCGCCTCGAGGTCGTCGGTCTCGAAATAGCCGAAGAGCGTCAGCCCGTGACGGAAGATCGTGTAGGAGGTGATGCCCGACCGGCGCAGCGTCTCCTCCATCTCGGGCCAGATCGCATCGTGGCGGCGGACGTATTCCTCCTCGTAGCCGGGACGGACCCCCAGGACCCAGGCATGGGACGCCATCTCACCCTTCCTCCCTCAGATAGTCGTGAAGAACCCGGCCGGGCACCAGCGTGAACCCGGCCTTCCAGAAGAACCCGTCCGCCTCGGCCCTGACCGGCAGGCGGTGCAGCGGCGCCTGGGCGTTGGGGCGCAGTTCCACCGTGCAGGGCCCCCGCCAGCATTCGCTGACCGCGACATCGGACAGGCTGCGCGCGGTCAGCTGGCGGATCGCCGGGCTGCCGTCGATATGGTCCACGGCCTTCAGATTGATGTTGGTGGCGAAGTCGAAGACCGCAGCCAGCTCGCCGATCGCGGCGCGGCGCTGCTTGTAGGGCATCGTCCCGGTCAGCACGTCGATGCCGTTGCGCTCCATGACGCCGACGATCAGGTCGCCGCGGAACTCGATCCGCGGGGCGGCCAGCTTCTTGGGCTGGCCATGCACCTCGCGCCCGTGCGCGACGCCTGTGTCCGAGGACAGGTAGAGCCCGGTCGAATAGCCGCCCCGCGCCACGCCCGGCAGCTCGGCCCCGACCATCACGTTGACCTCGCCATAGGGCCCCAGCCAGTCGGCATCTCCCATCCGGTAGATGTGGATCATCACCGAGGTCCCGGTCGGCACCAGCGGCTCGGGCAGAAGGGCGCGGATCGCCGCCATCTCGGTCTCGTAGACCAGGGTCAGCACCTCGACCTCGCGGAAGGCGATGGGGAAGGGCGGCACCAGCGGCGCGTCGAGCGGGGTCGAGAAGCCGCCCTTCAGGATGTCCGCGCGCCGGTTGGGCCAGCGCCCGCCGGCCCCCGCCGCATCGGCCCCAGGGTCCGTTCCGCCCGCCATCAGCACGTCTCCGCCCTGCCGCTGCGCGCCGAGCGGTATAGCGCATCCAGAACCTCGACGGCGCGCATCCCGACAAGGCCCGGGGCCTCGTTCATCCGTGCCGTGCCGCGGCACAGCTCGACAAGCCGCGCCACCGGCTCGGCGCAGTCGTAGGCCCCCGCCCCGCGCGGCACGTCCATCACCTCGTCGGCCCCGTCGTCGCGGCGCAGCTCCATCCGCTCGCGCTCGACATCGACAAGCAGCATCCCCTCGGTGCCGAAGATGCGGATGTCCAGCTGATAGCCCGCCTGCTTGGGCACCGTCGAGGATCCCGACAGGACCCCCGTCGCCCCGTTGGCGAAGCGCAGGATGGCCGCGTCGTACCAGTCCACCCCGGCCGGCGAGGCCCCCTGGAAGGCCATCACCTCGGCAGGCGGCAGGTCGACCAGCGCGAACATCAGCCCCAGCGCATGGCTGAGCTGCCCCCAGCCGTAGCCCCCCGCCTGCGCCGGATCGGCCCAGGTCGAGACCGGCGGGCGGAACATGTGCCCCTGCGTCTCGGCCAGCCCCTCGCCGGCGAAGAGGTCCCGCGTGGGCGAGGCCATCTGGCAGACGACGTGGCGCACCTCGCCCACCGCGCCTTCCGCCATCAGCGCCATGGCGCGGCGGGAGAAGTCCTTGAAGTTCCAGCCATGGGGGATGATGATCCCCAGCCCCTTCCCGTCGGCCAGCGCCACCAGTTCGCGCGCATCGCCGGCCGAGGTCGTCATCGGCTTGTCCACCAGGACATGGCAGCCCGCTTCCAGCGCCGCCTTCGCCATCGCGTGATGCACGACATGGGGCGAGGCGATGCCCACCCCGTCGGGGCGCTCGGCCGCCAGCAGCTCGCGAAAGTCCTCGTAGCCCCGCGCGATGCCGAATTCCGCCTGCACCCGCGCCAGCTCGGCCGCGCCCAGCCGGCTCACCGCGACCAGTTCGGCATCCGGGTGCTTCAGGAGTTCGGGGATGTAGACATGGGCGGCCCACCATCCCGCCCCCAGAACGGCGATCCGCGCGCGACCCTCAGGCACCCGTCACCTCCCTCAGCGCATTCCTGACATTGACCATGTGCTGGCGCATCGCGCGCCGCGCCGCCTCGGGGTCGCGGGCGTGCAGCGCCGCCATGATCACCCTGTGGTCCTCGGTCGACTGCGCCCGGATCGACCGCCGCTTCTGGAAGGCCTGGCGCCCCTGGTCGCCCAGAACCTGCAGAAGCTTGCCGATGCGCGTCAGGAACAGGTTGCCCGAGGCCTCGAGGATCGTCTTGTGGAACTCCACGTCCGTGTCGTGGAACAGTTCCAGGTCCTCGGGATTGGCGATCTGGTCGTCCACCAGTTCCTGAAGCCGCCCCAGCGCCGCCTCGGTCAGCCGCTCGGCCGCCAGCGCCGCGATCATCGGCTCGTACTGGATGCGGGCATCGAAGAGCTCGGACATGTTCTGCGCGTTGAGCGTGACGAAGAAGTCCAGCGGCGACAGCAGTTCCGAGGCATCGAGCGAGGTGACATAGACCCCCCCGCCGTGGCGGATCTCCAGCACGCCGAGGATCGACAGCGCGCGCAGCGCCTCGCGCACGGTCGGGCGGCTGACGTCAAGCTGGACGGCGAGGTCGCGCTCGGGCGGCAGCCTGTCGCCGGCGCCCAGATGCCCGCCGCGCACGAGGTCGAGGATGCGCTGCACGACAAGTTCCGAGGCCGTCTTGCGCCCGATCGGCTCGGCCAGGCGCTGCAGCGGCGCGACGTCCTTCAGCACCCGGCTCATCGCACCGCCTCCCCGCCGCCGAACAGCCGCGCCGCCCAGCCGCGGATCGTCGGCACCATGACCGACAGGATCAGCAGCACCCCCAGGACCCCGGTCTGGATATGCCCGGTGATGTTGGCCAGCGCCATGCCGTTCCTCAGGTTCAGCACGATCAGGATCGACAGGAGCGTGCCGGTGACGGTGCCGACGCCGCCGAAGATGCTGACCCCGCCGAGCAGGACGATGGTGATGATGTCAAGCTCGAAGCCCAGCGCCACGTCGCCCCGGACCGATCCCACGCGCGCCGCATAGAGCAGCCCCGCCAGCGCCGCCACCAGGCCCGAGGCGACGAAGACCGCCGCCTTGACCCGCCCGACATCCACCCCCGAGAAGGCCGCCACCTCGCGGCTCAGGCCGATGAAGTAGACGCGCCGCCCGAAGGCCGTGCGCTGGAGCACGAAGAAGGCCACCGCCGCCAGCACGGCGAAGACCAGCAGCGCCATCGGAAAGGGCCCGACCAGCGGCTGCTGGCCCAGCCGGTTGAACCAGTCGGGAAAGCCGCCGATGCCGCGGTCCTCGACAAGGATGCGCGCCATGCCGCGGAAGGCGATCAGCGTCGCCAGGGTGACGACCAGCGACGGCAGTCCCACGGCGACGACGAAGAAGGCGTTGAAGGCGCCGCACAGGATGCCGATGCCCAGCACCACCGCCACCGCCAGACCGGCCGGCATCCCCTGCTGGAACAGCCAGCCGAAGGCGCAGGCCGCAAGCCCCATGACCGAGGCGACCGACAGGTCGATCTCGCCGTTGATGATGACGAAGGTCATGACCAGCGCGACGATGATCTTCTCGATCGACAGCTGGAACAGGTTGATCTGGTTCTGCACCGTCAGGAAGTATGGCGTGGCGACGGCGTTCAGCGCGACGAGCAGCACCACGACCAGAAGGAGGAACCCTTCCCAGCTGGCAAGCTGCGCCCGCAGGCGCCCCGCAAGGCCCCTCTCGCTCATGTCCGTCCCTCCCCGATCGCCGGTGCGGCCGCCGCCGCCCCGGCAGCCGCCCGCCGGCGCCGCGCCATCAGCCTGCGCGACAACAGCGCATCGGCCACCACCGCCGCCAGGATCAGCAGGCCGAGGACCGCCTCGCGCCAGAACTCGCTGACCAGCTCCCAGCGCACCAGCGAGGTATCGATCAGGTCGATGAGCGCCGCCCCGACGAGGACCCCGATCACGTTGCCCGATCCGCCGAAGATGTTGACCCCGCCGACGACGACCGCCCCCACCGACTTCAGCTCGAAGCCGAGGCCCGCGACAACCGTGATGTTGCCGAAGCGGGACAGGAACATGAAGCCCGCCAGCCCGGCCAGCGCGCCCGAGATGACGAAGGCCAGGAACACCGTCCGCGCCGCGTCGATCCCGGCGAAGCGGGCCGCATCGGGGTTCGAGCCGATGGCGAAGAACCGCCGCCCGGCGCGCAGGCGCGTCAGGAACAGGTGCGCGGCAAGGACGACGACCAGGGTGACGACGACCATCCAGCGCAGTTGCAGCTCGCCCAGCGTGAAGGCGTTGGCCTGCGCGAAGCCGGGCACCCAGGCGGGCAGCGAATCGGTGGTGATCGAGGCCCCGTCCGAGGACTGCACCAGGATCGAGCGGAAGATCGCCAGCGTCGCCAGCGTGACGATGATCGAGGGCAGGCCGAAGCGGGCCACGAGAAAGCCGTTCACCGCCCCGAAGCCGGCGCCGATCAGCACCGCAAGCAGCGCCACCGCCAGCGGCGGCATGCCCGGCCACAGGGCCAGCAGGCCGCCGACGAAATAGGCCACGCAGCCGACGACCGACCCGACCGAAAGGTCGATGTTGCGCGTCAGCACGACGAAGGCCTGCCCCGTGGCGATCAGCGCGATGATCGCGACCGAGGTCGAGATGCGGTTGAACAGCCGCGCGTTCAGGTAGCCGTCGATCACCGCGGCGAAGAACAGCACGACCCCGGCGAAGACCGCCAGCAGGATCAGCAGGCGCAGCGTCTGGGCCGGGATGCGGTCGAACATGGTCAGACCGCCCCCACGGCGAGGCGCATCACCGCCTCGTCGGTCGCCGTCTCGCCCGGGAACTCGCCGGCCAGCCGCCCCTCGCGCATCACCAGCACGCGGTCGGCCAGCGACAGGACCTCGGGCAGGTCCGACGATATGACCAGGATCGCCACCCCCTGCCCGGCCAGCGCCCGCATCAGCGCATGGACCTCGGCCTTGGCGCCGATGTCGATGCCGCGCGTCGGCTCGTCCACGATCAGCACCTTCGGTGCCATGTTCAGCCACTTGGCCAGCATCACCTTCTGCTGGTTGCCGCCCGACAGCGTGCCTGCCGGCACGGTGACGCCCGGCGCGCGGATGTTCAGCCGGCGCGCGAAGCCCTCCGCGTCGGCCAGCTCGCGCAGCCGGTCGATCCGGCCCAGCGCCCCGGTATAGCGCGGCAGCGCCGGCAGCGTGATGTTGGCCGCGATGCTCTCGCCCAGCGCCAGGCCCAGCCGGCGCCGATCCTCCGAGACATAGGCGATGCCCAGCCGCATCGCGTCCTTCGGGCTTGCGATCCTCACCGCCTGCCCGGCCAGCTCGATCCGGCCCGCATCGGCCGGGGCGATGCCGAAAAGCGCCAGCGCCACATCCGTCCGCCGGGCGCCGACAAGGCCCGACAGGCAGACGATCTCGCCCGCACGGACCTCGAACGAGATGTCCGCGAAGGCACCCGCGCGGCCCAGCCCGGCTACGCGCAGCATCACCTCCTCGCGTGCCTGCCCGGGCATCCGCGCGAAGCGGCCCGCCATGTCGCGCCCGACCATCTCGGCGATCAGGCCGGCCTGCGTCGTCTCCGCCGTCGGCCGGGTCGAGATGTGCCGCCCGTCGCGCATCACCGTCACCCGGTCGGACAGGGCGAAGATCTCCTCCAGGCGATGGCTGATGTAGAGGACGGCCACGCCCGCGTCGCGCAGTGCCCGGGCGATGCCGAAGAGCCGCCGCACCTCGTGGTCGCTGAGCGAGGCGGAGGGTTCGTCCATGATCAGCACGCGAACCTTCAGCGAGATCGCCCGCGCGATCTCGACGGTCTGCTGCTCGGCCAGGGTCAGTTCGCTGGCCGCGCGCCGCGGGTCCAGCCGGACGCCGAGCCGCGCGATGATCTCCGCCGCCTCCTCGTTCATCCGCCCCCAGTCGATGAGCTGCGGCCGGTCGCGGTGGCTGATGAAGATGTTCTCGGCGACGCTCAGGTCGGGAAAGACCATCGGCTCCTGATAGATGGCCGCCACCCCGGCCTGCTGGGCCGCCCCGCTGTCGCGGAAGGCGACCTCGCGCCCGTCCATCAGGATCGTTCCCGCACTGGGCCGGTGGATCCCCGTCATCGCCTTGATCAGCGTCGATTTCCCTGCGCCGTTCTCGCCCACCAGGGCGTGGATCTCGCCCGCCATCAGGCTCAGCGAGACATCCTTCAGCGCGTCCGTCGCCCCGAAGGACTTCGACACGCCGCGCATTTCAAGGACCGGTTCGGCCATCTGGGTCGTCCGCGGGGCAGGGAAGGGGACAGTCTGGCCGGCCCCCGCGGGAGCCTCGGGGACCGGCCGGCACGTCGCGGGCTGGCTGGCCGCTACTTGGCCGCCGCCTCGACGTTGTCCTTCGTATAGACCGTGAAGGGCCCCATCAGCACGCGCTTGGCCCCGGCGCGGCCGGGATCCTCCTCGATCGTGAAGTCGCCCATGCGGCCGGCGTTGAAGGTCTCTCCCACCTCGCCCTTCAGCGCCCCGGTGGCGAGCAGGTAGGAGGTGTAGTAGGTCAGGTAGCCCAGATCGACGAAGGACCACAGCGCGAATTCCGGCGCGCAGCCGTTCAGCGTGTAGCTCACCATCTCGGCCGGCAGGCCGAGGCCCGAGACCTTGACCTTGTCGCACAGGCCCTCGTCCTGCATCGCCTTGGCCGCGGCCTGGATGCCCACGGTCGTCGGCGCCATGATCAGCTTCAGGTCCGGGTACTTGTCCACCAGCGCCAGGGCGCGGTTGTAGCTGACCTCGGACTGGTCGTCGCCATAGACGGTGTCCACCAGCTTGATCTTGGCGTATTTCGGGTCCTTGAGCGCCTCGACCATCGCCGCGATCCAGGCGTTCTGGTTGGCCGCATCCGGCGTCGCCGAGAGAACCGCGAACTCGCCGCCGTCCGGCCCGATGATCGACAGCGCCATGTCGGCCATGACGGTGCCGATCGAGCCGAAGTCAACCTGCGCGACGAACAGGCTCTCGCCCTTGCCCGAGGGGATCGGGCTGTCCCAGGTCACGACCTTCGTGCCCGCCGCCTGCGCCGCCTCGGCCGCCGGCGCGATCTGGTCGCCGGCATTGTTGGACAGCATCACCACGTTCTGGCCCTGGCTGGTCGCCGTGGTCAGGATCTCGATCTGGCCGGCCACCGAGTTCTCGGGCGTCGGCCCGGTATAGAGCAGCGTGCCGGTGTTGCCGAGCTCCTTGTGCGCCTCCTCGGCGCCGCGATTGGCCTGGTCGAAGGGCAGGATGCCCAGGAACTTCGGCAAGAGCACCATGTTCACGGCCTTGCCCTTCTCGGCCATGATCGTGTCGGCGAACGCGACAGACCCGGCCAGCGCCGCGCCGAGCGCAAGCGCGGATACGCTGAACAGCTTCATGCTGGAATGTCCTCCCGATGATGTCGTCTGACCGGAATCACTCCTCCGCTCCGGCGCCAGCAAAGTGGCCTGACCACTTGTCCAATTTCAAGCCCCTTTCGTCGCCGCACCGCGGCGGAACGGGGAAATCCGCCGCTTGCCAGCGGGATTGCGGGCGATCTATGCTCAAGTGGCCTTACCATTTCCCACCCATGGCCGAGGGATTGCCATGCGCCTGTCCGTCACCACCTGGTCCTTCCCGGCCTGCACCCTGGCCGAGGCCTGGGCCATCGCGCGGGCGCTCGGCTTCCCGCATGTCGACATCGGCCCGCTGCACGGCCCGGCGATCGACGCCGCGCTGGTGCGGCGCGATCCGGCGGCCGCGGCCGGGGCGCTGGCGCCGCTCGGGCTGCGCGTCGCCAACCTCTACTGGCTCTTCGGCGCGACCCTCGCCGAGAACGCCATGTCCGATCCCGCCGCGCTGGGCCGCAACGTGGCCGAATTCGCCAATGTCCTCGTCTTCGCGCAGGCGGTGGGGGCGACCTCGGTCTTCCTGCTGCCGGGCGTCCTCGGCCCCGGCACGACCAGGGCCGAGGCCATCGGCCACTCCGCCGCCGCCTTCCGCGAGCTCGTGCCCATGGCCGCCGCCGCCGGCATCACCCTGACGGTCGAGCCGCATGTCGCGGGCCTGCTCACCTCGCCCGCCGACACGCTGCGCCTGCTCGAGCTGGCCCCCGGCCTGAGGCTCGCGCTCGACTACGCGCATTTCGCCTGCATGGGCTGGCCGCAGGCCGCCATCGACCCGCTCGCCCCCCATGCCGGGCATGTCCACCTGCGCCAGGCCCGCCCCGGCGCCCTTCAGGCCAAGTGGGGCGAGGGCACGCTCGACTTCCCTGCCATGTTCGACACCCTGCGCGCGGCCGGCTATGGCGGCTTCTGCGCCGTCGAATACGTCCATCAGGACTACATGGGCACGCTCTTCGACGACGTGCTGACCGAGACGGTCAGGATGCGCGACTGCGCGCGCGCCCACGGCATCGCCTGACGATCGCCTGACGCCGGCCCCCTCAGCCCGGCGGCAGGCCGCGCCCGGCATGGACGTGATAGGCCTTGGTCACGATCTGCCAGCGCCCGGCGGCATCCGGCCGGTCCTTGACCATGACCAGCCAGTCGGTGAAGTCCGTGCCGAAGCAGGTATCCGTCAGCTTCGCGACGGCGACCGTTCCCGTCACCTCGATCGACAGCAGCTCGGCCACATAGGGCGTGCCGGGCGGCGTGGTCTCTTCGCCCTTCACCCAGGCGATGAACTCCTCGAGCGGGAAGAACTCGTAGGTCGCGCCGAAATGGCCGACCTGCAATGCCCCCGGATGGAAGGCGCGCCTGAGCTTCGCCTCGTCGTTCCAGATCATCCCCTCGAGATAGTCCACCACCACGCGGCGAACCGCCTCGTGCTCCTCTGCGCCCTGCATCCCGTCGCCCTCCCCTTCCGGCAGTTCCAGCGCGCGGCCCGGACCCCGGGCACGGCGGTCAGAGGAAGCTTCGCACCGTCGCCAGGGCCCCGTCCAGCGCCTTGCCCTCCTCGTCCTTCAGGGCCGCCGCGATCAGGCGCCGGCCCCAGTCGGCCGCATCCTCGCGCCCGCGGACCATGCGCATCCCCTCGAGCACCCGGTCGAACTTGCCAAGGCCCCTTGCATGGGTGTCCGAATAGCCCTTGACCAGCCGGCGGGCGCGGATCGCCTCGACCGCAAGCCCGTAGTCGGGCAGGAAGTCCAGGGCTGCATCAAGCCAGGCCTCGAGATGGGCAACCTCCCCGGCATGGCGCAGCGTCCGCCGCCGCCAGCCGCGCAGCCCCGCAAGCGCATGAAGCAGCAGGAACCCCGCCACCCCGTCGGACCGCACCCGCCGCCCGCGCCCGAACCAGCGCCCGATCCGGTCCATCCGGCGCGGCGAGGCGGCGATCCGCGCGCCGAGGCCGGCCGGGAACAGGCCGACGATCTCTTCCGCCCGCGGATGGAAATACTCCGTCACCCGGACCAGCGCGCCCTCCGCCGCCCCGGTCTCGGCGCGGATGCGGGCAAAGCGCTGGCCCCGCGTCTTGCGGTCGGCGACGCCGATCACGTCGTCATAGGCCATGGCATTGGCGATGTGGCGGGCCGCCTCGCGGGTCAGGAGCCAGCCCTGCGCGGGATCGTCGCGCGCCAGCACGGAATCGAGCCGCCCCAGATAGTCCGCGCCATAGGCCGGGTCCTGGAAATCGACAACCTTGCGCAGCCCGTGCGCCGCCATCCCGGCCACCGGCGCGGGCAGGGCGGCCGCGCGCGCCGCCAGCCTGTCCCACTCGGCCACCAGCCGCGCCGGGCCACGCACCGCCCGCAGCCGGCCGGCCCCCGCCCCTGCCCCTGCCGCCGCGGATCCGCCGGCCTCTGCCGCGGCCCCGGCGAGCGCCGCCTCGAAGCCCGCGGCGAAGGCGCGCAGGCTGGCCTCCGCCCCCCGGCCGCCCGAGCCGCGGATCGCCGCCTCGAAGGCCGCGCGCGGAAAGGGCAGCACCCCCGCCGCCGCCAGCCCGCCGAAGAGCGCGGCCGAGATCACCGAGCCTTCCGCCACGGCCGCGGCATCGAAATCCGCCGCGATGACCGCCCGTGCGGCCACCCGTGCGGCCGCCGCCACCTCCTCGGCCGGGGCGATGCCGTCGCCGGGCTGCGCCTTCTCGCTCACCGCATGGATGCGGTGGGTCGAGGCGATCAGCACCGTCCGGTCGGGCGTCACGAAGCCGCGGATGATGGCGCGGCCCGCCTCCATCCACTCCGCCGCGATCAGGATGTCCACGTCGCCCGCCGCCGGCATCAGCGCGAAGACCGGCGTCCGCTCGCCGGCCGGGGCCATCTCGATGTAGTACATCGTGGCGCCGGTGCGCTGGCTGACGCCGGCGACGCTGGTCGCCTGGCAGGCATGGCCGTTCGCCCGCGCCAGATCCTCGATCCAGCCGGTCAGCACGCCGCCGCCCTGGCCGCCCACCGCCATGATGGCCAGCTTGATGACTCCGGCCGTGCCCGCGGCCGGGACGGGACCCTGCCGCGTCATCCCGCGAAGTCCAGCCGCCGTGCGGCGCGCCGGGCCGTCAGCCAGCCCCGCAGCCTTGCCGCGACTCGGGCCCGCCAGGCCTCGAACCGGCCCGGATTGTGAACCACCCGCGCCTCGTAGAAGGAGGGGCACAGGACGGCCGCCTCGGCGACCTCGCCGCAGTTGCCGCAGCCCACGCAGGACGTGTCGATATGGGCCACCGGATCGTCGCGAAGGGGATCGTCCAGCCGCTTCAGCCCCAGCGACGGGCAGCCCGACAGGCGGATGCAGGCGTGATCGCCCGTGCAGATGTCCTCGTCCACGCCGAAGCGGGGGGCCTCGACCCGCCGCCCCTCGCGGATCGCCTGCTGGCGCAGCGGCCGTTCCCGGCGCTGCCGGTTCAGCATGCATTCGGACGAGGCGATGACGACCTTCGGACCTTCCGCCTGCGTCGTCAGCGCCTCGCGCAGCACGTCGCGCATCCGGCCCACGTCGTAGGTCCGGTCGACCTGCCGGATCCAGCCGACCCCGACCCCCTTCAGCGCCTCGGCGATCGGGTGCCCGGTCGCCTTGGTCGGATTCTTCGCGCGCGAGGACATCAGGTCCTGCCCGCCCGTCGCCGCCGAATAGTAGTTGTCGACGATCAGCGCCACGCCGTCGGACCGGTTGAAGACCATGTTGGTGAAGCTCGACGACAGGCCGTTGTGCCAGAAGCCGCCGTCGCCGATGATGCTGACCGGCCGCCGCTCGCCGCCGCCGTCGAAGGCGCCGTTGGCCGCCGGGCCCAGACCGTAGCCCATCGTCGCGCCGCCGATCTCGAAGGGCGGCAGCGCCCCGAAGAGGTGGCAGCCGATGTCGGCGCTGATCTGGTGCTTGCCAAGCTCCTTCTCGACCAGCTTCATCGCCGCGAAGATCGGCCGCTCCGGGCAGCCGGTGCAGAAGCCGGGCGGGCGGATCGGCACCGTCCTGGTCAGGTCGGGAACGGGCGGGCGGTCGAGGTTCGGGGCGCGGACCTGCGCCGGCAGCAGTTCCGGTGCCGCGGCCTTCAGGAAGGCGGTCAGGCCGTCCAGCATCACCTGCCCCGTATATTCCCCGGCCATGGGCAGCACGTCCTTGCCGTGCAGCCGAACCGTCGCGCCGGCGCGGTAGAGGAAGGCGCCGAGCTGCGTCTCGATGAAGTCGGGCTGGCCTTCCTCGACCACCAGGACGGCCTCCTTGCCTGCGGCCCAGTCGAGGAATTCGGAAGCCACCAGCGGCCAGGTGACGTTCAAGACCAGAAGCGGCACCTGCGTGTCGCCGTAGAGGTCGGCAAGGCCCAGCCGCTGGAGCGCCCGGACGACGCCGTTGTACATGCCTCCCTGAAGGACGATCCCCACCTTCGACTGCGCCGGACCGAAGGTCTCGTTCAGGCCCCGCTCGACGACGAAGCGCTCGGCCGCCGGGCGGCGGTTCTTCACCTTGTCGATCTCGTGGGCATAGGACATGGGCGGCAGCACGACCCGCGCGAAATCGGAACGCGGGGCGGAAAGTGCCTTCTCGACAGACAGTTGCGGCCTCACGTTGTCGCGGCAGATGAAGCTGCCGGTGACATGGCAGGCACGGATCCTGACCATCAGCATCACCGGCGTGTTCGACGCCTCCGACAGGGCGAACCCGTCGCCCACGGCCTTGACGATCGAGGGCAGGTCGGGCCGCGGATCGAGCAGCCAGAACTGCGACTTCATGGCGAAGGCATGGGTGCGTTCCTGCATGATGGAACTGCCCTCGCCGTAATCCTCGCCGACGATGACCAGCGCCCCGCCGGTCACCCCCGACGAGGACAGGTTGGCCAGCGCGTCCGAGGCGACGTTCACGCCGACCGGCCCCTTGAAGGTGCAGGCGCCGCGGATCGGATAATGGACCGATGCCGCCAGCATGGCAGCCGCCGCGGCCTCGTTGGCGTTGGCCTCGAAGCGCACGCCCAGCTCGGCCAGCAGGTCCTGGGCATCGGCCAGCACGTCCATCAGGTGGCTGATCGGCGCCCCCTGGTAGCCGCCGACATAGCCCACGCCGTTCTCGAGAAGCGCCTTGGTGATGGCGAGGATCCCCTCGCCGGTGAAGATCTCGCCCGCGCCCTTGCGCAGGTGCTCGACCTCGGCCCTGAAGGAACGTTCAGCCATGTCGATCGGCCCTCCGGCAGCGGCCCCGCTGGGTCATATCTCGTGCTTGCGGATGTTGCGCAGGATCTTCTGGAGCGTCGCCACGAAGGCCTGCCGCTCCTCCTCGCCGATGCCCCGGAACATCCGCGCATAGTTCTCGGCCATGTGGGGCCAGAGCGCATCGAAGGCCGCCCGCCCCGCCGCGGTCGCGTATACCCGCACCGCCCGCGCGTCGCCCTCGTGGCTCTCGCGCCGGATCAGGCCCTCGGCGGCCAGCTGGTCGAGCGCCCGGCTCAGCGTCGACTGCTCGGTCACCGCAAAGACCGCAAGCTCGCCGATCGTCGGCCCCTCGATCACCGACAGCACCGCCAGCGCCCGCATCTTCGGCGTCGTCAGGCCCAGCGCCGCCAGCTCCTCGCGCAGGCTGGCATTGTAGCGCCCCATGATGCGGTTCATCAGGTAGGGGGCGAAGTTGTGCAGCCCGATCTCCCCCAGGCGCGGCACGACGGGACGCGGATCGTTCATGCGCCCAGCGCCCTTGCCGCAAGCAGGCCCGACCCGCCGCCGAGGCCGGGGCCGGGATGGGTGGAGGCGCCGATATGGATCAGGCCGCGGATGCCGCGCCGCGGATCGGTCTCGGCCGGAGAGCGCCACAGGAAGAACTGGTCGATCGAACAGGCCCCGCCATAGGGATCGCCGCCGACGAGATTGACGTTCAGCGCCTCGAGGTCGGCCGGCGAACAGGCGCGCCGCTTCAGCACGATCCGGTCGAAGCCGCGGATGTGGCGCGCGAGGATCCGCTCGATCCGGTCGGCAAAGGCCTCGCGCAGCTCCTCCGTCCAGGCGGTGCCGGCCGTGGCGATCTCGCCGGCGGCGTCGCCCTTGACCTGACGCGGGGCGTCGGGGATCTGGATCCACAGGATGGCCTTGCCCGGCGGGCAGCGCGAGGGGTCGAGCCGGTGGGGCTGGCCGACGCAGATCGTGGGCTCGGCCGGCAGCAGGCCGCGCTCGGCCTCGTTGGCAGAGCGCGAGACGCTGTCGATCCCGTCCGCGAGGTGGATCAGCGCCACGTCGTCGAGGCCGGGCGTCAGCCATTCGGGGTGCCGGTCAAGCGCGTAATGCAGCTGGAAGTCGCCGCGCCCGTGGCGGAAACGCGCCGCGGCGGCGCGACGGTCGCCGGGCAGGTCGACCCCGGCGAGAAGCCGGCCGTAAAGCTGCCCCGGCGTGACCGAGGCCAGGACCGAGCGCGTCGCGATCGTCTCGCCGCCCGTGCCGCCGCCGCCCGTGCCGCCGCCGCCCGTGCCGCCGCCGCCCGCCAGCCGGACGCCGGCCACGCGGCCGCGCTCGACGAGGATGCGCTCGACATCGGCGCCGGTGCGCACCTCTCCGCCCCGCTCGCGGATCAGCGCGACGAAGGCCTCGACGATGCGCCCGGCCCCGCCCTTCGCGACCGGCGCCCCGGCAGCCTCCAGCGCGAAGGCGACGACCCGGCCCATCTGGGCGGAGTAGGCGCTTTCGGGGGTGAGTCCGCAATGCAGGACCCAGGGCGCCCAGAGCGCCTGCACCAGCGGGCTCCGGTAGGTCGTCTCCAGCCAGCCGCGGGCGGGGGCCAGCGCCTGGCCGAACCAGTCGGCAAGGCCGCGCAGGCCGCGCCGCCGGGCCTGGCCGGCAAGAAGCCGCAGGGTCGGCCAGGACCACAGCGCCCCGCCGAGCAGCGCGAACAGGAAGGGGGCGTCGCGCTCCAGCGCGGCCATCTCGGCCGCATGCGCGTCGCCGTCGCCGGGCGACAGGGCGTTCATGGCGGCGACATTGGCCGCGCGGTCGGTCGTCAGCACCAGCGCGCTACCGTCCGGCCGCAGCACGGCGGTGGGCTGGCGCGTGTGGCAGTAGTCGAAGCCGTGCCGGGCGAGATGCGGCCCCAGCGCCGCGCCGGCGGGCCCGGTCATGAAAAGCACGAATGTCGCCGCCATCACGTCGTGGCGGAAACCCGGCAGGGTGACCTCCTCGGTCCGCAGGCAGCCGCCCGGCCGGTCGCTGCGATCCAGGACAAGCACACGGTCGCCCCTGAGCGCCAGCATGGCGGCGGCGACGAGGCCGTTGATGCCCGC
>JAOADN010000025.1 GCA_026417295.1 Paracoccaceae bacterium
CGCCTGACGCGGTTGCGGGCCGAGGGCGCGGGATGCGGCGGCCTTGGGGGCATGGCATCGTCCTGTGCGGCGTCGTGGCGAAGCCTAGCCCGGCGCACCACCTGCGGAAAGCCCGCCCGGCATCTCGTCTCCTCCCGCCCCGCCGGGCGCCGGACGGGCCTGCGCAGGCCCGTCCCCCGCGCCGCTTCGAAGCGGCGCGGGACGCGGTTTCGAAACCGCGTCGCCCCGCCCGCGCCAACGCCGCGCCAGGCGCGGCCCGGCTGACGCCCCGGCGCCGCCCTCTCCTGCCATGGCCAGCCCTTGCCCGCGCGCAGGGGCGGGATAGCATCCACCGAGCGGCGGGCGAGCGGATACCTGCATGGACATCGTCATCCTGACCGGCGCGGGGATCTCGGCCGAAAGCGGGCTCTCCACCTTCCGCGACACGGGCGGCCTCTGGGCCCGCCACGACTGGCGCGATCTGGCCACCCCGGCCGGCTTCGCCCGCGATCCCGCCGCCGTCCTCGCCTTCTACAACGCCCGCCGGCAGGCCGTCCGCACGGCGCGCCCCAATGCCGCCCATGTCGCGCTCGCCCGGCTCGAGGCCGCATGGCCCGGCCGCGTGCTGGTCGTCACGCAGAATGTCGACGACCTGCACGAGAAGGCCGGAACGCGGAACCTCATCCACATGCACGGCGCCCATGCAGGTGCGCTCTGCGCCGCCTGCGGCCACCGCTGGCCGGCGCCCTTGGTCATGGCCCCGGCCGATCCCTGCCCGGCCTGCGCCCGGCCGGCGACCCGCCCCGACATCGTCTGGTTCGGCGAGACGCCGCGCCAGTTGCCGGCGATCCATGCGGCGCTCGCGGCCTGCGACCTCTTCGTCGCCATCGGCACCTCGGGCCGCGTGCAGCCGGCCGCCGGCTTCGTCCGCCGGGCCCGCACCGCCGGCGCGCGCACGCTGGAGCTGAACCTCGAACCTTCCGCGCAGGCAGCGCTCTTCGACGCGGCGCTCCAGGGCCCGGCAAGCCGCCTCGTGCCCGCCTGGGTGGAGGGGCTGCTCGGCGGCCGTGCGCCATGACGGCCGGCCCGGTGCCGGGTCCGCCGCCCCGCCGGCCGCCGGAAAGGGGGGGACGGCGCGCCCGCAGGGCAGCCCCGATGCCGGGCCGCCTCAAGGCAGCGGGCCCGGGACACGCCATCGCGCATCGCCGGGCCCGCCCTGCCGCTGCCGGGGCCTCCCCTCCCCGGGCGGCCCGATCCGTCCTGCCGTCAGGCCGCCGCGGCGGCCCTGGCGATATCCTTCTTGATCTTCAGCGCGCGCGGCGACAGGTCGGCGTCGTCGGCCTTCGCCAGGAAGGCGTCCAGCCCGCCGCGGTGATCGACCGAGCGGATCGCCGCCGCCGAGACGCGCAGCGAGAAGGCCTTGCCCAGGACCTCCGACATCAGCGTCACCTCGTTGAGGTTCGGCAGGAAGCGGCGCCGGGTCTTGTTGTTGGCGTGGCTGACCCTGTTGCCCGACATCGGGCCCTTGCCGGTAAGTTCGCAGACGCGCGACATCGCTTCGGTCCTTCGTGGTGCCGGGCACCGGCGCGGCGCCCCGTCATGGTTGCCGGGGGCGCGGCGGATGCGCCCCCCGTATTCAGACCGGTGCCTCTAAGGGCATCGGCGGGAGTCGTCAAGCAGGAAGTCCGCGGCCGGCCGGCCCCTCCGGCGCCAGGGCCGCCAGCGCTGCGGCCGCCGCCCGCACCGGCGCGATGCGCCCCGCCGCGACCTCCTGCGCCAGCCGTTCCGTCGCCCGGGAGAGCACCGCCCCGGTGTCGAGCCGCGCCAGCAGGCGGCGGCGCAGCTCGTCCTCGAACCAGGCCACGGCCTGCGCGGCGCGGCGCGCGGCGAAGGCGCCCGAGGCCCGGCGCGCCGCGACCAGCTCGCCCACCGCCGCCCAGGCCTCGGCCACGCCCGTGCCGGCCAGCGCCGAGACCGCCATCGCCCGCGGCCAGCCCTCCGGATCGCCAGGCCGCGGGCGCAGCAGGCGCAGCGCCCCGGCATGTTCGGCCAGCGTCCGCAGGGCCGCCGGCCGCAGCTCGCCATCCGCCTTGTTGACGAGCAGCAGGTCGGCCAGTTCCATGATCCCGCGCTTGACGCCCTGCAACTCGTCGCCCCCCGCCGGCGCGACGAGCAGCACGAAGACATCCGTCATCCCGGCCACGGCCGTCTCCGACTGGCCGACCCCGACCGTCTCGACGAGGATCACGTCGAATCCCGCGCCCTCGCAGAGCGCCGCCACCTCGCGCGACCGCCGCGCCACCCCGCCCGGCTCGGCCTGCGCGGGCGAGGGGCGGATGAAGGCCCGCGCCTCGCGCGCAAGCCGCGGCATCCGCGTCTTGTCGCCGAGGATCGATCCGCCCGACCGCGCCGAGGAGGGATCGACCGCCAGCACGGCGACGCCCAGTCCCTGCCCGGTCAGCAGCAGGCCCAGCGCCTCGGTGAAGGTCGACTTGCCGACGCCGGGGCTGCCCGTCAGGCCGATGCGCAGCGCCTGCCGCACCGGCAGCGCCGCAAGCAGCGCCTCGGCGGCCTCGCGATGGTCGGCCCGGGTGCTCTCGACCAGGGTGATCGCGCGCGAGAGGGCCCGGCGGTCCCCGGCGGCGACGCGGGCGGCAAGATCGGCGGGGTCGGGCGCGTCGGGCATCGGGGTCCTTGCGGCGTGCGGCCGAGTAGTGCCCGCCCCGGCGCGCCCTGTCCAGCACCCCGGAAAGACGGACGGCGCACAGGCGCAGCGGCAGCCCTCTCCCGGCCTCCCCGCCGCCGCACGGGTGGGGGCGGCCGCGCCCCGCAGGGCGGCGCCCGTACGCCGCAGGCCGCCCCAATCGCCCCTTCGTCCCGCGCGGCCCCCGCCCCGCCGCGGGCCGACCCCCGCCCCAAGGCCCGGACAGCCCCCTTCGGCGCACGCCTCCCCGCGCCGCCCGGCCTGCCCCGCCGGGCGCCGTACGGGCCTGCGCAGGCCCGTCCCCCACGCCGCTTCGAAGCGGCGTGCGACGCGGTTTCGAAACCGCGTCGCCCCGCCCCCCCTGCCGCCCGGCGCGGCCAGCGGCACGGGGCCGCTTCACGGCCCCGCAAAAGGCGGCGATAAGGCCCGCATGACCGAGGATGCCCTTCCCGTGGACGCCGTGCTCGGCGCCCTGCGCGACGCGCTGTCGGGCGCGGGCTGCGCCGTCCTCGTCGCGCCGCCCGGCGCGGGCAAGACGACGCGGGTGCCGCTCGCCCTGCTGCCCGACACGCCCGGCCGCATCCTGATGCTCGAGCCGCGCCGCCTCGCCGCCCGCGCCGCCGCCGAGCGGATGGCCGCAACCCTGGGCGAGACGGTCGGCCGGACCGTCGGCTACCGCATCCGGGGCGAGGCCAGGGTCTCCTCCGCCACCCGCATCGAGGTCCTGACCGAGGGGATCCTGACGCGGATGATCCAGTCCGATCCGGCGCTGCCCGGGGTCGGCACGCTGGTCTTCGACGAATTCCACGAACGGTCCCTGCATGCCGATCTCGGGCTGGCCCTGGCGCTCGAGGCGCGCGCGGCGCTGCGGCCCGACCTGCGGCTCCTCGTCATGTCGGCGACGCTCGACGCCCTGCCCGTCGCGCGGCTGATGGGGGATGCGCCGGTCCTGCGGTCCGAGGGCCGCGCCTTCGCCGTACGCACCGAATGGCTGGCCCGGCCGCCCGCCGCCGGAACCCCGCTCGAGACGGCGGTGGCCGATCTCGTCCTGCGGGGGGCCGCCGAAAGCCCGGGCGGCATCCTCGTCTTCCTGCCCGGCGAGGCCGAGATCCGGCGCTGCGCTGCGGTCCTGCGCCACCGGCTGCCCGCCGACTGCGACATCCTGCCGCTCTACGGGATGCTCGCCCCCGCCGGCCAGCGCGCCGCGCTCGCCCCCGCCGCGCCCGGCCGGCGCAAGGTCGTGCTGGCCACCGCGATCGCCGAGACCTCGCTCACGCTGCCGGACATCCGGGTCGTCGTCGACAGCGGCCTGTCGCGCCAGGCGCGCTTCGACCCGTCCTCGGGGATGAGCCGCCTCGTCACCCGGCGCGTCACCCGGGCCGAGGCCGACCAGCGCCGCGGCCGCGCCGGCCGGGTCGCCGAGGGCCTCTGCCTGCGGCTCTGGACGCGGGGCGAGGAGGGCGCGCTCGCCGCCTTCCCCGACCCCGAGATCGCCAGCACCGACCTCGCGGGCCTCGCCCTCGAACTGGCGCTCTGGGGCTCCGCCGGGGGCCTCGCCTTCCTGACGCCGCCGCCGGCCCCGGCGCTGGCCGAGGCGCGGGCCCTCCTGCGCGATCTCGGGGCGCTCGATGCCGGGGACAGGATCACCGGGCACGGGCGCCGCCTCGCCCTCCTGCCGGTGCATCCGCGCCTTGCGCACATGCTGGTCCATGCCGGGCCGCGGGCGGCGCCGCTGGCCGCGCTCCTGCAGGGCCGCGATCCCCTGCGCGGGGCGGGCAGCGATCTCGCCCTCAGGCTGCGCGCGCTCGAGGATCCGGCAGCGGCGGGGGCCGATGCCGCCGCGGCGGCCGCCATCCGGGCCGAGGCGGCGCGCCTCGCCCGGCTTGCCGGGGCAGAAGGCGGTGCCGGTGCGGGCGCGGGCACGGGCGCGGGCACAGGCACGGGCGCGGGCGCGGGCGGGGGCGGGGGCGGCGGCGCCGGGGGCAACGTCGAGGGCAGCACCGGTGGCAGCACCGGCGGCAGCACCGGTGGCAGAACCGGCGGCAGCACCGGCGGCAGCGCCGGCACCGGCCCCGCACCCGCCCCGGGCCTCGCCGCAATGGCCGCCCTCGCCTATCCCGACCGCATCGGCATGCGGCGGCCCGGCGGGGCGGGGCGCTTCCTGCTCTCGGGCGGCAAGGGCGCGGCCGTCGATCCCGCCGACCCGCTCGCGGCGGCCGACTTCCTCGTCGCGACCGATCTCGACGGCGACCCGCGCGAGGCCCGCATCCGGGTCGGCATCGCCATCGCCGAGGCCGAGCTGCGCCGGCTCTTCGCCGACCGCATCCGGCGGACCGACGTCGTCGAATGGTCCCCGCGCGAGGGCCGGGTCGCGGCCCGGCGGCAGGAGCGGCTGATGGCGCTCGTCCTATCGGAGGGCCCGCTCGAGCGGCCCGACCCCGACGCCGTGGCGCGGGCGGCGCTCGAGGGGCTGCGTGCGCTCGGCCTGCCCTGGTCCGAACCCGCCCGGCGCCTTGCTGCCCGCGTGGCGCTTCTGCGGGCCGAGGGCGCTGGCCTGCCCGACTGTTCGGAGGCGGCGCTGCTGGCCGATCAGGACTGGCTTCTGCCCTTCCTCGGCGGCAGGCGCAGCGAGGCGGAGCTCAGGGCGCTCGACCTGACCGAGGCGCTGAAGGCGCGGCTTGGCTGGGAGGGGATGGCGCTGGTCGACCGCCTCGCGCCTGCCACGTTCGAGACGCCGCTCGGCCGGCGGGTGCCGATCGACTACGAGGGCGGGCAGCCGGCGATCGCGGTGCGCCTGCAGGAGATGTTCGGGGTGACGGCGCACCCCGCGGTCGGGCCGAGGGCGATGCCGGTCAGGATCACGCTCCTGTCGCCGGCCCAGCGCCCGGTCGCGGTCACGACCGACCTGCCGGGGTTCTGGCGGGGAGGCTATTCCGAGGTCAGGAAGGACATGCGCGGGCAGTATCCCCGCCATCCCTGGCCGGAGGACCCGGCAGCGGCCACGCCGACGCTCAGGGCGAAGCCGCGCGGCAGCTGACCGCGGGGCCGGGGCGCGGGCCAGGAATCCTGCCCCTATGCGAATCCCCGGCACAGGTGCAGGATCGCCGCCCAGCAACCGCCGGCGCGCCGCCCGGCCGCGCCAGAGGGGGGGATCGGGTCGTGGGACTGGATGTCATCGGGTCTGGCTTTGGCCGGACCGGAACGCGCTCGCTCAAGGAGGCGCTCGAGACCCTGGGCTTCGGGCCCTGCCACCACATGGAGGAGGTGTTCGCGAACCCCGCCCAGGTGCCGCTCTGGGCCTCGGCCGTGGCGGGCGGGGCGGTGGACTGGTCCAGGCTCTACGCCGGCTACCGGTCGCAGGTGGACTGGCCCGGCGCGCATTTCTGGCGCGAGGCCGCAGAGGCCTTTCCCGAGGCGAAGGTCGTGCACAGCGTGCGGCCGGACGACAGCTGGTGGTCGAGCTTCTCGGTCACCATCGGCAAGCTGCTGAAGCACTACAGGTCGATCCCGCTTCCGCCCCATGTCCGCGAGATGCTCGACGCGATGGACGATGCCGTGGGCGTGCAGACCTTCGCCGGGCGCTACCACGACCGCGACGATGCCCTTGCCGCAAGCCACCGCCGGACCGCAGAGGTGCGCGCCGCGATCGCGCCCGAGCGGCTTCTGGTCTTCGACGTGGCCGAGGGATGGGAGCCGCTCTGCGCCTTCCTCGGGGTTCCGGTGCCCGACGCGCCCTTCCCGCACCGCAACGACCGCACGGAATTCTGGGCCAACCTCGGCGGCGAGCCGGACTGAGGCACGGCGCGGGCAGCGGCCGCGCGCGCGGCCGCCCCCCGGGCCTCGGCCGAAGGCGTCGGGATGCACCTCGCGTGCCATGCGGTCGAGGACGGCCTTGACGAAGCCCGCCTCGCGGCCCCCGGGGAAGGCCGCCTTCGCGCCTTCGACGAATTCCGGGTCACGGCGCGGGGCGGTGTTTCGCCGGCCTGCATCCCGGCGCCCGCGGGGCGGAGGCCCATGCCCTTGCTCCGGCGTGCCCAGCCGCGCTGCAGCGCCACCAGATGCAGGGCCGCCGCGGCCGCGCCGTGCCCATCGACCATTCCGGCGACCTGCCCGCCGTCGCCGTCCGCCTGCAGGAAGTGTTCGGCCTTGACCGCCATCCCTGCATCGGCCCGGGGCGGGTTCCCCTGCGCCTCACGCTCCTGTCGCCCGCCGACCGGCCGGTGGCGGTGACGACCGACCTGCCGGGCTTCCCGGCGGGCGGCTGCGGCGAGGTGCGCCGGGCCATGCGCGGCCGCTATCCCCGCCACCCCTGGCCCGAGGACCCGGCAGCGGCCAGGCCGACACGGAGCGCGAAACCGCGCCGATGGGCTGGCCGGGGGGTGGGCGGCAGGCCCGGAGGCTGCTAGGCTCGACCGCGCGCGAACAGGGAGGGGCGGGCGATGGCCGCAGCCGTGACGGTGCTCGTGGGCACGACCAAGGGGGCCTTCCTGATCGAGGGCGACCCGCGAAGGTCCGGCTGGAAGGTCCGCGGCCCGCTCTGCGGCGGCTGGCCGATCAACCATGTCGTCGGCGACCCCGGGACCGGCCGGATCTGGGCCGGCGGCGGCAGCGAATGGCACGGCGCCGGGGTCTGGCGGTCCGCGGATGGCGGCGACAGCTGGAACTGCGCGAAGCTGACCTCGGGCCAGATGGACGACTGGGCCGCCAACGACCCCGACTTCGCGCGGATGATCGGCTGGACGCCCGGCGCCCCGCCCTTCGGCCGGGACTTCCAGCAGGTCTGGTCGCTCAACTTCGCCCACGGCGTCCTGCATGCCGGCACCAAGCCCGCCGCGCTCCTGGCCAGCCGCGACGGCGGCGAGACATGGGAAAGGGTCGAGGGCCTGACCGACCATCCCTCGCGGCCGGGCTGGAACGGCGGGGCGGCGGGGCTGGTGCTGCACTCGATCGTGCCCGACCCCGGCGACAGCGGGAAGCTCTGGGTGGGCATCTCGGCCGCCGGCGTCTTCGCCACCGAGGACGGGGGGCGCAGCTGGGACCGCCGCAACCGGCTGTCGAATGCCGAGGCCCATGCCCATCACGACCATCCCGCCGCGCCGAAGGACGGCGAGACGGGGCACTGCGTGCACAACCTCGTGCGGGCGCCGGGCCGCGACGGGGACCTCCTCTACCAGCAGAACCACCACGGCGTGTTCCGCTCGGCCGATGGCGGGCGCAGCTGGGATGACGTGACCGCGGGCCTGCCCTCGACCTTCGGCTTCCCGATCGCCGTGCATCCGCGCGATCCCGGCACGATCTGGACGCTGCCGCTCAACGGCGACATCCAGGGCCGGTTCCCGCCCGAGGCCTCGGCAGCGGTGTGGAAATCGACCGATGGCGGGGCGAGCTGGGCGCGCAAGCAGGCCGGCCTGCCGGAGCGGGACTGCTTCTTCACCGTGCTGCGCCAGGGCATGGCGGTGGATGGTGCCGATCCCGCGGGCGTCTACTTCGGCACCAATTCCGGCTCGGTCTTCGCCAGCCGCGACGAGGGCGAGACCTGGGACGAGATCGCCCGCCACCTGCCCACTGTCCTCAGCGTCGAGACGCTGACCCGCGCCTGACCGCGCCGAGGCCGGAACGCGGCCGCGCGCGCGGCCGCGGGCGGCGACCGCGCGCGCGGTCGCCCCCCGGCCTCAGCCGAAGGCGTCCGGGCGCGCCTCGCGCGCCATGTGGTCGAGGACCGCATTGACGAAGCCCGCCTCGCGGCCCTCGGGGAAGAAGGCCTTCGCCACCTCGACGAACTCGCTGATGACCACCCGGGGCGGAGCCCCGCCTTCCACCATCTCGGCCCCGGCGGCGCGGAACAGCGCGCGCAGCACCGGATCGATCCGGTCGATCGGCCAGGCGCTGGCCAGGGCCCGGTCGGTCATCTGGTCGATCCGCGCCTGCCAGGTCACCGCCGCGCCGACGATGCGGCGGAACAGGTCCGGGTCGCCCTCCTCCATCCGGTCGTCGTCGTAGATCGCGCCGAAGCGGTGGGCCTCGAACTCGCGCGTCACCGCCTCGGCCGTCTGGCCCGCCGCCTCCATCTGGAACAGCGCCTGCACGGCGTAAAGCCGCGCGGCCGACCTGCGCCGCCGGACGGCCTCGGCCCTGCCCGCGGCGCCGCTCACGCGCCCTCGCCCGCGGGGCGGAAGCCCATGCCCTTGCTCCGGCGCGCCCAGCCGCGCTGCAGCGCCACCAGATGCAGGGCCGCCGCGGCCGCGCCGCCACCCTTGTCCATCCCCGCCGGATCGGCCCGCACCACCGCCTGATCCATGGTCTCGACGGTCAGGATGCCGTTGCCCACCGCCGCGCCCATCAGGCCCAGATGCATCAGCCCGCGCGCCGATTCCGCGCAGACCGTCTCGTAATGCGTCGTCTCGCCGCGGATGACGCAGCCCAGCGCCACGAACCCGTCATGGTCGGCCATCCGGAAGGCCATGCCGATCGCCGGCGGAATCTCCAGCGCGCCCGGCACCTCGACGACCTCGGCCGTCGCCCCGGCGCGTTCGGCCATGGCCCTCGCCCCGGCGACCAGGCTGTCGGCGACCGCCCGGTAGAAGGGTGCGGCCACGATCAGCAGCTTCACCGGCCTGTCGAATGCGGGCAGCGCCAGCGCCCCGTCCCTGGCCTCGGTCGCCATGCCTTCACTCCAGCGGTATGGGCCGCGTGCCGGTGATCGTCAGGCCATAGGCCTCGAGCCCGATCACCCTGGGCAGCGGCGAGTTGGTCAGCAGGATCAGCTCGTGCAGGCCGAGCGAGGTCAGGATCTGCGCACCGAGCCCGTACTGGCGCAGCGTCTGGGGCGAGGCCTCGCTGCCCAGCTTCATGTGCAGGTCGCGCAGCAGCACGAGGACGCCGCGCCCCTCGGCGGCGATCAGCTCCATCGCCCGTCCGAACTCGCCCGCCCGGCCGCGCGGGCCCAGCCCGGCGACATCGAGCAGGGGGTCGAGCGCATGCATCCGCACGAGCACGGGGCCGGCCGTCGATATGTCGCCCCTGATCAGCACCAGGTGCTCGGCCCCCTGCGTCTGGTCGGCATAGACGCGCAGCGTCCATTCGCCGCCGAATTCCGAGGTGACGCTGCGCTCCCCGGTCAGGCGCACAAGGTTGTCGTGCCGCCGCCGGTAGGCGATCAGATCGCTGATCGTGCCGATCTTCAGGTTGTGGCGCTGGGCGAAGGCCACGAGATCGGGAAGGCGCGCCATCGTGCCGTCCTCGTTCATGATCTCGCAGATCACGCCCGAGGGGTTCAGCCCCGCCAGGCGGGCGATGTCCACCGCCGCCTCGGTATGGCCCGCCCGCACCAGGACGCCGCCGTCCTTGGCGCGCAGCGGGAAGATGTGGCCGGGCGTGGCGATGTCGGCCGGCCCCTTGGTCGGGTCGATCGCGACCGAGACGGTGCGCGCCCTGTCGGCCGCCGAGATGCCCGTCGTCACCCCCTCGCGCGCCTCGATCGAGACGGTGAAGGCCGTCTCGTGGCGCGAGGCGTTGTTGGCCGACATCAGCGGCAGGCCCAGCGCGTCCACCCGCTCGCCGGTGAGCGACAGGCAGATCAGCCCGCGGCCGTGGGTCGCCATGAAGTTGATGGCGGTGGGCGTGCACATCTGGGCCGGGATCACCAGGTCGCCCTCGTTCTCGCGGTCCTCGTGATCGACAAGGATGAACATCCGCCCGTTGCGGGCGTCGTCGATGATCTCCTCGATGGGCGAGATCGCGTCGTGATAGACGGAAGGGGCGGAAGCGGCGCTCATGGGCGGGGGGGATAGCGCAAGGGCGCGGCGAAGGCCAGTGGGCAGGGCGGATCCGGCGCGCAGGGCTGCTGTGCACGGTGGAAGGAGGCGGCGGGGGACGCCCCCTCGCGGGCGCGTCCCGTCGCTGCGCGACGGGAGCCCCCCTCCTGCCGTCGCCGTCGCGGCGCGGGCGGCCCGGAACCGGCCCCCCTGCCACATGCCCCTCCCGCGGCGGACCCGCCCGGCCGGGGGGGCCGGCCCCTTCCCTCCGTCCCGCGCGGGGGGGCGCCCGGCCAGAGGCGGCGGGGGGACGCGCCCGGCGCGGGCAGCGGGGAACGAAACCGGGCCGGAATCTGAACGGATCGTTAATCCGAAATCCAGGCCATTGATTTCATTGGCCCCGAAAGGGTGTCCCATCGTGGGACACCTCTGGTGAGGGCCCCGGCACGGGCCGCGGCCGCCGCCTCAGGCCCCGCCGAAGAAGCGCTCCGCCGGCAGGAAGCCGGCCAGCCGCGCCGCCGCCGGCCAGTCCCGTTCCCAGGGTGCCGCGCCGATCACCAGCACGCCATCCGCCGGGTGCGGCCCGGTCAGCTCCAGCAGCGCGGCGCGCATCGCCCGCCAGCCCGCGCCCGGTGCCGGGCCCGGCCCGGCCGCATCCACCCGCGCCCCCGCCGCGGCCAGCGCGGCGGCGATGCGCCCGGAGCCGGGCGCGGCGACCAGGGTGCCGATGCCCCTCAGCCTGCCCACCCGGCGCGCCCGCCCGGGCGGCACCGCCTCGCCCGGCCGCAGCACGCCCAGCGCGTTGCCCGAGAAGAGGAAGGCCACCAGGTCCCGCCCGGTTGTGGCGCGCAGGCCGGCATAGGTCCGGTAGTCCAGCCCGATCTCGGCCGCCCGCCTGACCCGCAGGCGCACGACCTCGACCGGCAGGACCGGCAGCAGCTCTGCCCGCGCCCGGCCCCAGCAGTGCCGCCGCCAGGCCCCGCCCGGCTCCAGCGACGGGCCGCGGTTGTGGCCGATCATGCCGCCCCCGCCCAGTCCCGCAGCCGCGCGACATAGCGCGCCAGCGTGTCGACCTCGAGGTTCACCCTGTCGCCCGCCTTCGCCGCGCCCCAGGTCGTGACCGCCAGGGTATGGGGAATGATGTTGACGCCGAACCGCTCGCCTTCGACCTCGTTCACCGTCAGCGACGTGCCGTTCAGCGCCACCGATCCCTTGGGCGCGATGAACCCCGCCAGCTCCCGCGGCGCCCGCAGGACGAAGCGCGCGCTCTCGCCCTCGGGGCGCGCCGCCACGATCTCGGCCAGCCCGTCGACATGACCCGACACGATGTGCCCGCCAAGCTCGTCGCCCACCCGCAGCGCCCGCTCCAGGTTGACGCGCCTGCCCGCCGCCCAGTCGCCCAGGTTGGTCCGCGACAGGGTCTCGCCCGAGACCTGCACCTCGAACCAGCCACGCGGGTCGCTGCCTGTGGCCACGACCGTCAGGCATACCCCGTCGCAGGCCACCGAGGCGCCCAGCGCCAGGCCCGAGACATCGTAGGCCGTGGCAATGCGTGCCCGCATGTCGCCCTGCCGCTCGACCCGCAGGACCTCGCCGATGTCGGTGACGATGCCGGTGAACATGCGCCTTCCCTTCGCCTCGTTGCCCGGACCCTCGCCGAAAGGGCGGCGCCCTGCAAGGGGAAGGCCTGTCGCCCGGCGGCCATGGCGGCGCGCAAATCGGCCGGCTGCCGGGGCGCCGGGCCTTTCCCGCCGGGCGCGGACGCGGCAGACTGGGCCCGGACCGGCGGAGCAAGACCGGAGGAGCGGCGATGTCATCGGGCGGAACGGCGGCAGGACCGCGGCGGTTCCTGATGCTGCAGGGCCCGCATGGCCCGTTCTTCGGCCAGCTGGCCGACATGCTGCGGGCGGCGGGGGCCGCGGTCTGGCGCGTCGGCTTCAATGCCGGCGACGAGGCGATGTGGGGCCGCCGGGCGGGCTACATCGCCTTCCGCGAGGCGCCGGAGGCATGGCCGGCCTTCCTCGGCGACCTGATCGCGGGGCTCGGCATCACCGACATCGTGCTTTACGGCGACACCCGGCCCGTCCATGCCGCGGCCGTGGCCCGCGCCCGGCAGGACGGGCTGGTCGTCCATGTCTTCGAGGAAGGCTACCTCCGCCCGTGGTGGGTGACCTACGAACGCGGCGGTGCGAACGGCAATTCGCGCCTCATGGACATGCCGATCGAGGCGATGCGGGCGGCGCTGGCCCGCTCGGCGGCCGAGGCCGTCGCGGCGCCGGCCCGCTGGGGCGACATGCGCCAGCACGTCCTGTGGGGCGCCCGCTACCATTTCCATGTCGCCCTTCGCAACCGCGGCTATCCGGGCTTCCGCCCGCATCGCGACCTGACGGTGGCCCAGGAATTCAGGCTCTACCTGCGGCGGCTCCTCTTGCTTCCGCTGCATGCGCTGGAACGGCAGGCCGCCACGCTGCGCGTCCGGCTCGGCCGCTTCCCCTATCACCTCGTGCTCATGCAGCTCGAGCACGACGCCAGCTTCCGCGCCCATTCCACCTTCGCCTCGCAGACCGAGTTCGTGACCCTCTGCCTCGAGGCCTTCGCCCACGGCGCCCCCGGCCACCATCACCTCGTGTTCAAGACCCACCCGCTCGAGGACGGCAGGGCCGACGCCGTGCGGGTGATCCGCCGCACCGCGCGCGCGCTCGGCATCGCCGACAGGGTCCATGTCCTGCGCGGCGGCAAGCTGGCGGCCCTCCTCGCCCAGGCACGCAGCGCCGTCACCGTCAACTCCACGGCCGCCCAGCAGGCGCTGTGGCGCGGCCTGCCCGTCCGCGCCTTCGGACGCGCCGTCTATGCCAGGCCCGGGCTCGTCTCCGACCAGCCGCTGCACGCCTTCTTCGCCGCCCCAGACCGGCCCGACATGCGGGCCTACCGCGACTTCCGCGCCTATCTCCTCGAAACCTCGCAGGTCCCCGGCGGGTTCTATTCGGCCGCCGGCCGGCGGCGGCTGCTGCGGCAGGCCGCAGACCTGCTTCTGGCCCCCGAGGACCCCTACGACGCGCTCAGCCTGGGCAGAGCGACGCCTCGGCAACAGTTGGCGCTTGTGCGCTGAGGTCGCTGGCATTCGCGGCTTCCATTGGTTAGCCTCCCCCACGAAGACCCGAGGCAGTTCCCGCGAAGAGGAGCCCCGAGCAGTGATCCAGTTCGTCAAAGGCCGGGGCCGCCCCCTGGCCCTGCTGGCCGTGGTGGCGGCCCTTTCGGCCTGCGGCCTGCCGCGTTCCGGCCCCAACAAGAGCGAGATCCTCGCCGCCGGAAAGATCGACGGCGTCGGCAGCCATGTCGTCAAGGTGACCCCCGAAGTGGTGCGCGCGGCCGCCTACACGCCGCCCCTCGGCTTCTCGCGCGAGTTCCTCAATGCGGGCCTCGTGGGCTCCGACGACATCCGCCCCGGCGACCGGCTTGCGCTGACGATCTGGGAGAACGTCGACGACGGGCTGCTGACGCCCAAGGGCGCCAACGCGACCCAGCTTTCCGAGGTCCAGGTCGACGGCGCGGGCTTCATCTTCGTCCCCTATGCCGGACGGATCCTCGCGGCCGGCAACAGCCCCGAGGCGCTGCGCCAGATCATCACCCGCAAGCTCGAGGGCCAGACGCCCGATCCCCAGGTCACCGTCAGCCGCGTCGCCGGCGACGGCGCGACGGTGACGGTGCTCGGCAATACCGGCGCGCAGGGCGTCTTTGCCATCGAGCGGCCGACGCGGACGCTGTCGGCGATGCTGGCGCGGGCGGGCGGCGTGACCATCGCGCCCGACGTCACGCAGATCACCGTGACGCGCGGCAACCGCACGGGGCGGATCTGGCTCAAGGACCTCTACGACAACCCCGCGCAGGACATCGCGCTGCGGCCGGGCGACGTGATCCTCGTCGAGGAGGACCAGCGCGAGTTCATCGCCCTCGGCGCGACCGGCCAGAACCGGGTTCAGTTCAGGTCGCAGACGCTGACCGCGCTCGAGGCGCTGGCCCAGGTCGGCGGCCTCAACTCCAATCTCGCCGACCCGACCGGCGTCTTCGTGCTGCGGACCGAGGACGAGAAGGTGGCGCGCGCCGTCCTGGGGCGGAACGACATCGTCGGCGACCAGAAGATCGTCTATGTCCTCGACCTGACCAGCCCGGACGGGCTGTTCCTTGCGCGGGACTTCCTCATCCGCGACGAGGACACCGTCTATGTCACCGAGGCGCCCTTCGTGCAGTGGCAGAAGACGCTGTCGGCCCTGACCGGGACGATCAATTCCGGCCAGTCCCTGGCGACGGCCGCGGGCGGATGACCGCCGCCGGCGACGCCGCCGCGAAGGACGGCGCGCGGCGCAGGCTGCATGTCTACTCCGGCGGGTTCCTGACCGAGGCGCGGGTGCGCCGCATCCTGTCCCTTGCGGGCTACGACCTGCGCATCGGCATCCCGCCCGCGGACGGCCTCGTCGGGGTCTGGGGCCAGAGCCCGACCGCCGCGCGGGGCGAGGCGGTCGCCGACCGTGCGGCAGCCCGGATCGTCCGCGTCGAGGACGCCTTCCTGCGCTCGATCCGCCCCGGCCGCGAGGCGGGCGGCCCGCCGCTCGGCCTGCTGATCGACGGGCGGGGGGTGCATTTCGATCCCTCGCAGCCTTCCGAGCTCGAGCACATCCTGGCCACCGCGCCGCTTGACGACAGCGCCGTCCTGTCGCGGGCCCGCGACGGGATCGAGCGGCTGAAGGCGGCCCACCTGTCGAAGTACAACCTGCATGACCCCGCGATCGCGCCGCCGCCGCCCGGCTATGTCCTGGTGATCGACCAGACGCGCGGCGATGCCTCGGTCACCGCCTCGGGCGCGACCGAGGCGACCTTCCGCGAGATGCTCGTCATGGCCCGGGAGGAACATCCCGGCGCGCGGATCGTCATCAGGGCCCATCCCGAGACGGTCGCGGGGCGGCGGCCCGGCTACTACGGCGACGGCCACGACCACGGGACCGTCAGCCTCTGCCGCGAACCCGTCTCGCCCTGGGCGCTGCTCGAGGGGGCGGTGGCGGTCTATACCGTGTCCTCGCAGATGGGGTTCGAGGCCATCCTCGCCGGCCATCGCCCGCGGGTCTTCGGCCAGCCCTTCTATGCCGGCTGGGGCCTGACCGAGGACGAGCGTCCGGTCGCCCGGCGCCGGCGCCGGCTGACGCGCCCGCAGCTCTTCGCCGCGGCGATGATCCTGGCCCCTGTCTGGTACGATCCCTGCCGCGACCGGCTCTGCCCCTTCGAGGACGCGCTCGACCATCTCGAGGCGCAGGTCATGGCCTTCCGCGCCGACCGCCGCGGCCATGTGGCCGTCGGCATGCGGCTGTGGAAGCGCCCGCACCTGGCGCGCGCCTTCGGCACCGTGCGGCCGCTGCGCTTCGCCCCCGACCTGTCGCGCGGGCTGCGCCGGGCCGAGGCGGAGGGGCGCGACCTCCTCGTCTGGGGGGACGACCCCGCTGGATCGGCGCCGGTGCTGGAAGGCATCCGCCTGCGCCGGGTCGAGGACGGCTTCCTGCGCTCGCGCGGGCTCGGCGCCGATCTCGTGCCGCCCCTCTCGCTGGTGGCCGACGATCTCGGCATGTATTACGACCCCTCGCGCGAGAGCCGGCTCGAGCGGCTGATCGCCGCCGGCTGCCCGCCCTGGGCCGAGGCGCGGGCCGAGCGCCTGATCGCCCGCATCGTCCGCGCCGGCCTGACCAAGTACACGCCCGAGGCCTCGCTCCTGCCCGACCTGCCCGCGGGCCGGCGGATCCTGGTGCCCGGGCAGGTCGAGGACGATGCCTCGATCCGGCACGGCGCGCGGGCCGAGCGCACGAACCTTGCCGCCCTCGCCCGCGCCCGGCGCGAGAACCCGGGCGCCGTCATCCTCTACAAGCCCCACCCGGATGTCGAGGCCGGCCTGCGCCCGGGTTCGCTGGAAGAGGACGCGGCGCGGGAATCGGCCGACATGGTGCTGCGCGGGGTCAATCCCGCACAGATCATCGAGGCCGTCGACGAGGTCTGGACCATCACTTCGGGGCTCGGCTTCGAGGCGCTGATCCGCGGGCGGAAGGTGGTGACGCTGGGCGTGCCCTGGTATTCCGGCTGGGGCCTGACGCACGACCTCGCCCCGCAGCCGGCCCGGCGCAGGGCGCGCCCCACGCTGGCCGCGCTGGCCCATGCCGCGCTCGTCGCCTATCCGCGCTACGTCGACCCGGTCTCGGGGCTGGTCTGCCCGGTCGAGGTGGCGGTCGACCGCCTTGCCCGGCGCGACATACCCCGTCCCGGCCGGCCCAACCGCCTGCTCGCCAGGCTGCAGGGCGCGCTGGCCGGGCAGAGCTGGCTCTGGCGCTAGGGCCGGAGGGGCCGCCTGCCCCTCCGGACCTCCCCGGGAGTATTTCAGCCAGGATGAAGGAGGCGGGTCCCGGTGCGGGTCCAGCGATGCATGACGTCCTCCCCGAGGACCGAGACCCACTCCAGGGCGAAGCGCGGCGCCGCCGCCAGGCGGTCGAGGCCGAGCGGGCCGAGGCCGGGCCGCGCCTCGGCCCCGAGGGCTAGGCCGGCCGAGAAGACGGCGATCGCGTCCACGAGGTCCGCCCGCAGCAGGCTGGCGGCGAGGGTTCCGCCGCCCTCGCAGAGGACGCGGGTCAGGCCGCGGGCGCCGAGCGCGGCCAGCATCGCGGCGGGATCGACGCCCTCCGGGCCGGCGGCCACCTCGACCGTCTCGGCGCCGCGCGCGCGCCAGGACGCCGCCGGCGCCCCTGGCCCGTGCACCAGCCAGAGCGGCGGCCCGCCCCTTGCCGAGGCGGCGAGCGCGCCGTCCGCCGGCAGGTCGAGCCCGGCCGAGGCGACGATGCGCACCGGCTGGCGGGCGATGCCGATGTCGCGGATGGTGAGCAGGGGATCGTCGGCCCGTGCCGTGCCGCCGCCGACGAGGACGGCGTCATGGGTCGCCCGCATCAGGTGCACGGCGCGCCGCGCCGCCGGACCGGTGATCCACCGGCTCTCGCCCGCGGCCGTGGCGATGCGGACGTCGAGCGACAGGGCGAGCTTCAGCGTCACCAGCGGACGGCCCTGCGTCACGCGCAGCAGGAAGCCCGCCTGGAGGGCGCGCGCCTCGGCCTCGAGCAGGCCCACTTCGACCTCGATCCCGGCCGCGCGCAGCCTGGCATGGCCGCGCCCCGCCACCCGCGGGTCCGGGTCCTCGTGGGCGGTCACGACGCGCGCCACGCCGGCGGCGACCAGGGCATCGGCGCAGGGCGGTGTCTGCCCGTGATGCGCGCAGGGTTCGAGCGTGACATAGGCCGTGGCGCCGCGCGCGGCCGGCCCCGCCATGTCCAGGGCCACGGTTTCGGCATGGGGGCGCCCGCCGGGCTGCGTCCGGCCGCGCCCGACGACCCGGCCTTCGCGCACCAGGACGCAGCCGACCGCCGGATTGGGCCAGACCTGCCCCAGCCCCCGCCGGGCGAGGGTCAGCGCATGGGCCATGTGGCGGCGGTCGTCGGCCCCGGTCACTCCGCCTCGGGGCCCTGCGGGCGCAGCTCGGAGACGAACTTGTCGAAGTCGTCGGCGGCCTGGAAGTTCTTGTAGACGCTGGCGAAGCGGACATAGGCCACGGTATCGATCCGCGCCAGGCTCTCCATCACGATCTCGCCGATCACCTTCGAGGGGATGTCGGTCTCGCCCATGCTCTCGAGCCGGCGGACGATGCCGCTGATCATCTGGTCGATCCGCTCGGGCTCGATCGGGCGCTTCTGCATGGCGATCCTGATCGAGCGCTCGAGTTTCGAGCGGTCGAAATCCTCGCGCCGGCCCGAGGACTTGATGACGACGAGGTCGCGCAGCTGGACACGCTCGTAGGTGGTGAAGCGCCCCCCGCAGGCCGGGCAGAAGCGGCGCCGCCGGATCGCCACATGGTCCTCGGCGGGACGCGAGTCCTTCACCTGCGTATCGACGTTGCCGCAAAACGGACAGCGCATGCCCTTCCCCTTGTTCCGGTCCCGCCCCCAGCGCCGGGGCCTTCCCCGGTTCTTTTCGCGAGGACTATAGGGGCGCGCCAAGGGCTTGGGTAGGGGCGCGCCCCCTGCACCATATCGCGTGGGCCGGATCGTGGCGGACGTGCAACCAGGCGTGATCCGGGTCGGGCTTTGCTTCCGCCTGCCGGCATGCGAGACTCTGCCCCCTGCCGCAAGGGAGCACGGCCATGAGCGTCGCACGCGTCACCGAGATTTCCGCCACCTCCGACAAGAGCTTCAAGGATGCCATCGAGGCCGGCATCGCCCGCGCGAACAAGACCCTGCGCGGGGTCACCGGCGCCTGGGTCAAGGAGCAGAAGGTGACGGTCGAGAAGGGCAGGGTGACGGGCTATCAGGTCAACATGATGGTGACCTTCGTCCTCGACGACTGACGGCCCCGGCAGGGTTCCGCCGCCGGGGGAAGCTGTCGCGCGACGGCCGCGGAGAAGCGGCCTGCGCGGAGGACCCGCGTTGCCGCGCGACCGGGCGGCGCCCCGTGCCCCTCCCCGGCCCGTCTCAGCCCGGATCGAGCCGCGGCTCCAGGCACAGCGCGCGCGCATGGGCGGCGCTCAGGCCGCGGTCTGGGCTGCCGGTGACGAGCAGGCCGGGCTCCACCGCGGCCTCGGCCGTCAGCGCGAAGGCGACGGCGCCGCCCCGCGGGCGCGGCACGGGCGAGGTGCGGTAGACGCGCGTCGAAGGCGGCAGTCCGAGGCCCCGGATGACGTAGTCGCCGGCCGCGCACCAGAAGGCCGACGGGGCCGACTCCCCCCGCCAAGGCACCGCAAATCCGTCCCCGCCCGAAGGGTCCACGACCAGGCCGTTTGTCGCGGTGAAGGCCTGGGCGGGCGTGCCGGCCGCCAGCGCGGTCGCCAGGATTGCGGCGGTTGCAAGGGTGCGGGGCATCTCGGCCTCCTCTGCTGCCTGGTCTTCGTTGACTGCTCTGCGGCAAGGCTAGCGCGGGCGGGGCCGGGAAGGAAGGGACGACGGCTCCGCGCCCGGCCTCAGGCCGCGAGGGCGCGGGCCATGGCGTCGGCGATCATCACGGCGCCCTCGCCCTCGATCATCCGCAGGTGGTCGCCCCGGACATCGGTGACGGCGATGCGCGCGGGGTCGGCAAAGCCGTCCCAGCCGAAGGAGGGCAGGCGCGCCATCATCTCGCGCTGCACGCCGTTCATCGGCTCGCCGCGGATGAGCAGCAGGGGGGCGGCCACGGGACCGCCCGCGTAATGCGCCGCCGCGCGCAGCCAGTCCTGTTCGGACTTCATCTGCATCGCGTAGGCCGGCCAGAAGGGACGCAGCCCCCGCAGGACCGGACCGCGGACCAGGGTCTTGCGCAGGAAGGCGCCCAGGCGCTCGCCGAAATGCCACAGGCCGCGCTCGCGCAGCAGCGCCAGTTCGCGGGCCAGGCGGCGGCCGCCGCCGGACGGGTCGGCCGGGGTCTCGGAGACGCCCGGCGCGTAGGAATCGAGGATGACCAGATGGGCCACCCGCTCTCCGGCCGCCTCGAGCTGCCGGGTGATCTCGAGCGCGGTGAAGGCGCCGCCCGAATAGCCGGCGATCACGTAGGGGCCGGTCGGCTGGCGGGCCCTGATCCAGGTGATGTGGTCGGCCGCCATCGCCTCGATCGTCGGCAGCGGGTCATGGCCCATCACGCCGCGGGTCTGCAACCCGATCACCGGCCGCGTCTGCCCGATGAGCCGGCCGAGGTGATAGAGGTTGTTGACGTTCCCGCCCACGCCGCCGGCCACGAAGACCGGAAGCCCCGCCCCCCGGGCCGGGCCCGCATGGATCACCGTCGTCGTGTCCCAGGGATCGCTCGCGGTGACCGGCAGGCGGAAGGCGACCCTGGGCGCGGCGCGCTCGCGGTCCACGAAGGCCGACAGGTCGCGCACCGTCGGGTGCTGCAGGAGCACCGCGATCGGGCAGTCCAGGCCGAAGGTCCGGCGGATGCGCGTGAACAGCCGGACCGCCACCAGCGAATTGCCGCCGAGATCGAAGAAGTTCGAGTCCCGCCCGATCCGGGGCAGGCCCAGCACGTCCAGCCAGATCCCCATCATCTCGGCCTCGGTCGGGGTCTCCGGCCCGGCCAGCCGGCCGGCCACGGCCGGGCGCGGCCGCGCGGCCAGGGCCGGCCGGTCCAGCTTGCCGTTGGGGTTCAGCGGCAGCGCCGGCAGGATCTCGATCCAGTCCGGCATCATGTAGTCGGGCAGGTGGGCGGCCAGGCCCTGGCGCAGAACCTCGGGGGCGGCGGTGGCGCCGTCCTCCAGCACCACGAAACCGGCCAGGTGACCCTCGCCCTCGCCGTCCCGGCGGAAGGCGACGGCCGCCTCGGCAACGCCGGGCAGTCCGGCAAGCGCGTGCTCCACGTCGCCCAGTTCCACCCTGTGGCCGCGCACCTTCACCTGGTCGTCGGCCCGCCCGCGGAACAACAGCCGCCCGTCGGGCAGGGCCGCCACAAGATCGCCGGTCTGGAACATGCGTGCGCCCGGCCGGGCATTGAACGGGTCGGGAAGGAAACGCGCCGCCGTCCTGTCGGGCGCGCGGTGATAGCCTGCCGCCAGCACCTCGCCGCCGACGAAGAGCTGCCCCGTCTCGCCCTCGGGCACGGGGTTCATGTCCTCGTCCAGGATGTAGAGGCGCACGTTGTCGATCGCCCGCCCGATCGGCACCTCGTCGCCCTCGACCTCCTCCACCAGCTCGTAGGTCACGTCGGCCGCCACTTCCGAGGAGCCGTAGATGTTCATCAGCGCCACGCCCGGCGCCGCGGCCAGGAAGCGCCGCGCCAGCTCGGCGGGCAGCTTCTCGCCGCTCACCGAGACCAGCCAGACCGCCGGCGCCACGGCGCGGAAGTCGATTTCGGCATCGAGGATCGCGCGCAGCAGCGAAGGCACGACCAGCAGGCGGGTCACGCCCGCCCGGCCGAGCGTCGCCATCATCCGCACCGGGTCGGCCACGTGTGCGGGATCGATGATGACAAGCGGAATGCCCGCCATCAGCGGCCCGAACATCTCCCAGACGCTGTCAACGAAGGAGATCGGCGTCTTCTGGCACATCACCTCGCCCGCGCGGAAGGGAAAGGCGCGATACATCCAGTTCAGGCGGTTCACCGTCGCGCGGTGGGTGCCGACGACGCCCTTGGGCTTGCCGGTCGAGCCCGAAGTGTAGGTGACATAGAGCGGCGCGCGCGGATCGACCGGCGCCCGTGCAGACACCGCGGCGGCGGGGGCGAGGGTGGCGACGTCCAGCAGGCCGGGCAGGCCGAAGCGGTTGCCCAGCGCCTCCGTCGACAGGATCACCTCCACGCCGCTGTCCTCGACGATGTAGCGCAGCCGCTCGGCCGGGTTGCCCGGATCGAGGGGCACATAGGCCGCCCCCAGGCGAATCACGCCCAGCAGGGCGGCGATCAGGTCCGGACCGCGGGTCAGGCAGACGCCGACGATGTCGCCCGCGCCGACGCCGCGCCGTTCCAGGGCCAGGGCCACGGCCTCGGCGCAGAGGTCGAGCTCGCCGAAGGTGATCCGCCGCTCGCCATGGATCAGCGCGACCTCGCCGCGGCCCGCGCGCACCCTGTCGGCAAAGAGCGAAGCCAGCGAGACTCCTTCGGGAATCGGCACGACCGGGCCGTAAAGGGCCGGGGCGTCCCGCACCGTGCCGGCGCGGGCAAGCGCGCTGCCCGGGCCCCTGCGGACAGCCGGCCCGCCGGACGGATGCAGCGCCCCGGCGGGCGCGGCGCCCGCCGCCCCGTGCCGCAGCGCGGCCCTGTCGTGCCTGTCGGACATCCGGTCGAACCCTCCCGCCCGGACCTGTTAACACACCGCCCCCGGCGACCAATGTAAGGACCCCGCGGGCCGTGGCAACCGTTGTTCGTGCCTCAGGGAAACGGTGCGCCCGCGGCGGCCCGATTGTCGCGCCTCCGGCCACGGCACGGCGGCCAGGGCCCTGCGGCCAGGCCTTTGCGGCCCGGCCGTGCGGCCTAGGCCGTAAGCGGCGGGCCGAAGCGCGCGATCATCCTGTCGCGGATCTGGTCGCGCGTCTGCCTGTAGGCCTGGAGCTTCGCCTCGCGCCCCTCGCCGATCCCGGTCGGATCGAGGATGGGCCAGTACTCGACCTTGAGGTGATAGTAGCGGGTCAGCTCCAGGGCCTGCCGCTGGCTTGCCGGAGACAGGGCGATCACCAGGTCGAACTGCGACAGGTCGTCGCCCCAGTTGGTCATCTCCTCGAAGGACCGGCTGCGGTGACGCGAGAGTTCGACCCCGATCTCCTTGCAGACGGCGATCGAGAAGCCGTCGATCTCCATGTCGTTGCGCACGCCGGCGGACTGGACATAGGCGGCGGTGCCGTAGAACTTCTTCATCATGCCCTCGGCCATGGGCGAGCGCACGGCATTGTGGTCGCAGCAGAACAGCACCGCCGAAGGGAACCCGGAGGAGGTCGCGCCCACGCCTAGCCCCAGTGCAGGACGCAGATCAGCGTGAACAGCCGCCGCGCCGTGTCGATGTCCAGTTCGGCCTTGCCGCCCAGCCGTTCCTGCAGCGTGCGGGCGCCCTCGTTGTGGATGCCCCGGCGGGCCATGTCGATCGCCTCGATCTGGCTCGGGGGCAGGCGCTTGACGGCCTCGAAATAGCTCTCGCAGATCTGGAAGTAGTCCTTGACGACCTGGCGGAAGGGGCCGAGCGACAGGTGGAAGGACGTCAGCGGGTCGCGCGAATCCGTCCCGATGTCGAAGACGAGCCGGCCGTCGCGGATCGACAGCGCCAGCGTGTAGGGGCCGGGATGGGCGGGGTGGCCGGGCCGGGCGGCCAGCCGGAAGTCGTTGTCCTCGAGCAGGTCGAAGATCGCGACCTTGCGCTCCTGCTCGATCTCGGGCGTGGGGGGCGGCAGGCCCCGGTCGTCGATCTCGATGCGGCAAATGCGGGTCATGGCCGGCCCCGGAGGATCATCCGGCGCTGTGATGCCCGAGGGGGGGCGGGCTGGCAAGGGTGGAGGCGCGCGCCGGCCGGCGCGGCCTGCCCGGCGGGGCGGCCCCGCGCCCGCGGCCGGGCGCGCCAGCCCCTCGGCCCCCGGCCCCTCGGGCCTCCTGCCCTTCGACCCTTCAGCCCCTCGGCCCTTCAGCCGTTCAGCCGCGCAAGGCGCGCCGCCACGCTCAGCCCGTGCGCCTGCAGGCCCTCGCTCTCGGCAAGCCGCCCGGCCGCCGGGCCGATGGCGGCCAGCGCGGCCGGGGTCATGCGCGCAATGGTCGTGCGCTTGAGGAAGTCCATCACCGACAGGCCCGAGGAGAAGCGCGCCGCGCGGGCCGTCGGCAGCACGTGGTTCGGCCCGGCCACGTAGTCGCCGATGGCCTCGGGCGTCCACGGGCCAAGGAAGATCGCCCCGGCATGGCGCACCTTCGCGGCCACGGAATCGGGATCGGCGGTCATGATCTCGAGATGCTCGGGGGCCAGCCGGTCGGCCAGCGCCGCCGCCTCGTCGAGCGTGCGCACGACGATGACCGCGCCGTTGCGCCGCCACGAGGCCCCGGCGATGGCCGCCCGCGCCAGGTCGGCCAGCCGCGCCTCGACCGCGCCGGCGACGGCGCGGCCGAAGGCGGCATCCGTCGTGATCAGGACCGACTGGGCGCTTTCGTCGTGCTCGGCCTGCGCGAGAAGGTCGAGCGCCACCCAGTCGGGATCCGCCGCGCCGTCGGCGATGACCACGACCTCCGAGGGCCCGGCGATCGTGTCGATGCCCACATGGCCGAAGACGCGCCGCTTGGCCGCCGCAACGAAGGCGTTGCCCGGCCCCGTGATCTTGTCGACCGGGGCGATCGTCGCGGTCCCGTAGGCAAGGGCCGCGATGGCCTGCGCCCCGCCCAGGCGATAGATCGCCTCCACCCCGGCCAGGCGCGCCGCCAGAAGGACCAGCGGATTCACCGCCCCGCCCGGCGTCGGGCAGGCGACGACCAGCCGCCCGACCCCCGCGACGCGCGCCGGGATCGCGTTCATGAGGACCGAGGAGGGATAGCTCGCCGTGCCGCCGGGCACATAGAGCCCCGCCGCCCCGACCGGCGTCCAGCGCCAGCCCAGTTCGGCGCCCGCCGCGTCGGTCCAGCGCGCGTCCTGCGGCATCTGGCGTTCGTGATAGGCACGGATCCGGTCCGCGGCCAGCCGCAGCGCCGCCGCATCCTCCGGCGCGACGCCCGCGATGGCCGCGTCGATCTCGGCCTCGCCGAAGGCCAGCGTCGCCGGGGTCAGGTCCAGCCGGTCGAACCGCGCCGTCATCTCGATCAGCGCGGCGTCGCCGCGCGCCCGCACCTCGGCGATGATCGCGGCGACCGCGGCGTCGACATCCGCGGAGTCCTCGCGCTTCAGCGTGAGAAGCCGCGCGAAACCCTCGTCGAAGCCCGGATCGGCTGTGTTCAGGAAAACGGGCACGGGGGCGGTCCTTCCGTCTCTGGCGCCTCCGCCGATAGCGGAAGCCCGGCCCCGCCTCAAGCCCGCATGCCCCGCCCCGCGCGATGCGCCGGGCCGCGGCCTTCAAGGCCGCGCCATGCCGCTTCGAAGCGGCATGACGGGCCTTCGAAGGCCCGTCCGGCGCTAGTCCGGATGCCGCGGCACCCGGCCCGAAGGCGCGGCGTAGGGCCGCGTCACGTCGCGCAGCCTGAGGTTCAGGCATTCCGCCTCGACACGGATCGCGCCATCCCCCGCAAGCGTCAGCACCAGCACGCCGCCGCCATCCGCGCCTTCCTCCCAGGTCAGGTCCAGGACCGACAGGATCGTGTCGCGGTCGCTGCGGTCGATCCCCTGCGAGGCGACCGCGACCGCATCCTCAACGACGAGGAGCGAGCGCACGCGCTCGTAGGCCCGCCCGCGCCGCTCGGCGGCCTCGCGATCCTCCCAGCGGAAACGGTTGAGCAGGATGGCCAGCCGGCGCCGCCGCCGGTCCCAGCGCATCTCGGTGATCGGCAGGACGGCATCCTGGACCAGCGCCGCGACGACGGCCAGGTCCTCGGGCGTCGCCACGCCCAGGTCCAGCGGCCGCTCGGCCCCGTCCTCGAACCTGGCATCCGCCATGGCCTAGTCGCCCCGGACGCGCTCGATCCGCGCGCCGACCGCACCGAGCTTCTCCTCCACCCGCTCGTAGCCGCGATCGAGATGGTAGACCCTGGCCACCCGCGTCTCGCCCTCGGCCGCCAGGCCGGCAAGGATCAGCGAGACCGAGGCGCGCAGGTCCGTCGCCATCACCGGCGCCCCGCGCAGACGCTCGACCCCCGTCACCGTCGCCTGCCCGCCATGCACGGCGATCCGCGCCCCCATCCGCATCAGCTCGGGGGCATGCATGAAGCGGTTCTCGAAGATCGTCTCCTCCAGCACGCTGACCCCGTCGGCGGTGCACATCAGCGCCATCATCTGCGCCTGCAGGTCGGTCGGGAACCCCGGGAAGATCCCCGTCGTCACATCCACCGCGCGCACGCGGCCGTTGGCCCGCGCGACCCGCAGGCCGGCATTCGTCTCGGTGATGGTGACGCCTGCCTCCTCGAGCTTCTCGCAGAAGGTGGGCAGCAGGTCGCGCCGCCCGCCCGTCAGCTCGACCTCGCCGCCCGCGATCGCCGGGGCGATCATGTAGGTGCCAAGCTCGATGCGGTCGGCGACGACCGGGTGGGTGGCGCCGTGCAGCCGCTCGACCCCCTGGATGGTGATCGTGTCGCTGCCCGCCCCGTCGATCTTCGCGCCCATGGCACGCAGGCATTTCGCAAGGTCGACGATCTCGGGCTCCTTCGCGGCGTTGCGCAGGACCGTCGTGCCCTTGGCCAGCGTGGCCGCCATCACCACGTTCTCCGTCGCCCCGACGCTGGCGAAGCGCTGCTCGATCACCGCCCCCCTCAGGCCGCGCGGCGCCTCGGCATGCAGGTAGCCGTCGCGCAGCTCGATCCGCGCGCCCAGCGCCTCGAGCCCGGCGATGTGGATGTCCATCGGCCGCGCCCCGATGGCGCAGCCGCCGGGCAGGGACACCACGGCGCGCCCGGCCCGCGCGAGCAGCGGCCCGAGCACCAGGTTCGAGGCGCGCATCTTGCGCACGATGTCATAGTCGGCCCGCACCGAGGTCAGGTCGTGCGACGACATCGCCAGGACCCGGCCCTCCTGCAGCGCCGTCACCTCCACGCCGAGCGACTGCAGCAGCTGCGTCATCGTGCGTATGTCCGACAGCCGCGGCGCATTCGTCAGCGTCAGCGGCTCGTCCGTCAGCAGCGTCGCGGGCATCAGCGTCAGGCAGGCATTCTTGGCCCCGGCCACCGGAATCGTGCCGCGCAGCTCCGCCCCGCCCGTGACGACGATGGAATCCATGCTACTGCCCCTCGCCCCTGCCCGTTTCCCTGCCGGCTTCCGCCCGGGAAGCCCCCGCGCCGGCCTCTGCCCCCGCCTTCGCCCCGGTTCCCGCGCCGGCCTTCATGCGGGCCTGCGCCTTGCGCCGCGCCAGGTTCGCCCGCAGCGCGTCCTTCAGCCTTTCCCGGCGGTCCGGCCGCCCGCCCTGCCCCGGATCGGAGTTTCCCATCGGCCGCCTTCCTACCCTGCCGGGGCGACAGCGTCCAGAATGGCCTTGAACGGACGCACCCTTGGCGCTAAGCCCCGCACCGGCGCTGCGGTAGCTCAGTGGTAGAGCACTCCCTTGGTAAGGGAGAGGTCGAGAGTTCAATCCTCTCTCGCAGCACCAGCCCCCTTCTCCCGCCGCTCCCCTAGCCCCCGCCCCCTCCCCCCGCCGCCCCGAGGCCTGCGGCCCGCGGCCCGCGAGGTTGCGCCAGCGCAACGTGGCCGCCGCGGCCCGTTCCTAGCTTTCCCGCAGGCCATCCTGCCGGAAAGGAGCATCCCATGATCACGCGCAGAGCCGCCCTTGCCGGGGCCGCCGGCCTGGCCGCGGTGCCCGTCGTCCTCGCCGCCGCCCGCGCCGGCGCCGAGGAGGAGGTGAAGGACACCTCGATGGCGCCGCCGGCCGACCTGTCGGGCCTGACGCGCATCCGGCGCAAGCTCGTCGCGCCGCCCGGCGTGCACGAGCACGAGCAGGTGGCGCCGGACGCGCCGCGCATCGTCGAGTTCGAGATGACGATCCGCGAGAAGGAGGTCCAGGTCGCCAAGGACGCCTGGCTCCAGGCGATGACCTATGACGGCTCGATCCCCGGGCCGATGATGGTCGTCCACCAGGACGACTATGTCGAGCTGACGCTGCGCAACCATCCCGAGAACCTGATGCAGCACAACATCGACTTCCATGCCGCGACCGGGGCGCTCGGCGGCGGCTCGCTGACGCTCGTCAATCCCGGCGAGCAGGTCGTCCTGCGCTTCCGGGCGACGCGGGCCGGCACCTTCGTCTATCATTGCGCGCCCGGCGGACCGATGATCCCCTGGCACGTCGTGTCGGGGATGCACGGCTGCATCATGGTCCTGCCGCGCGGCGGCCTGTCGGACCACGAGGGCAGGCCCGTCACCTACGACCGCCTCTTCTACATCGGCGAGACCGAGTTCTACATCCCGCGGGACGAGACCGGCGCCTTCCGCCGCTATGCCGATCCGGCCGAGGCCTATCCCGACACGCTCGCGGTGATGAACGGGCTCGTGCCGACCCATGTCGTCTTCAACGGCGCCGTGGGCTCGCTGACCGGCGACAGGGCGCTCACGGCGCGGCAGGGCGAGCGGGTGCTGATCGTGCACAGCCAGGCCAACCGCGACACGCGGCCCCACCTGATCGGCGGGCATGGCGACCTCGTCTGGGAACACGGCAAGTTCGCAAATCCGCCGCAGCGCGACTTCGAGACCTGGTTCATCCGCGGCGGCTCGGCCGGGGCGGCGCTCTACACCTTCCTGCAGCCCGGCATCTACGCCTATGTGAACCACAACCTGATCGAGGCGGTGAACCTCGGGGCGACGGCCCACATCAAGGTCGAGGGGACCTGGAACAACGACCTGATGGAACAGGTCGTGCCACCCACCGCCTTCGAGGTCGCGGGCGCCGGCAAGACCGCGCTGCCGTGACCGCCCCGTCGCCAGGTGAGCCGCCGCGCAAGGGGGGCCGGGCGCCCGTGCGGCGCCGCGGGTCCCTCGCCGCCGGCCTCGCCCTGGCGGCGGTGGCCGGCCTCGCCGGCCTGCTCGCCGCCGGGCAGTTCCGGCCGGCCGCGCCGCTTCCCGCGCCGGCCACGGTCACGCTGCCCGCCGGGTCCTATGCCTGGCGGCCCTTCGGCGCCTGGCGCCGCGACGGCGTGCTCGTCCCCACCCCGCTGCTTGCGGCGACGGCCCCCGTTCCAATTCACGTCATGCGCGATCTCGTGACGCGGGCGGACTATGCCCGCTGCGTGGCCGAGCACGCCTGCCCTCCGGCCGAGGCCGGGGCCGTGCCCGCCGCCGCCGGGGGCCCGGCGGAAGACTATCCGCAGACCGGGGTCAGCTGGCAGGACGCGCAGGCCTATGCGGCCTGGCTCTCGGCGCGCAGCGGCCGGCCCTGGCGCCTGCCCACCGACGCCGAATGGCAGAGGGCGGCGGCCGAGAGGTTCGGGGATGACGGGGTTGCCGCGGGCGGGGGCGACATCGCGGCCCGCTGGCTGGCGGAATACGACCGCACCACCCTGCTGCGCGGCAGGCCCGATCCCGTCCTGCGGCCGTCGGGCGGCTGGGGCCGCAACAGCCTCGGCCTCGCCGACATGGCGGGCAATGTCTGGGAATGGACGCAAGGCTGCGTGACCGACGCCGCGGCCGTCGGCGAGGGGCCCTTCGTCCCGTCAGAGCCCTATTGCGGGGTCCGCATCGCCGAGGGGCGGCACCGCGCGCCGGTGATCGACTTCGTGCGCGACGCAAGCGCGGGCGGCTGCGGCCTCGGGATCCCGCCGGACTACCTCGGCTTCCGGCTCGTCAGCGACGCCGCCGGATGAGGCGCGGGGCGCGCGGGCCGCGCGCGCGGCCCGTCGGCGCCCGGTCGTTTCACCTCTGCGAAGAGCTCCGCGAAGCGCGCCTTCGCCCTGCCCTTCTGGGGAACGGCCGCGGCGGCCTCGCGGTTCACCGCAGCACCCACCTGGATCAGGGCGACCATGCCCATTGCGTAATGCGGCGTGCACTTGATCCCGTACAGGCCCTCGGCCGTCACCGTCAGGTCGAAGTCGGCGTTCATCTCGCTCCTGAAGGGCGCCACGCCCTCGGGAAGCATCCCCTCGATCGACTCGACATTGTGCCCCTGATCGACCGCGACGAAGTGGATCCTGTCGCCGGGCGCGGCCAGGACATGGGCCGGCTCGAAGACCATCGCCCCCGCCGCACCCTTGTTCAGCATCCTGACCTCGAAGGTCTCGGCGCCGGCAGGACAGGCGGCAAGCGCCAGCCCCGCGGCGAGTGCAAGTCCGGTGAACCTCATGGTGATACCCCTCTCAGGCTTTGCCATTTCCGTCCGGCTCATCTAGGCAGGTCCGCAGCTGCACATGTTGTGCTTCGACAAAGTCGGCGCGGGCGGCGCCCTGAAAGTGCTGAAACGGCTCGACGAAAGCCTCCTGACCGGCCTCGCGCCCTTCCGGCAGATGAGCCGTGCCGAGATCCGCGCCGTCCTCGATCTTGCCGCCAGCCGGCGCTACCCCGAGGGCAGCACCGTCTTCGCCGCCGGCTTTCCGGCCGAACGCTTCTACCTCCTGCTCGACGGCACGATCCGGGTCCTGCGCACGACGCCCGAAGGCGAGCAGATCGTCGTGCTGCACATCCCCGCCGGTCAGCTCTTCGGCATCGCCCCGGCGATCGGCGCGACCACCTATCCCGGCACCGCCGTCGCCGCCTCCGAGGTGATCGCCCTGTCCTGGCCCTCCCGCCTGTGGTCCGATTTCACCGCACGCTATCCCGGCTTCGGCCTGCAGGCGATGCGCACGATCGGCCAGCGCCTGGGAGAGCTCCACGCCCGCATCGCCGATCTGGCAACCCGCCAGGTCGAGCAGCGCGTCGCCGCCGCGCTCATGCAGATGGCGGCCCAGGGCGGCCGGCGGACGACCGGGGGCGGGATCGAGATCGCCTTCCCCGTCACCCGCCAGAACATCGCCGACATGACGGGCAGCACGCTCTTCACCGTCAGCCGCCTGCTCAGCGCCTGGGAACAGGCGGGCCTGGTCGCCAGCCGGCGGCGGCACATCGCGGTCACCGATCCCCACCGCCTGATGCTGGTGGCCAGCCCCCCGCCGGCCTGAGCCGCGCCCCCCGCCTCCCGGCCCGCGTCGCTCCCGCGGCGATGGCGGCCTGCACCGCGGCGCCGAACCCGGCCTCGTCCAGTCCGTAGGCGGCGCAGGCATCGCCCAGCCCGTGCCAGGCCGCCACCGGGCAGGCCGGGCACAGCATGCCCGCCGCGATGAAGGGCAGGGCCGCCCCGGGGTGAAGCCGGAACAGCGCGGCCAGGGCCGGCGGGTCCCCGGGACCCTGCTGTGGCAGGCGATCGGCTTTCGGGCGGCGCGGCATGGGCCTCAGCCCAGCACGGATCGCCGGCCCCGACATTGCGCGGGAACAACCAGCCCCGCGCCCGCCCCGCCGCGGTCAGTTGAACGGGTTGCTCGACCGGTTCAGGCCGTCGACGCACTGGATCAGCGCATTGATCGAGGCCGAGGACCCCGCCAGCGAATAGGCCATCACGTCCTGCCCGCTGTCGTTGCGCAGACGCATCACGTTGCCCTGCATGACCTCGGTCAGGAAGCGCACGCCGTCATTGGTGTCGGGCATGTCGAAAAGCACGCTCTGCAGGTAGAGCTCGGCATTCGTCATCGTCCAGGGCCCGCGCCGGTCGATCTGCACCTCGAGATCGGCCGTCGAGCCCTCGCCGAAGTCCCAGGCCTCGGAATAGAACTGCAGGCGCACCGCCTCGTTCGAATCGGCCCAGACCGAGAAGCTGTCGGACCCGTGCGAGACCTGCGCGACGCAGGACAGGCTGCCGTCGTCGAACTGGACGACCCGCACCTCCCAGGCCTTGTAGCTGAAGACCACCTCGGACTGCTGGGCACCGGCCGTGCCGGGCGCAAGCAGGGCGGCAAGGGCTGCCGCCACCAACAGATGTCTCACGCTCGCCCCTCCCGTCCGGCCGACCGACTGACGCGGGCGAGTGTTAATCACGCGGTCGTGACGATCAAGCGGCAGAAAGACGGCGGCAGCGCGAAATCATCCGCACCATTCCCAGGCCGTGGCGAATTCGCCCATCTTGCGCGCCACCGCCCCGCGGTCGGCGCCCTCGGCCGCCCGCAGGCGCGCGACCAGCCCGCGGCTGCGGTCCTCGACCACCTCCTCCACCGTCGCGCCCAGCCCGTCCTTGGCCAGTTCCTCGTCCAGGACGCGCCGGATCGCACGCCGGCGCAGGTCGGGCTTGAAGATCTTGCCCACCGCCGTCTTCGGCAGCTCGGGCAGGATCTCGATGTGCTTGGGCACGGCCGCGCGCTCGTTGATCCGCGCCTTGGCAAAGTCCAGAAGCTCGGCCGGCGTCGCCTTGCGGTCCTTGACCAGCTCGACATAGGCGCAGGGCAGTTCGCCGGCGAAGGCATCGGGCTGCCCGACGGCGCCGACGAAGGCCACCGCCGGGTGGCCGGCCAGCGCCTCCTCGATCTCGGCCGGGTCGATGTTGTGCCCGCCGCGGATGATCAGGTCCTTGGCGCGCCCGGTGATCCACAGGTAGCCGTCCGCGTCGAGCCGGCCGAGATCGCCGGTGCGCAGGTAGATCCCGTCGGCGAAGAGCTTCGCGTTGCGCCCCGCCTCGGTATAGGTGCCGCCGGGGATGACGCCGGGATTGGCGACGCAGATCTCGCCCACCTCGCCGGTGGCGCAGTCGCGCGCCGCACCGTCCGGGCCGAAGTCGAGGATGCGCACCTTCGTGTAGGGCAGCGGCAGGCCCACCGATCCCACCTTCTTCACGCCGTCCACCGGATTGCACGAGACAAGGCAGGTCGCCTCGGTCAGGCCGTAGCCTTCGACGATCTGCACCCCCGTCGCCTTCTCGAACCGGTTGTAAAGTTCGACCGGCAGCGCGGCCGAGCCCGAGAAGGTGCCGCGC
>JAOADN010000026.1 GCA_026417295.1 Paracoccaceae bacterium
CCCTCGCCCGCGGCACCCCCGCCCGCGGCCTCGCCCGGCCTGTCGGTGGGCATCGCCGCCCCGGCACCCGCCGGCATCGTGGCCGAGGCGCCCGCTGCCCCGGCAGAGCCACCGGGCGCCGGCGCCGCCGCCCTCCTGCCCGTCTCCGGCGGCGCAGCCGACGCGCCCCCGGGCCGCATCGCCCTTGCCGCACCCCCCGCGGCGCCCGCCGCCGAAGCGGGCCCTGCCGCCGGCAGGACCGCGCCGCGCGGGCCGCTCGCCTTTGCCGAGACGGGCCCCCCGTCCCTCGCCCCGGCAGGCGCCGATGCCGCCGCGCCGGTCCCCGTCGCCGAAGGCGCGATCCTCCGCGCTGCGGCGCCCGCCGCCCTGGCGCAGCCCGTCGCGGCGCCCGGCGCACCGCCGCCCGCCGCCACCGGATCGCCGCGCGACGGCGTCCTGCCCTGGGACGGACCCGCCGCCCTTGCCGGCACCCCGGCGGTGGATGCGGCCGCAACGGCGCCCGCCGCCGGCACGGTGCCCGTCAGGCTGTCGCTCGCCGTCCTGCCGCCGCCGGCAGACGCGGCGGCCGCCGGTCTCCTGCCGGCGTTCGATCCGCTTCCGCCCGCTCCGCCGCAGGGCGCCGTGACGGTCCGCGTCATGGTCGCCGAGGGGCGGCCCCGCAGCGAGGTCGATGCCGTCCTCGCCGGACTCGATGCCAAGGGCTATGCCTTCGCGGCACCGCGCGACACCACGGTCGGGATCAGGTCGGACCAGGTGCGCTTCTACTTCGCCGCCGACAGGCCGGCCGCCGCCGCCATCGCCGAAGCGCTCGGGTTCCGGCTGCGCGACCTCACCGACAGGCCGGGCGAGCGCGGGCCGGGCACGATCGAGATCTGGCTTGCCGGGGCCAAGCCGGCGCCGAAGCCGAAGAAGGCCGCCAAGCCGGCCGCCAGGCCGCCCGTCGATGCGGCAACGGCCCTGCGCCAGAAGCTGGCGTCCGAACTGCAGTCCGGGATACTCAAGTGATGTCCGCCTGCGCCGAGCGATTCCCGCCGTCGGCAGCCGGACGCGCAAGGACGGGATAGATCGCATGCCCTCACCCCGACTCGTCGCGCTGGTCACGATCCTGATGCTGGCGGCATCGGGTTCGGCGACCATGTCGCAGGACGAACTCGACCTCCTGCGCCGGCTGGAATCGCTGATCGCGGAACGCGACTGCGACGGGCTCGTCGCCTTCCTGCGCCGCAACCCGTCTCTGATGGCGGGCGACGATGCGCTGGCGCGCGAGCTTCAGGGGTTCATGGCGAATGCCCTGTCGGGCAACCTCGACTGCTTCGCCGCCATTGCCGCGGTCGAGAGTTCGGGCGAATCCGACGGGATCTACTGAAGCGCCGCAATGCCGACCGGCCCGACCATCGCCTTCCTCGTCGAAACGCGGGCGCCCGGCGGGACGGCGGCATCGGTGGCCGAGGACCTGCGCGCGCTCGAGGGCCACGTCGCCCTGCGCCTGCACGCCCTCGGCGCGTCGATGTTCCGCGGCCGGCCGCCTGCCCCCGCGCTCGATCCCTGGGCGCGGGTCCTCCGCCCGGCGGGCGGCACGGTCGGGGCCGATGTCGTCGTGATGCACAATCCCTCCTTCCTGCGGCAGGATGAGGCGCCGCCCTGCCGCATCGTTACCCCGCATCTCGTCGTCGTCGCGCACGAGAATTTCCTCCTGCCGGACGGGACCGAGGCCTTCGATGTCGGGCGCTGCCTCGGCGGCCTCGCCCGGGCCAGCCTCGCCGGGCGCCGGTCGATCGCGCCGGTCTCGCCCGGCAACCGGCGCACGGTGACCGCATGGCTGGCCCGCAACCCGGGCTTCGCGGGCTGGGACGTGCTGGGCGAGGACTGGGCCGCCATCTTCCCCGGCCCCTTCCTCGCCCCCTCGGCACGGCCCGCCGACAGGCGCGGCCGGATGTCGCGGCCGGGGCCCGAGAAGTTCCCCGATCTCGCCACGCTCGATCTCGTCTTTCCAGCGACCGCGGCCTCGAACGTGATCATGGGGGGCGAGCCGCTGGCCGCCGCCGCCCGCCGCCGGCCGCACTGGCGCATCCTGCCCTTCCGGTCGCTCGATCACCGGACCTTCTTCGGGCTGATCGACTTCTTCGTCTACTTCACCGCGCCGCGACTGCGCGAGAGCCTCGGCCGGGTCCTCGGCGAGGCGGTCGCCGCCGGCAAGGTCGCCATCACCGATCCGGCCACGGCCGAGAACCTGGGCGGTGCGGCGATCGGCGCCGACCCGCGCGAGGTCGAGGGGCTGGTCAGGGGCCTCCTCGCCGATCCGGCGGCCTATGGCGAACGGGTCCGCGCGGGGCAGGCGGCCCTGGCGCGGCGCTCTGCCGCGGCCTTCCGCGACCGCGTCCTTCCCATGCTCGGCCCGGCGGCCCCTCCGCCGCCCCGCCACCGCCTTCCGGCATGATCCTCGTCGAACCCGCCTCGACCGATCCCGCGCGCGTCGATGCCGCCATCCTCTTCGCCGCGCGTCTGCGGCGGCGCGGCCATGCCGCGATGGTCGACGGCGCGGTCCTGCCGCCCGGCCTGCCCCGCGGGCCGCGCTTCGACGCGGCCGAGGTGGCGGGCGACCCGGCCGTCGAGGCCCCGTCGCGCCTCCTCGTGCTCGGCGCCGAGGCCCCGGACCCGCTGCGCCTCGCGGCGCTCGGGCCCCTGCCCGCCGGTGTGCCCGTGCTGGCGATCGGGCGCTTCGGTCCCGGCCAGGCGCGGGCCGCCCTCGTCCGCCTCGGCTATGCGCTCAACGCCACGCCCGAGGCCGTCGACCTTTCCGCGCTGCTGCCGGGAACCGCCGGGGCCGGGGCCCTGCCGCCCTTCGGGCTGGATCTCGGCCCGCCGCCCGCGCAGGACGCCGCCGCCCCGCGGCTCGTCGTCTGGCTGACCGAGGCAGAGCCGCCGGCCGCCCCGCCCGAACCCGGGGCCCCGCCCGCCGAAGACGGAACGGGGCCGCAGCCGCAGCCGCAGCAACACGCGCCCTTCGACCTCGCCGGCCTCGTCGCCATCGACCATGTCGGCGGGGCCCGCCTTGCGGTCGTCGCCCGCCCGGACCGGCGCGCCGCGCTGCGCCAGACCCGGCTGGCCGATGTTCCGGTCTGGCGCGACGACGAGCTGCCGCCCCATGCCCTCGCGGCCCTGGCCGACATCGCGGTGATCGCCGGCGACGGCCCGGCCACGCCGCGCCTGTGGGCCTTTGCGGCGGACATGGCGGCCTCGGGCCGGATCGTCGTCGACGCCACGGCCGAGGGTCACCTCGCCGCGTCCGGGGCGGCGGTGCTGCGCGGGCCGCGCGCCTTTGCCGCCATCGCCTCCTACCTCGGCGGCACGGTCCTGCCCCGGCGCGACACCATCGCCCTTTCCGTGCGCAACAATCCCTGGACGGCCGGCGCCGGCTTCGACCGGATCGAGGCGGCGCTCGGCCTCGCGCCGCCCGTCCCCGCGCCGGCAGGGGGACGCCGCGCCCTGTTCCTGCCCACCAACGGAACGGGCATCGGCCATGCCCGGCGGCTCTCGCTCCTGGCCTCCGGGCCCGGCCTGTCCGGCCGCGCCCTCTTCGCCGCCTTCCCCGGCTGCCGGGGGCTGATCGCCGCGGCGGGCTTTCCCAGCATGCCGCTCGTCTCCCGCAGCCCGCGCCATGCCGATCCCTATGCCAACGACATCATCAATGCCCGGCGGCTTCGCGCGCTGGCCGGCCCCGGGGACCTCCTCGTCTTCGACGGCGGCTATGTCTTCGATTCCGTCGTCCGGGCCGTCGCCTGCGGCGGGGCGCGCGCGGTCTGGGTGCGCCGCGGCCTGTGGCAGAAGGCGCAGGCCGGCACCGTCCCGCCCGAGCGCCTGTCGATCTTCGCCCGGGTCATCGTTCCCGACGAGGCCTTCGCCGAACTCAACGACCCCCTGCCCTTCGGCCATCCCCCGGTGCAGCGCGTCGGCCCCGTCGTCGCCGTCGAGCAGCTGGGCCCCGATGCGCGGGAAGCGCTGCGCGCGCGGATCGCCGCGGTGACGGGCCGCGCCTTCGACCGCCTCGTCGTCTCGATGCTCGGCGGCGGACAGGCGGCCGACCGCGCGCCCCAGCACCATGCCGTCAGCCACTTCGCCGAACGCCGGCCCGGCACGCTGCACCTGTCGGTCCGCTGGCCCGGGTCGCCGGCACCCGTCCCGGAAGGGGCATGGAGGAACACGGTCGCGGTGACGACGCTCGGGGCGGCCGCGCTGGCCCAGGCCGCGGATGCCGTCGTCTCGGCCTGCGGCTACAACAGCTTTCACGAACTCACCTATCTCGGCGTTCCGGCGATCTATGTGCCGCAGATGGCCCCCTTCATGGACGATCAGGACAGGCGCGCCCGCGCCGCCGCCGATCGGGGGCTGGCCTGCGTCGTCGCCCCGCACGAACTGCTCGCCCTCGAGCGGCGGCTCGAGGCGATGCTCGAGGGCGACGCCGCCGGGGCGATGCGCGCCGCCCATGCCGCCCTTTCCCTGCCCCCGCCGGGCACGGCCGCGGCGGCGGCGCTGATCCTTGCGGAGCTCGAGGCATGACCGGTGACCTGTGGCAGTCCATCCTCGCGCGTGCGGCAGCCGCCGCGCCCCTGCCGCTCGACCCGGCCGAGGCGCCGTCGCCGCCCCCCGCGGTGGCGCGCAGGCCCGGCAGCGCCGCCGGCACGCCGCCCGCGGCGCTCTTTCCGCCGGCCGAGGGTGACATCGCCTTCGTCGGCATCCGTGTCCGCCGCCGGCCCGCGGACCCCGCGGCCCTGGCGACGAGGCTCGCCGCCATCGCCGCCGAACGCGGGACCTGGGGGATCATCCTGTCCGAGATCGGCGCGACCGGCCTCGAACGCTTCGGCCTGCGGGTCGAGCACCTGCCCCCGCCCGGGGACGACCCGGATGGCCTTGCCCTGCGCGAGCTCGAGGCCTTCTGGAACCTCGCCATCGTCGTCGATGCCGAGGACATCGCCGGCTTCAGCTGATCCCTGCGGCGGCGGCCGTCTTGAGGGGAGACGGCGCCTGTCATAGGGTCCCGCCGCCACCCCGGCCTTCAGGATCAACCATGGCGCAGCGACTTCACCTCGTCTTCGGCGGCGAGCTCACCGATCCCCGCAAGACCGTGTTCCGCGACGTGTCGAAACTGCACGTCGTGGGCATCTTCCCCGATTACGAAAGCGCCCGGCAGGCCTGGAAGGCCGAGGCGCAGCGCACAGTGGACGACGCGCACATGCGCTACTTCATCGCGCCGCTCCACAAGCTGCGGCAGGATGCCGGCAGCGATCCGGCCGGACCGGGCTGAGACGCCCGGCATGGCGCGCTCCCCCGCCCTCGGGCTCTACCTGCTCTGGCACAGGGGCGGTTCGGCGGCGCGCCGCGACGCCCCGGCGCGGCCCGAGGGGCGCGTCGTGTGGCTGCATCTCGGCGAAGGGGTCCTCCCGGCCGTCGCCGCGCGCCTGGCCGCGCGCCTGCGGGCGGAACGCAACCCCCCGCAGGTCCTCGTGACCGGAGAGACGGCAGACGCGATCGCGGCCGCCCCCTGGCCTGCGGGCTGCATCGCCGACCGGGCACCGGCCGAGCGCGAGGCCGACATCGCCGCCTTCCTCGATCACTGGCGCCCCGCCCAGGTGACGCTGGTCCAGGCGGCCCCGCGCCCCGGCATCGTCACCGCGCTGACCCGGCGCGGCATCCCGGCGATCCTCTACGCCCAGCCCCCGACACGCGGCAGCACCCTGTCCTGGCGGCTCCGGCCGTCGATGGCGCGCACCCTGTTCACCGGCTTCCGCCGGATCCTCGCGACCGATACCGCCTCGGCCGAACGCCTGCTCGCGCTCTCGGGCGGCGAGACCCCGATCGAGGTCGCCGGCCCGCTGCGCGAGACGGCCGATCCCGTGCCGCATGTCGAATCCGAACGCGTCGCCCTGGCCGGGATCATCCGCACCAGGCCGGTCTGGTTCGCCTGCGGCTGCCCCGAGGCCGAGGAAGAGGCGGTGATCGCCGCCCACCGGTCGGCGCTGCGGCTGTCGCACCGCTGCCTGCTGATCCTCCAGCCGCTCGACCCGGCGCGCGGCCCCGCCCTGGCCGAGCGCCTGGCGGCCGAGGACTGGACGGTCGCCCTGCGTTCGCGCGACGAGGACCCCGACGAGGATGTCGCCGTCCTCCTGGCCGATGGCGAGGGCGAGACCGGCCTGTGGTACCGGCTGGCCCCGATCACCTTTCTCGGCGGCACGCTGCTCGGCAGCGGTCCGTCGCGCAACCCGTTCGAGCCCGCGGTCCTCGGCTCGGCGATCATCTCGGGTCCGCAGACGGCCCCCTTCCCCGAGACCTTCCGCCGCCTCTCCGAATCGCGCGCGCTGCGTCTGGTGCGCACCTCCTCGGCCCTCGCCGATGCGGTGGGCGAACTCGTCGCCCCCGACCGCGCGGCCATCCTTGCGCATAACGGATGGGTCTGCGCGACCGACGGCGCCGAGGTGATCGAGCGCATCGCCGCGGCCATCCAGTCCAGCCTCGCCGCCGACGCGGCCGGTCCGGCGGCGGCGTGATGCGCGCGCCCGCCTTCTGGTGGACTTCCCCCGACCGCCCCGCGCTCGCCGCCCGCCTCCTCGCGCCGCTCGGCGCCCTCTACGGCCGGGCGACGGCCCGCCGCCTTGCCGCCGGCGGCCCCGGCCTGCGGGCGGGCGTGCCGGTGATCTGCCTCGGCAACCTCGTCGCGGGCGGGGCGGGCAAGACGCCGGCGGTGGCCGCCCTCGCCGAACGGCTGGCGGCCAGGGGCATCGCCGCGCATGTCCTCAGCCGCGGCCACGGCGGCAGCGCTTCCGGGCCCCTGCGGGTCGACGAACGCCGGCACACGGCGGCCGAGGTGGGCGACGAGCCGCTCTTCCTTGCGGCCTTCGCACCCGTCTGGGTCGCCCGCGACCGCCGCCGCGGCGCGCAGGCAGCGGTGGCCGCCGGGGCGCAGGCGATCCTGCTCGACGACGGCTTCCAGGATCCCGCGCTTGCCCGGGACCTGTCGGTCGTCGTGGTCGCCGCCGGTCGCGGCTTCGGCAACGGGCGCTGCATTCCCGCGGGCCCGCTGCGCGAACCCGTCGCCGCCGGGCTGGCGCGCGCCGACTTCGTGCTCGGCATCGGCGATCCGGCCGAGCAGGCGCGATTTGCCGCGCTCTGGGGCGCCGCGCTCCCGATTCCGCGGCTGACCGGGCGCCTCGTCCCCCTGCCGACCGGCATGGACTGGCGGGGGGCGCGGGTCGCCGCCTTCGCCGGGATCGCCGACCCCGAGCGCTTCTTCGCCACGCTGCGCGCGCTCGGGGCCGATGTGGTGCGCGCCGTCGCCCTCGACGATCACCAGCCGCTGCCCGCCGCCCTTCTCGCCCGCCTGAGGGAAGAGGCCCGCGCCGCCGGGGCCGAGCTCGTGACCACCGAGAAGGACGCGATGCGCCTGCCCCCGGCCGAGCGCGGCGGCGTCCTGACGCTGCCGGTCCGCCTGCGCCTCGACGACTGGACGGCGCTCGATTCCCGCCTCGCCGCGCTGGGCCTATGAGCCGCCGGCGATCTCCTGGTCCTGGCCCAGCGCCGGCGCGCCGCGGTCCAGCACCAGCCCGGCCTCCGAGAAGCGGAAGGGCGACCTGACGCCCGGCACGCCGCCCGGCTCGATCCGCATGCCCCGCGCCACCACCTGCGGATCGGCGAAGGCCTCGGCCATGTCGTTGATCGGCCCCGCCGGCACGCCCTGGGCCTCGCAGGCCGCAAGCAGGTCGGCCTTGGCCCAGGCCCGCGTGCGCGCGGTGATCTCCGCCGTCAGGCGGGCGCGGTTGGCGATGCGGTCGGCATTCGTCAGGTATTGCGGTGCCTCGGCCAGCGCCTCGAGCCCCAGGATCGCGCAGAGCCTGCGGAACTGGCTGTCGTTCCCCGTCGCCAGGATGATGAACCCGTCGGCGCAGTCGAAGACGGCATAGGGCACGAGGTTGGGATGCGCGTTGCCCATGCGCGCCGGCGGCCGGCCCGAGACGAGGTAGTTCATCGCCTGGTTGGCGGTCACCGCCAGCGCCACGTCCAGCAGCGCCATGTCGATGTGCTGGCCGGTGCCGGTGCGCGCCCGCTGGTGCAGCGCCGCCAGGATCGCCGTCGCCGCGTAGATCCCGGTGAAGACGTCGGTGATCGCCACGCCCGACTTCATCGGCTGGCCGTCCGGCTCGCCGGTGAAGCTCATCAGCCCCGACATCCCCTGGATGATGAAGTCATAGCCCGCCCGCGCGGCATAGGGGCCGTCCTGACCGAATCCGGTGATCGAGCAGTAGACGAGCCGCGGATTGACCGCGCGCAGGCTGTCGTAGTCCAGCCCGTATTTCCTCAGCCCGCCGACCTTGAAGTTCTCGATCACCACGTCGGCGTCCCCGGCCAGCCGGCGCACCAGCGCCTGCCCCTCGGCCGTGGTGAAATCGGCCACGACCGAGCGCTTGCCGCGGTTGCAGGAATGGAAATAGGCCGCCGCGCGGTCCGCCCCCTCGCCCACGAAGGGCGGGCCCCAGCGGCGCGTGTCGTCGCCCTCGGGCGATTCCACCTTGATCACCTCGGCGCCCAGGTCGGCCAGCGTCTGGCCGGCCCAGGGCCCGGCCAGGATGCGGGCCAGTTCGACGACCTTCACCCCTTCCAGCGGTGCAGCCACGCCCGCCGCCCTAGCCGCCGAGCTTGGCGTCGACCAGCGCGGCGAAGTCGGCATAGGACATCTCGCCCGAATGCTTCTCGCCGTTGATCAGGAAGGTCGGCGTGCCCTCGACGCCGTCGGCGGCGGAATTCTTCTGGAACGCCTCGACCATCGCGCGCGCCATGGCATTGTCGTTCAGGCAGGCATCCACCTGATCGGCCGTCATCCCCGCCTTCAGCCCGATCTTGCGCAGGTTGGCGGCGATCGTGGCATCCGTGCCGTCGCCGATCCAGTCGCGCTGGGTGTCGTAGATCATGTCGGCGATCCCGAAATAGCGCATCTCGCCGCCGCAGCGCGCCACCATCGCCGCCCACAGGCCGAACTTGTCGAAATAGACCTCGCGATAGACGAATCGCACCTTGCCCGTGTCGACGTAGTTCTTCCTGAACTCGCCCCAGACATTCGCATGGAAATTGGCGCAGTGCGGGCAGGTGAACGAGGCATATTCCACCACCGTCACCGGCGCATCCGGATTGCCCAGCACCATGTCGGGCACGGCCGGCGCGGCGGCGTCCTCGGCCCTGGCCGGCGAGGCCAGCGCCGGAAGCTCGGTGACTGCGCCCCTGGGCATCGCCCACCACAGCCCGGCGGCTGCGGCGGCCGCCGCCCCCCCGACGAGAATCGCGCGACGCTTCATCTGCGGTCCTTTCCCCCTGGTTGCGGTGCCCCCGCCGGGGACTGCCCTGCGCGGGATATGACATTCCGGCCCAGGGCTTCAAGCGCCCTGCGCAGGTCCGGGTCGCCGACACCCGCGGCAATCCCCGCGGCGGCCTCGGCCACGCCGGGGGCGGGCGCCGGCGCCGCGGCCGGCCGGAAGGGCGCCCCCTTCTCGGCAAGGCCGTCCGTCGCCGGGCCGTCCGCCGGCGCCTGGGTCAGCACGATTCGCGCCACGGCGTTGTAGCCGTAGCAGGCATTCACGCGGTCGCGGATCGCCGGCAGTTCCATCTGCACCTGCGGGGCCGCGGCCCCGGCGACCGCCAGCGTCAGCGTCGCGCCCAGCCCCTCGCGCCCATAGCGCAGCCGCACCGGGCGGCACAGCGCGGCGGTGCGGGGCCCGGCGATCTCGGGCCAGTGGGTCAGGACGCGCGCCACCGCGAAGCCGCGCGCCTCGCCGGCCCTGCGCAGCGTGTCACGCAACAGGCCCGCGGCAGGCTCGAAGCCCCGCATCCGGCGGTCTGCCCTGTCGGATGGCCCGGTCATGCCTGTCCTTTCCCTGCCCCGGCGCTATCATGCACGTCGGGCGGCGCCAAGCGGAAGCGCCTGCAGGGGCCGGGGCATAAAGTTTGCGTGACGCGGGGGTGAGTGCGGCGCTTCTGGCCTGGTACGACGCCCATGCCCGCGTCCTGCCCTGGCGCATCGGCCCGGCGGCGCGCCGCGCCGGGCAGCGGCCCGATCCCTACCGCGTCTGGCTGTCCGAGATCATGCTCCAGCAGACGACCGTGGCGGCCGTGCGCGAACGCTTCCTGCGTTTCACCCGGCGCTGGCCGGACGTGGCCTCCCTCGCCGCCGCCGCGGACGCCGATGTCATGGCGGAATGGGCGGGGCTCGGCTACTACGCCCGCGCCCGCAACCTGCTTGCCTGCGCCCGCGCCGTCGTCTCCTTCCATGACGGGCGCTTCCCCGAAACGGCCGCGGCGCTCGCCCGCCTGCCCGGCATCGGCCCCTACACGGCGGCGGCCATCGCCGCCATCGCCTTCGACGAGGCGGCGACGGTCGTGGACGGCAATGTCGAGCGCGTCGTGGCGCGGCTTCACGCGGTGCAGGACCCTTTGCCCGGGGCCAAGGCCGCGCTGGCTGCGCTGGCCGCCCGGCTCACCCCCGCCGCAAGGCCCGGCGACCATGCCCAGGCGATGATGGACCTCGGGGCCACGGTCTGCACCCCGAGGTCGCCCGCCTGCGGGTCCTGCCCCCTGGCGCAGCCCTGCCGGGCCCGGGCGCTGGGCATCGCCGCCCTGCTGCCGCGCCGGGCGCCCGCCGCCGCGCGGCCCCTGCGGCGCGGGATCGCCTATGTCGGCCTGCGCGAGGACGGCGCCGTGCTTCTCGAGCGGCGGCCCGACCGGGGCCTCCTGGGCGGGATGCTCGGCTTTCCGGGCAGCGACTGGGCGGAAGAGCCCGCCGAGGCGCCGCCCGCCGCGGCGTGCTGGCGCGATGCCGGGCGGATGGTGCGCCACGTCTTCACCCATTTCGAGCTGGAACTCGCGGTGCGCACGGCCCGCCTGCCGGCCGATGCCAGGGCCGAACGGGGCAGCTTCGTCGCGCCGCAGGATTTCCGTCCCTCCTCCCTGCCTTCGGTCATGCGCAAGGTGTGGGAGGCCGCGGCGGCCGGGCTGGCGCCGCCGGGGCCCGGCCGCGGTTGAGCGGCACCGGCCGGCGGCGTAGATTCGCGCCATGACCGATGCAGCACCTTCCCCCCTTCCGGCCGCCGCGCCCTTCTGGCTGTCGATGGCGATGTTCCCGCTGGCCGCGGCCAGCGCGGCCTTCGGCGGCTGGACGGTCATCCTGCTGCCGCTCTACGGTTTCGTCCTCGTCTCGCTGCTCGACCTCGCCTTCGGGCATGACGAGCGCAATCCCGATACCGGAACCGACGAGGCGCGCCTGTTCTGGCACCGTCTGGTGACGGTCGTCTGGTTCCCGCTCCAGGCCCTGACGATCTACGGCATGATCTTCTACGCGACCCGCGCGGGGCATCTCGGCGGGCTGGAACTCGCGGTCCTCTTCTTCGGGGTCGGCATGATCTCGGGCGGGATCGGCATCACCTATGCCCACGAGCTGATGCACCAGCACAACCGCGCCGAACGCTGGCTGGCCGACCTTCTCCTGGCCACCGTTCTCTACAGCCATTTCCGCACCGAGCACCTCCAGGTGCATCACCGCCATGTCGGCACCCCCCGCGATGCCGCCACCGCGCGCTACAACGAAGGATTCCACCGCTTCTTCTGGCGCGTCCTGCGCGACGGCCCGTCCAGCGCCTGGCGGGCCGAGGTGCAGCGGCTCGCGCGGGCCGGCCGCCCGGCCTGGCACCGCTCGAACCCGTTCTGGCTCTACCTTCCCCTGCAGATGGCGGCGGTGTTCCTCGCCCTTCTCGCCGGCGGCTGGCTCGGGCTCGTCCTCTTCCTCTGGCAGGCCCTCGTCGCCATCTGGCAGCTCGAGCTCATCAACTACATCGAGCATTACGGCCTGACGCGGAAGCATCTCGGCGAGGGCCGCTACGAACACATCCGCCCCCGCCATTCCTGGAACGCCACGCACCGTGCCTCGAACTGGCTGCTCATAAACCTGCAGCGCCATTCCGACCACCATTGCCGGCCCGACCGCCGCTTCCCGCTCCTGCAGACCTACGGGCCCGACGAGGCGCCGGCCCTGCCCCTCGGCTATCCGGCGATGGCGACGCTCGCCATGATCCCGCCCCTCTGGCGGCGGCGGATGAACCCCCGCGTGCGGGCCTGGCGGCGGCGCTTCTACCCCGAGATCACCGACTGGACCGACTACAACCGCGGCAACCTGCCGATGCCGAAGGGGGCGGGCTGAGGGCGACGCCCCCGGCGGCCGCCCTGCGGAAGGCCGCGGTCCCCTGCGCCGGAAGAAAGGCCCCCGCCAGGGGGGTGTGACCCTGGCGGGGGAAGTGGTGTGCCGGGACGCAGTTGGCGGGCAGTCCCGGCACGGGCGGAAACCTCGGCGCCCTAGGGCGCGCCGTCGCGCTCCAGCTCGGCGCGCAGCTGCTGGCGCAGGACATCGATAGGGATGAGCCGTCCCTCGCGGGCGAAGTGCCAGTAGGTCCAGCCGTTGCAGGACGGCGCGCCCTCCAGATGCGCCCCCACCTGGTGGATGGATCCCGTCACGTCGGCCCCCACGAGGGTGCCGTCGGCGCGCACCCTGGCGGTCTGGCCGCGCTGGTTCTGCAGCACCTCGCCCGGCCGCAGCAGCCCGCGCTCGACGAGCTGGCCGAAGGGGATCCGCGCCTCGGCCCGGCGCGAGCCCGTCGTCGCCAGCGCCTCGCTGTCGAACCGGCGCACCCGCGCCAGCCGCGCCGCGGCGGCGGCGACATAGGCCTCCTCGCGCTCGATCCCGACGAAGTCGCGGCCCAGCATCTTGGCCACGGCGCCGGTCGTGCCGGTGCCGAAGAACGGGTCCAGCACCACGTCGCCCGGATTCGTCGTCGCCACCAGCACCCGGTGCAGCAGCGCCTCGGGCTTCTGCGTCGGATGGGCCTTGGCCCCGGCCGCGTCCTTCAGCCGCTCCTGGCCCGTGCACAGCGGCAGAACCCAGTCCGACCGCATCTGCACGCCCTCGTTCAGCGCCTTCAGCGCATCGTAGTTGAAGGTGTAGCGCCCCGCCTCGGACCGGCTCGCCCAGATCAGGGTCTCGTGGGCGTTGGTGAACCGCTTGCCGCGGAAGTTCGGCATCGGGTTGGCCTTGCGCCAGATGACATCGTTCAGCACCCAGAAGCCCAGGTCCTGCATCGCCGCGCCGACGCGGAAGATGTTGTGGTAGCTGCCGATCACCCAGATCGCGCCGTCCGGCTTCAGCAGCCGCCGCGCCTCGGCCAGCCAGGCGCTGGTGAACCGGTCGTATTCGGCAAAGCTGCCGAAGCGGTCCCAGGCGTCGTCCACCGCATCGACCCGGCTGTTGTCCGGGCGGTGCAGTTCGCCCCTGAGCTGCAGGTTGTAGGGCGGATCGGCAAAGACCAGGTCGACCGATCCGGCGGGCAGGCCCCGCATCACCTCGATGCAGTCGCCCTGCAGGATCCGGTTCAGGGGAAGCGCCGCCGCCGGCGCCGTTTGCGTCGTCATCCGTCTGCCTCGCCGCGGCGCAACCGCCGCTGTCCCGTTGCCGGCCCTTGCGCCGGTCATCTTGGGCAGAACCATGAGTCAGGCCCGATTCGCCGTCAAATTCTTTATTGAATCAATGGCTTACGAAAAATGCTTGTCACAAGATGTTGTGCACCGGCCGGAACGAACGCCTATGGTGAGGGGTCGGACCGTGTCTTTTCAGCGCCGCCAGATGCTCGGCCGTCGGATAGCCCATGTTCCTGTCCCAGCCATAGGCCGGGAATTGTTGCGCCAAATCCACCATGATCCGGTCGCGCGTCACCTTGGCCAGGATCGAGGCCGCCGCCACCGACAGGCAGCGCGCGTCGCCCTTCACCACCGCCTCGGCCGGCAGGCCCAGGTCGGCGGGGATCATGTTGCCGTCGATCAGCACGTGATCGGGCGCGCGGCCCAGCGCCGCCACCGCCCGGCACATCGCCAGATGGCTGGCACGCAGGATGTTCAGGCTGTCGATCTCGGCCGCCGAGGCCAGGCCGATCCCGCACTCGGCCCGCGCGCGGATCGCCGCGGAAAGCCGCGCCCGTGCCGCGGCCGACAATGTCTTGGAATCGGCCAGCCCCGGCGGCACCGAACCGGGGTCGAGGATCACCGCGGCGGCCACCACCGGCCCGCAGAGGGGGCCCCGGCCGGCCTCGTCCACGCCGGCGACACGGCTGGCGCCGCGCGCCATCGCCGCCAGCTCGAAACCGAAATCGGGACGCCGGGCCATGCCGGCGGGCATACAGGGCGCGGCGCAAAAGAAAAGGGGGGCGGACGCCTCCAGACGCCCGCCCCCAGGTCCCGGACGCGGCGGCAAACAAGGGAAACGCCGCGCCCGCTGCTCGATCGGCCCGCCGCTGCCGGCCCCCCGGTCGCCGCCGCCCGCCCGGCCTGCCCCTGGGGAGGGCCGGTGGCCGGGCGGGCGCCGGGCCGGACGGTCGCGTCAGTAGCGGACGTCCTCGATCCTGAATCCGTTGTCCTTCAGGCAGCGCGTGCCATAGACCACGCGGTTGCCACCCCCGTGCGAGCGCACGGTGAAGGCGCATTCCGACGGCAGCCGCGCCAGGGCGTAGTCCTCGACGCAGCTCTTCGAGACCACCGATCTCAGGCCCTGCCCGGTGCGGATGTCATAGACGCATTCGCCGGGGATGCGCCGCGAGGCGCTGCCCGAATGATGGCTGCGCCTGTCCCTGTTCGCATTGTCGATGATCATGCCGGCGATCCCGAGGCCCAGGATCAGGGCCAGCGCATTCTGCTCCCGCTCGCCCCAGGCGGCGGCGGGCGTGGCCGCAAGGCCGGACAGGGCAAGCGACCCGGCGGCGACGGCGGCGATCAGTTGGCGTTTCATGCGTGCTTCTCCTTCGGCCCGATCCGGCGCTGGCAGCGCGCCGGTTCCGATGCACCCAAACTGGCGGCGGACGGCCCGGACAGGCAATAACGCCGCCCCGCTATCGGATAACCGGGCCGCCCGTCCCGGACCGGTCCGGATTGATATTGAATATCGGTCCCCGCCGTCGCACCTTCGCCGGCATGAAACCGCTCATCGCAGCCCTTGCCCTGGTCCTTGCCGCAGCCTCCGGCGCGCAGGCCGAATGCTATGCCGACTGGAAGGCCAAGCAGGACGCCCCCCTGCGCCTCGCCTACGGGGTGTCGCAGGTATCCGACGGGGCCTGCGGCAGCCGCAAGGCGGCGGCGGGCGAACTGGCGCCGCGCCTTGCGCAAGACGGCTGGACGCTTCTGAATATCCTGTCCACATTCGGACCCGAGGGTCTGGGTGAAAGGCAAGCGAGTGCCGGAGAGTTCTTCCTCCGCTACTGACGGCGCATCGGGGGCCATCGCGGCCGCGCTGCGCCCCGGCAACCGCGTCGTCGTCTGGGGCATCGCGGCCATCGTCGCCATCCTTCTGGTGGCGGCGCTGCTGCTGTTCCTCAACCTTCCAGATGCCAACGCCTTCAACGCCAAGGTCGAGAAGCTCTTCGTCGATACGGCCGGCCTGACCTCGCCCGACGACATCAAGCTGCTCGAGATCCTCGCCCAGTCCGGCACCTCGTTCCAGGAGGTGCTGACGAGCTACCGGATGGTGATCTTCGTCCTTCTGGTCTTCTCGACGGCGCTGCTGATCGCCGCGCTGGTCTTCCTCGTCATGATCGTCGCGCTCAACCGCCGCATGGGCGAGATCCAGCGTCAGGGCATCCAGGTATCCTCGCTGCTCATCTCGCGGGGCGAGAACGCCGTCCTTCTCAACAACATGGAATTCAGGCTGACCGAGGCGGCGATCGAGACCCTGGCCGTGCTTGCCGAGGCGCGGATGGACGACGACGTCCTGACCGGCGCCGAGATCGAATCGGTCATCTCGGGCCGCCCCGCCCCCGAATGCGACGAGGCGGCGGGCGCCATGCGGATCAAGCGGCTGCGCGATGCGCTGGGCAACCAGATGGTCAGCGAGCTCCTCGTCAAGAACATCGCCCGCAAGGGCTACATGCTGGCCGTGGACAAGGCCGCGATCCGCATGATCTAGGGCCGGGCCGGCCCCGCTCCGGGCCGGGGATCGCCGCAAGGGTCGCGGGAACGAACCGGGACCGATTTCCTAACGAATCCCTAATCCGATTCCCAACCCATTGATTTCGTTGTGTCCGGAAGGGTGTCCCATTGTGGGACACCCTTCCGGGCCCGCCCGCCGGGCGGGCCAGGCGCCTGCTTTACCCCCGGGCGGGTGCAGGGTAACAATCCGCCAGGATGCCCCGGACCCGCCGCCCATGACCCCGCCCAACCCGCGCCGCCGCACGCTGACGCTGCGCGACGTGTCCGAGGCGGCGGCCGTCAGCGAGATGACGGTCAGCCGCGTGCTGCGGAACTCCGACGACGTGTCTGCCGCCACGCGCGACCGCGTGCTCAAGGCCGCCCGCGCGCTGGGCTACGTGCCCAACAAGATCGCCGGCGCCCTGGCCAGCCAGCGCACCCACCTCGTCACCGTCATCATCCCCTCGCTGTCGAACCTCGTCTTTCCCGAGGTCCTGTCCGGCATCTCGGCGGCGCTGGACGGCACCGGGCTTCAGCCCGTCGTCGGCGTCACCAACTACTCGGCCGACCGCGAGGAGACGGTGCTCTACGAGATGCTGTCCTGGCGGCCATCCGGCGTGATCGTGGCCGGGCTCGAGCACACGCCGGCGGCCCGGGCGATGATGCTGCATTCCGGGGTTCCGATCGTCGAGATCATGGATACCGACGGCGAGGCGATCGACAGCGTCGTCGGCATCTCGCACCGCCGGGCCGGGGCCGAGATGGCGCGGGCGATCCTGGCGGCCGGCTACAGCCGGATCGGATTCCTCGGCACCCAGATGCCTGACGACCACCGCGCGCGGAAGCGCCTCGAAGGGTTCGAGGCGGCGCTGGGCGAAGCCGGGGTACGGGTCAGGGCACGCGAGTTCTACAGCGGCGGATCGGCCCTGCTGAAGGGGCGCGAGATGACCGAGGCGATCCTCGGACGGGCGCCGGACCTCGACTTCCTCTACTACTCGAACGACATGATCGGCGCCGGCGGCCTGCTCTGGTGCCAGGATCACGGGATCGACGTGCCCGGCCATGTCGGCCTTGCCGGCTTCAACGGGGTGGAGCTGCTCGACGGCTTCTCGCGCCGGCTGGCGACGATGGATACCTGCCGCCGCGAGATCGGCTTCCGCGCCGCCTCGATCATCGCCGCGCGGGCGGCGGGTGGCCCCGCCGACCCCGTCCGTGTGGAGCTGGAACCCGTGCTTCAGCCGGGCGACACGATCCGCAGGGCCGGCTGACCCTGCCTCGCCCCCCCGTGACATCCGCCCGCGTCCGATGCAGCCTGCGGCCAGTTGCGGAGGACCCCAATGGACGACCATGTCAGCACCCATCAGGCCGAGGATGACGCGCGCAACGACTCGATCCTCATCTATGTCAACGGCCGGATCGTCCCCAGGGCCGAGGCCATGGTCAGTGTCTATGATTCCGGCTTCATGCTCGGCGACGGGGTCTGGGAGGGGCTGCGACTCTACAACGGGCGATGGGCCTTTCTCGACGAGCACATCGACCGCCTGTTCGAGGCGGCAAGGGCCATCGACCTGGACATCGGCCTGCCGCGCGAGGGGGTGAAGCAGGCCCTTCTGGACACCCAGGCAGCGAACGGGATGACGACCGACGTCCATGCCCGCCTCATGGTCACGCGCGGCGTCAAGACCCGACCCTTCCAGAACCCGCGCCTTTCGAGGCAGGGCCCGACCATCGCCATCATCATGGAACATTCGCGCCCGAACGCGCCGCGTCCGATCCGGCTGGCGACCGTGCCCAACATCCGCGGCCTGCCGATGACGCAGGACCCGAAGCTCAACAGCCATTCGAAGCTGAACTGCATCCTGGCCTGCATTGCCGCCCAGAAGGCCGGCGCCGACGAGGCGCTGATGCTTGACGTCCACGGCTTCGTGAACACCACCAACGCCTGCAACTTCTTCATCGTGCGCAAGGGCGAGTTGTGGACCTCGACCGGCGACTACTGCATGAACGGGATCACGCGGGCCAAGGTGCTTGAACTCGCCCGGGCGAACGGCATCCCCGCGCACGAGCGGAACTTCAGCCTTGTCGAGACCTATTCGGCCGACGAGGCCTTTCTGACCGGCACCTTCGGAGCCCAGACCCCGGTGGGAATGATCGACGGGCGGGTGATCGGGACGGGACAGATGGGCCCGGTGACGGCGCGGTTGCGCGACCTCTACAAGGCGCTGGTGGGCGCGACATGAGGATCGCCATGTGGTCCGGTCCGCGGAACCTTTCGACCGCGCTGATGTACGCCTTCGCCGCGCGGGGCGACTGCGCCGTTCTCGACGAGCCCTTCTATGCCGCCTACCTGAAGGCAACGGGCCTCGACCACCCGATGGCGGCCGCGGTGATAGCCGCCGGCCAGACCGATCCGGCACGCGTGGCCGCCACCTGCAGCGGTCCTGCCCCGGACGGAAGGGCGATCTTCTACCAGAAGCACATGACCCTGCACATGATCCCGGCCTTCCCGCGGGACTGGATGGGCAGCGTCACCAACGCCTTCCTGATCCGCCACCCTGCCCGGGTGGTGGCGAGCTATGCCAGGAAGCGCGAGGCCCCGACACTTGCCGACATCGGCTTCGTTCAGCAGACGCAGCTTTTCGACGAGGTGGCGGACCGGCTCGGCCATGCTCCGCCGGTGATCGACAGCGCCGACATCCGCGCCAGCCCGCGGGTCGCCCTGGAAAGGCTCTGCGCGGCGCTGGGCCTTCCCTTCACGGAACGGATGCTGGCCTGGCCTGCCGGCCCGAAGCCCTGCGACGGCGTCTGGGCGCCGCACTGGTACGGCGCGGTCCATGCCTCGACCGGGTTCGAGCCCGCCGAAGGGGCCCTGCCTGACCTCGACGGCGCCTATGCGCGGCTCGCCGAGGCAGCGATGCCCGCCTATGAGCGGCTTGCTTCCGTGAAGCTCCGCGTATGAGGGCGGTTGCCGCCTTTGGGACGGACAGGCTAGGCTTTCCCGGCAGGTTCCGGCGAGGTCTCCATGCGTTTCGCGATGACGGCAGCCCTGCTTCTGCTTGCCCGGCCGGCGGGGGCGCAGGACATGGCCGAACGTCTTGCCGCGCTTGGCGGGCAGCCCTGCGCACTCAGCAGCCTGACCTGCGTGACGATCGATGTGCCGCGCGACCCGGTCGCCGGGGATCCGGGCGGAACCCTTCCGGTCACCTTCGCCGTCAGTCCGGCGAAGACGGCCAGCAGGGGCGTCCTTGTCATCGTCGTCGGGGGGCCGGGCGGCAGCGGGCTTGCCGTGGCCGACGACTACATGGGAGCCTTCGACGCGGAACTGACCGCACAGGTGGACATCGTCTTCTTCGACCAGCGCGGCACGGGGCCCGACACGGGACTCGTCTGCCCCGAGGCGCAGGGGCGCTATGACACGGCGGACGTGCCGCTCGACCGGCCCGAGGCGGCAATCTCGATCACCAAGCAGTATGTCAGCGACTGCCTGTCGCAGCTCGACCACGCCGACCTTCTCGGCCTCGTCGACAGCGATCGCGCGATCCGCGATCTCGAGGTGTTCCGCCAGGCCATCGGCGCGCCACGGCTCTGGCTTTACGGCGAAAGCTACGGCACCCAGTTCGTGCAGCAGTATGCGACCCTGCATCCCGATGCGGTGGCCGGCGTCATCCTGGACGGAGTCGTCGACCTGACGCTGTCGCTGCGTGACTACTACGCCGCTTATACCGAGGCGTCCGAGCGCATCCTTGAGCGGGTCTTCGCGACCTGCGACCGCGACCCGGACTGCGCCGCCGACATGGACGCGCCCAGCGCGGAGGTCTATGACCGCCTGGCGGCGCGGCTGGCCGCAGCGCCCGCCACAGTCGACTTCCCCTTGGGCAGCGGCGGCACCTCGCGGCGGGACCTGACAGCCGCAATCCTGGAGAACAACGCGTTCTACGCCCTTTACGGGCCCAATGCCCGGACCACCTTCCTGCGCGCGCTGGCCGCGGCCGGGCGCGGGGAATACCTGCCCATGCTGCGCCTGGGCTATTCCAACCTCTATCTCGATTCGGAAACAGGGCAGGGCATCGCCGATCCCAGCTGGTTCGGGGCCGCCTACTTCGCCGTGACCTGCACCGACTACGCCGAAGGCGCCGGCGATGCCGATGCCCTGGCGGCAGCAATCATCAGGGAGGCGCAGGACTTCGGCGCCGGCAAGCGCCTGGCCCGCGCCTATTTCGCCGAGCGTCTGGTCTGCGCCTACTGGCCCTTCCGCGGCCGCGGCACCCGTCCGGCGCCCTTCGCGGGCGGTGATTACCAGACGCTGATCCTGAACGCCGATACCGATCCGATCACGCCGGTCTCGATGAGCTATGCCGTCATGGACGGCGTCCGCAACGGCCATCTCGTCGTGATGCAGGGCGGGCCGCACGTGATCTGGGGGCGGGGCCTTGCCTGCCCGGACCGCATCGTCTCGGCCCTGATCCTAGAGGGCAAGGTGCCGGATGCGCCCACCCAGCTCTGTGCGCAGGACTTCACCGACCCCTACGTTCCCCTGTCGGGCGGCGATCCCTCCGACCCGCTGGCGGTGGCGCAGGATGTCGAGACCGAACTCGACTGGTATCCCGAGATCTACAACTGGGATCTTGCCGACCGGCTGCGGCTGGGCTGCGACTTCGGGGGGACGATCACGGCCGATGCCGGCGAGACCGAGACCTCCTTCGCCTTCGGGGACTGCGGCCTGTGGCCGGGCACGAGGATCGACGGCACCGCCCAGCGGACCGAGGCGGGAAAGGGCTCGGACGGGCTTGTCCTTGACCTCGAGGTGAGCGGAAGGCATGGCGGCACGATCAGGTATGCGCGCAGCGCCGACACCGAGTCTTGGTCGGTCTCGGGCGTCTGGGACGGGGTCGCATTCGATACGCCGCGTCCGCTGCCCTGAGGCCCGGTGCCGGGCGGACCGCGGCGGGACCCGCTGCGGAGGGACCGCAACCCCGAAGGTCGTGATCTACCCCGCCCTGCGCACCCTCGCGTTGCGCGTCGCAACCAGCCGCAGGCGCAGGGCGTTCAGCCGGATGAAGCCCTCTGCATCCTTCTGGTCGTAGGCGCCGGCATCCTCCTCGAAGGTGACGTGCCTTTCGCTGTAGAGCGAATGGTCCGACCAGCGTGCAACGGTGCGCGCCGCGCCCTTGTAGAGCTTGACGCGCACGGTCCCGGTGACGTGGTCCTGGGTCCTGTCGATCAGCGCCTGAAGCGCCTCGCGTTCCGGGCTGAACCAGAACCCGTTGTAGATGAGCTCGGCATAGCGCGGCATCACGCTGTCCTTCAGGTGCCCGGCCCCGGCATCGAGCGTGATCTGCTCGATCCCCCTGTGCGCCTCAAGCAGGATCGTGCCTCCGGGCGTCTCGTAGAGACCGCGGCTCTTCATCCCGACGAAGCGGTTCTCGACCAGGTCGAGGATGCCCACGCCATGCCGCCCGCCAAGATCGTTGAGCCGCGCAAGGATCGCTGCCGGCGACAGGCGCTGGCCGTTCACCGCCACGGCATCCCCCTTCTCGAACCCGATCTCCACCATCTCGGGCGCGTCGGGGGCCTTCTCGGGCGGCGTGACCCGCTGGAGCACGAATTCGGGGGCTTCCTCGGCGGGGTTCTCCAGCACCTTTCCCTCCGAGGACGTGTGCAGGAGGTTCGCATCGACGCTGAAGGGCGCCTCGCCACGCTTGTCCCGCGCGATGGGGATCTGGTTCCGCTCGGCGAATTCCAGCAGCTTCGTGCGGCTGGTCAGGTCCCACAGGCGCCAGGGCGCGATGACGCGCAGGGCCGGGTCGAGCGCGGCGACGCCAAGCTCGAAGCGGACCTGATCATTGCCCTTTCCGGTCGCGCCATGGGCGACCGCATCGGCACCGGTCAGGCGCGCAATCTCGACCAGATGCTTCGCGATCAGCGGACGCGCGATCGAGGTGCCGAGCAGGTACTGCCCTTCGTAGAGCGCATTGGCCCGGAACATCGGGAACACGAAGTCGCGCACGAATTCCTCGCGCAGGTCGCGGATGAAGATGTTGTCGGGACGGATGCCCAGGAGTTCGGCCTTCCTGCGTGCGGGCTCCAGCTCCTCGCCCTGGCCCAGATCGGCGGTGAAGGTGACGACCTCGCAGCCGTATTCGGTCTGGAGCCACTTGAGGATGATCGAGGTGTCGAGCCCGCCCGAATAGGCAAGGACCACTTTCTTCGGATTGGGCATGGGCGGGACTCCGGCGGTTCGTCGCGTCGCGGTTACAGCGAAGCCGCGCGCACGGCAAGGACCGGGCCGAGGCGCGGCGGTGCCACGCGGCGGGCCATGGGCTCAGGCCGGTATCCGCGAGGCGAGATAGCGCGCGAAATCGTAGTTCGGCCGCTCGAGGTGACTGAGGGGGCCGGGCTGCGACAGCCCCGCACCGAGACCGCGATAGACCCTTTCGACGCAGCCCTTGTCCTCGGCATTCACCTCGTCGAGCAGCGCCTTGACCGCCGCCAGGTGATCGGGCGCCGCGGGATCGGCAAGCCATTCCGGACTCATCCCTCCACCGAAAAGGACGTTCACATGTCCGGGCCCGTCGGGCGTCAGCGAGAGATACCAGAAGTAGCCGGGTGTCAGCGTCACGAGAAGCGAGGGATAGATCGCCAGAAGCCAGGTCTTGCGGCGATCCTCTCCCGTGAGCACCGTGTTCGTCGGGTGGGCGAGGGCGAGCGGCACCGTCTCGTCCTTGAGGATCCAGTGGTAGTTGAAGGCCGCGCGGCCCTCGGGGCAGACCATCTCGTCCAGCCGTGACGCGCCGCCGATCGTGCCCGCGTGGCAGGCCGGAAGGTGATAGCTTTCCATGAAGTTCTCGGCCAGCACCTTCCAGTTCGTCGCCCAGCGGAAGGTCTCGCGGAAGGTCTCGGTATAGCTCCCCATCCCGAGATGGCCGACAAGGGCCTCCACCTCTGCCAGCGCCTCGGCGACTGGCCTGGCATGGGGATCAAGCGTGACCATGATCCAGCCCTGCCAGACCTCTGCCCGCACCTGCGGCAGCGACAGTCCGGTGCGGCAGAACCCCTCGTTCCGGGTCATCGCCGGTGCCCCGCGCAGGGTTCCGTCCAGGTTGTAGGTCCAGGCGTGATAGGGGCAGACGATCGAGCGGATCCGCCCCCGTCCCTCAAGCAGGGTCGACATGCGGTGACGGCAGACGTTGGACATGGCGCGGATCGCCCCGTCGCGGTCGCGCAGGACGATCACGGGCTCGCCCGCGATGGTCATCGTGAGATAGTCGCCCGGCTCGGGCAGGGCCTCGGCCCGGCCCGCACAGAGCCATTCGCGTGCGAAGACATGGGTCTGTTCGAGCTCCAGGAAGGCCGGGTCGGTGTAGACCGACTTGGGCATCGCCGTCGCGCGCCCGAAAGGCAGTGCGGCGTTCCTGTGAAGTTCGGCCGCGGGCGAGACCGCAGGGCTGCGCGGAGCGTTCATCGGCGCCTCCGGGGATTGACGGACCCATCCTGCCACAGCCCGTCGGGCTGCGTGGACCCGTTTTCGTCATCCGGTGGTCGCAATTCCGTGCAACAGGGCTGCCCCTGCCGGCGTGATGCGCGGATTCCCGCTTTTCCGCTGCGGCGCAAGGGGTTTATGTAGTCCGCGTTGTGGAGCGTTACGATGATGATGGACCGCAGGACTTTCGTTGCAACCGGGCTTTCGGCGGCCGCAGTTTCCGGGCTGGCGCGGCCGGCCGCCGCGATCACCGCCGCCGAGATCAAGCTGCCGCCGGCCCCCATACCGGGCGTGAACATCGCCCCGCAGTTCTACCCGACCGTCGTGCGGGTCAAGAAGGACTTCCCCGCCGGGTCGATCGTCGTCGTGTCCAGCCAGCACTTCCTCTACTACATCGTGAAGCCTGGCCTGGCGATCCGCTATGGCGTGGCGGTCGGCAAGGCCGAGCTCGTCTATCGCGGTACGGCAGTCATCGCCGTGAAGAAGGAATGGCCGACCTGGAAGCCGACGCCGGAGATGATCCAGCGCAACCCGGCGAAATACGGCCGGTGGGCGAACGAGGCGATGCCGGGCGGACCGGGCAACCCCCTGGGCGCGCGGGCGATGTACCTGTTCGAGGGGCAGAAGGACACCGCCGTGCGCATCCACGGCACGATCGAGCCCAACTCGATCGGCACCTCGGTCTCGAACGGCTGCCTGCGCATGGTCAACGAGCATGTGATCGATCTCTATGACCGCGTGGCCATCGGCACGCCCGTGACCGTCTACTGATCCCGTGGCACTGGCGGCGGACCTGCGCATCTGCCTGTGTCAGCCGCGCTCGGCCGCCGGGTCGGCCGATCATGCGCTGGGGACCCTCGTGCAGGGGCTGGCCGTCGCCCGGGCGGCGGGGGCCGACGTCGCCGTCTTTCCCGAGCTTCTCTTTCCCGGCTACAACGCCCCGGATGTCGCGGCCCTCGCGCAGCCGCTGGACGGGCCCTGGATGGCCGCGGCACGGGACGCGGTGCGCGAGGCGGGCCTGGTCTGCGCCTTCGGCCTTGCCGAACGCGAGGGCGCGCGCGTCTTCAACAGCGCCGCTGCCGTGAGTGCCGACGGATCGATCGCCGCGATCTACCGGAAGATCCAGCTCTACGGCGCGCGCGAAGCCCGGATCTTCACGCCCGGAGATGCCTATGCGACCTTCGACCTGAAGGGCCGCAAGGCGGGCCTCCTGGTCTGCTACGATGTCGAGTTCGCCCCCCATGTGGCGGCCCTGGCCGCGGCGGGGGCGGACATCATCCTGGTGCCGACCGCCAACATGGTGCCTTTCACTCATGTGTCGCGCCTGACCGTGCCGTCGCAGGCGGTCAATCACGGGGTTGCCATCGTCTACGCGAACTATGCTGGGGCAGAGGGCGACCTGACCTATTGCGGCGAATCGCTCGTCGCGAATGCGGACGGCACGGTTGTTGCCCGCGCCGGGGCAGGCGAGGCGATGCTGGTTGCGGACCTTCCCGCGCCCGACCCGGCCCTCATGTCCACGCAGGCGCACGACCTGCGGATGCCGGGCCGGGGGCTTCCGGCCTGAGGGACGGGGCGCTATCAGGGACGCATGGCGCTGACCCTGACATCCCTGTCCGATCTGGCGCGTCTGCCGTTCGACACGCTGATCGATGCCCGTTCCCCGGCGGAATATGCCGAGGATCACCTGCCCGGCGCGGTCAGCCTGCCGGTCCTCGACGATGCCGAGCGCGCGCGTGTCGGCACCATCTACAAGCAGGTGAGCGCCTTCACGGCCCGCAAGGTCGGCGCGGCGCTGGTGGCGCGGAACGTGGCGCGGCATCTCGAGGGGCCGCTTGCCGGGAAGGACGGCGCCTGGCGCCCGCTCGTCTACTGCTGGCGCGGCGGGCAGCGATCGGGGTCCTTCGCGACCATCCTGTCCCAGGTGGGCTGGCGCACCGAGACCCTGTCCGGCGGCTACAAGGCATGGCGGACCCTCGTCGTGGGCCGTCTGCAGGACGCGCCCGTCGGGACGCGGGTCGTGGTTCTGGACGGCAACACGGGATCGGCCAAGACCGAGATCCTGAACATGCTGCCGGCCCGCGGCATCCAGGTCATCGACCTCGAGGGGCTGGCCAATCATCGCGGCTCGCTGTTCGGGCACAAGAGCGGCGGCCAGCCATCGCAGAAGCGCTTCGAGAGCCGCCTTGCGATGGCGCTCGACGCACTCGACCCTTCGCGCCCGGTGGTCGTCGAGGCGGAAAGCTCGAAGATCGGCGCGATCGCCCTTCCCAAGCAGCTCTGGGCTGCCATGCGCAACGCGCCGCGAGTGCGGATCGTCGCCCCGCGGGCGGCGCGCGCGGCCTACCTGGCGCGGACCTATGGCGACGTGACCGAAGACCGCGCACGGCTGGAAGGGATCATCGACCTGATGCGCCCGATGCAGCCGAGGGAACGGATCGAGGCCTGGCTGACCCTCGCCCGGACCGGCGCCTTCGAGGAACTTGCCGCCACGCTGATGGAACATCACTACGATCCGCGCTACGAGCGGCATCGCGCGCGCGCAGCAGGCGAAGCCGCGGCCGACGTTCTGGCCGAAAGCCTGTCACCTGCGGCGCTGGACGGCCTCGCCGACCGGGTGGCGGCGGCCGTGGCGCGGCTCTGAGCGATCCGCCGCGCCGGCGGCAGGGGGCCTTGCCGCCGCTGCGGCGCCGTCCTAGCCCCTGATCGCCGCCAGCAGGATGTCCACGTTGCGCGGATCGGCCTCGGGCGTGATCCCGTGACCGAGGTTGAAGATGTGAGGGCCGCCGGCGAAGGTGGCGACGATCCGCCGCGTCTCGTCGACCAGCCGCTGCCCGCCCGTGACCATCAGCGCAGGGTCGAGGTTGCCCTGCACGCAGCCGTCCGGCTGGACATTCGCTGCCGCCCAGGCGGCATCGACGGTCTCGTCCAGCGCCACGCAGTCTGCCCCCGTCATCCGTGCAAAGCCGGCATAGCGCCTGCCGGCCCCGCGCGGAAAGGCGATGACCGGGATGCCGGGATGCCGCGCCCTCATCGCGGCGATGATGCGGCGCATCGGGGCCACGGCGAAGGTCTCGAAATCCGCGCCCTCCAGCGATCCGGCCCAGCTGTCGAAGACCTTCACGATCTCTGCACCGGCATCGACCTGCGCCGAAAGGTATTCGACCGTGGCCTCCGTCAGGCGGTCGATCAGGGCGCCGAAGGCCGCCGGCTCGCGGGCCTTCATCGCATGGGCCGGCCCCTGGTCGGGCGTGCCGCGCCCGGCCACCATGTAGGTGGCCACGGTCCAGGGCGCGCCGGCGAAGCCGATCAGCGCGGTTTCCCTCGGCAGGCCGGCGGCAAGGATCCGCACCGTCTCGTAGACCGGCGCGAGCGTATCGTGGATCGCGTCCGCGGGCCGCAGGGCGGCCACCTGCGCCGGATCGGTGATCGCTGACAGCCGCGGCCCCTCGCCGGGCGCGAACCACAGTTCGCTGCCGAGGGCCTGGGCAAGCAGGAGGATGTCGGCAAACAGGATGGCGGCATCGAAGCCGTAGCGCCGGATGGGCTGGAACGTGACCTCGGCCGCCAGCTCCGGCGTGTAGCAGAGGCTGAGGAAATCCCCCGCCTTCTCCCGTGTCGCCCGGTATTCCGGAAGGTAGCGGCCGGCCTGCCGCATCAGCCAGACCGGAGGCACCGGCAGAGGCTCGCCGGCCAGGGCGCGCAGCATCGTCTTAGTCATCAGGTGCCCCCTTCGCTTCCTTTGTGGCGCGGCAGCGCGGCGGGGGCAAGCGGTTGGCCACCCCGCGCCCCGGCGCCATTGCCCCCCGCCGGTCGCTTCGGTAAGCCTGTCCGCCATGAGCCGCCCCACCCCAACCGCCCCGCTGCGGATCGGAACCCGAGGATCGCCGCTGGCGCTTGCGCAGGCGCACGAGACACGCCGGCGCCTGATGGCCGCACACGGGGTGGACGAGACCTGCTTCGAGATCGTGGTCATCTCCACGGCCGGCGACCGCGTCCTCGACCGGCCGCTCAAGGAGCTTGGCGGCAAGGGGCTGTTCACGCGCGAGATCGAGGACGCGCTCCTCGACGGATCGATCGACATCGCCGTCCACTCGATGAAGGACATGCCGACGGTCCAGCCCGACGGGCTGACGCTGGACTGCTTCCTGCCGCGCGAGGATGTGCGGGACGCCTTCGTCTCGGAACGCTTCGCGTCGCTCGCGGATCTACCGGAGGGCGCGGTGGTCGGATCGTCGTCGCTCCGGCGGCGGGCCCAGCTTCTGAACCGGCGGCCGGACCTCAAGGTCGTGGAGTTCCGGGGCAACGTGCAGACCCGCCTGCGCAAGCTGAACGAAGGGGTTGCCCACGCGACCTTCCTTGCCATGGCAGGCCTGCGGCGGCTTGGCCTTGCGCATGTCGCCCGCGCGCCGGTTGAGCCCGACGAGATGCTGCCCGCCATCGCCCAGGGATGCATCGGGATCGAACGTCGCGCCGACGACACGCATGTCGCCGGACTTCTGGCGCCGATCCACGACGCGCCCTCGGGCCAGCGGCTGGCGGCGGAGCGGTCCTTCCTCCGCACGCTCGACGGATCCTGCGAGACGCCGATCGCGGGGCTCGCCGTGATCGATGGCACGGGGCTGTGGCTGCGCGGCGAGATCCTGCGGCCCGACGGGTCCGAAAGCATCGCCGGCGACATACGCGCGCCCGTCTCGGGGGCTGCCGAGGCTGGCGAGGCGCTGGGGCGGGCACTCCTTGCACGCGCGCCTGCGGGCTTTTTCGACTGGCGCTAGGGGCGGGGCCGGCGCAGGGCGATGACCGGGCCTTCGGTGGCGGCGATGCGGGCAACGGCATCATTCAGGGCCTCGCACGCGACCGACATGCTGTGGGCATTCGCGTGGATGATCCGGTCCGGCGACAGCGCCATGGCGACATGTCCCTTCCAGAACACCAGGTCGCCGCGCCGCAGGTCCGAAAGGCCTGCCAGCGGCTCGCCCACCATGCGGGCCTGCTGGTCGCTGTCTCCGGGGCAGGCAATGCCGCAGGCCAGAAGGGCCGCCTGGACGAGGCCCGAGCAGTCCAGGCCGTCACGCGAATTGCCTCCCCAGAGATAAGGGGTGCCGCGGAAGAGTTCGGCGACCGCAGCGGGGTCCTGCTCCGGCCTGCCGGCAGGCTCAAGGTGGCAGGCGGGAACGAACAGGCCGTCGTCGGTGCGGGCAAAGCGGCCCGCTTCGCCGGTGACGACAAGGCGCGCGCCGAAGCTCAGCCGCGCAATCTCGCGACGCCTCAGGTCGGGCGCCGGATAGAGATGGGTCGCAGGCACGGCGACGCGGTGGGTGGGCCGGATCGCGGGGCCGAGCAGGCGCTCCTCGACATAGCCGCAATAGCCGTCCTTCTCCGATCGCAGGAAGGCAAAGCCCGCATGCCGGTCCAGCACCAGGACCGGATCGCCGCGCAGGAGCTGCCTTTCGCGTGCGCCGCCCGGTTCGGCCAGAAGGTCCGCCAGCGGCGCGACGACCGCCCCTGCCTCGCCCTCGACGAGGCGCGGGGCCGCGCTCAGGCCGCGCAGCGACACATGCGCGACGCGGGCATTCGCGGGCGTGCTGCGACGGTCGGTCACTGCCCGGCGATCCCGGACAGCGCGCCGAGGATGGCCCGCGCTCCCTGCCCGACCGCGCCCTTCGGCCGCCCCGGCGCGGCCACGGGCTGCCAGCAGAAGATGTCGAAATGGACATAGCGCGATGCGGCCGTCACGAAGCGGCGCAGGAAAAGGGCCGCGGTGATCGAGCCGGCGAATCCGCCCGAAGGGGCGTTGTCGAGATCGGCGATGCCCGGCTCGATCATCGGCTCATAGGGGTCCCAGAACGGCATCCGCCATACCGGGTCGGCCGCCGCGGCGCCTTCCCGCGACAGCGCCCCGGCCAGCGCGTCGTCATCGGTGTAGAACGGGGCAAGGTCGGGGCCCAGCGCCACCCGCGCTGCGCCGGTGAGCGTGGCCATCGAGACGACCAGATCCGGCGCCTCCTCGTCTGCAAGGGCCAGGGCGTCGGCAAGGATCAGGCGTCCCTCGGCGTCGGTATTGTTGATCTCGACGGTCAGGCCCTTGCGGCTGACCAGGATGTCCTGCGGACGCAAGGCATTGCCCGCGATCGCGTTCTCGACCGCCGGAACCAGCAGCCGCAGGCGCACCGGTAGGTCGAGGGCCATGATCGTCCGGGCAAGGCCCAGCGCCGTCGCCGCGCCGCCCATGTCCTTCTTCATCAGGCCCATGCCTGTCGCAGGCTTGATGTCCAGCCCGCCCGTGTCGAAGCATACCCCCTTGCCCACCAGCGTCACCCGCGGGCCCGTCCTTCCCCAGCGCAGGTCGACAAGCCGCGGCGCCCGCGTCGAGGCGCGCCCGACGGCATGGACGAGCGGGAAGTTCCGCTTCAGAAGGTCGTCTCCCCGGATCGCGCTGACCCTGGCGCGAAACCGGGCCGCCGTCTCGCGGATCGCCTGCTCCAGCTCGTCCGGCCCCATGTCGGATGCCGGGGTGTTCACCAGGTCGCGGGTCAGGAATTCGGCCTCTGCCATCGCCAGGACCCGCTGTGCATCGATGCCCTGGGGCGGCACGAGGCGTGCCTCGGGTGCCCGGGCGGTCCGGTAACGCCCGAATCGATAGCCGGCAAGCAGCCAGCCCAGCGCGGCGTCCAGGGCATCGCCCTGCGGCAGACCCTCCAGACGCCAGTTCCCCTGTGGCAGGGTCTCGGCAGCGCGGGCCGCATGGAACCTTCCGCGGCGGCGATGGGACGGTGTGCCGTAACCCATGACGGCCCCGGCAGGCGATCCGTCGGCGCCCGGAAGCAGGTGCACCTGGCCCAGCCCGCCCGTGAAGCCGGCGGTCCTCAGCCAGGCTGCATGGGCCGCGGGCAGCCCGCCGAGGAAGGCCTCTACCTGCCCCTCCTCGACGACATGAAGGGGCAGCGCGGGGGCTGACGGGTCGGCGAAGGCGGGCGGCATGATGTCCCCATCTGTCCGGAACGGGGCGCCAGCCTATCCGCATCGCCTGCACCCGCAAGGGCCCTGCGGCCATGAAAAAGCGCTCGCGTCGCGCAGGCGGGCGGACTAATCAGATCGCGGCCACAAGAGGGATCACCGATGCACCGCGTGCGGCCCCTGCCGCAATACCTCGTCCAGCGCTTTCACGGCTGGCGTGCCACCGGCTATGTCGAGAACCGGGTCTGGCTTCGGCGCCTTGCCGAGGACGGACAGCGCCCGCGCGCCATGGTCATCGCCTGCTGCGACAGCCGCGTCCACGTAACCTCGATCTTCGGGGCCGACGAAGGCGAATTCTTCATCCACCGCAACATTGCCAACCTCGTCCCCCCCTGCAAGCCCGACGGGGAACATCACGGCACCTCGGCGGCCATCGAATTCGCCGTCTCCGAGCTCAAGGTCGCGCATCTCATCGTGCTCGGACACTCGGGCTGCGGCGGGGTGAAGGGCTGCCAGGAGATGTGTTCGGGTCACGCGCCGCAGCTCGAGGCGACGTCGAGCTTCGTCGGCCGCTGGATGGACATCCTGCGACCGGGCTACGAACGGGTGAAGGACGTGGCCGATCCATCCGCCCGTCTTGCGGCGCTGGAGAAGCAGGCCGTCGTCGTGAGCCTCGAGAACCTCCTGACCTATCCCTTCGTCCAGAAGGGGCTCGATGAATTCGACATGTCACTTCACGGGCTCTGGGTGGATATCGGTGCCGGAAGGCTCGAGCAGTACGACGCCAGGACGGGCACATTTTCGCCGCTTTGACGTGACAGCCTTCCGGCAGCGGTAAACCCGCGGTTAACCGGAATCGGCAAGTCTGACGTCCATGGCCCACAAGAACGTCGTTTCGCTGTCCCTTCCTGCCGACGTCCTGGCGGCGATAGGCAGGGCCGCCCTTGCAGCCGGGGTCTCGCCCTCGGCCCATGTCGAGGATCTCCTGCGGCGGACCTACATGCCCCGGGCGTCGCACCCCGCGGCGAAACTTGCCCTGCTGCGCGGCGCGCTCGACGCCGCAAGGGACTGGCTCGACCTGCAGACGCGGCTCAGGCGCCTGGGCTATGTGCTGCGCATCGACGGTGAGGCGGGGCTGTGGCTGCATTCATGGCCCGACGACCGGCCGCTGATGCCGTCGGAAGACCTCGGACACACGCTTTCGGGGCTCGTGCTGCGGTCCAGGGCTGTCTCTTATACACATCT
>JAOADN010000027.1 GCA_026417295.1 Paracoccaceae bacterium
GTTGTTGCCAACTCAAGCGCAACGTATGGCCGCCAGCGGCGCGGTTTTCGCTTCGGGCTGCGCCGCGACGGGCCGATGCGCGTGGCCCGGGCCGTCTGGTTCGATGCCCACGAACACCCCCTGCCCCAGCTCCGCCGCCGCGAAGTCGGCGCCCGCCTCCGGCCCCGGCTCGGGCGAGAGCACATGCAGCACCGGCCCCGGCACCGGGCGGGCGCCGGCGGGCCGCCGGTCCATGTGCCGCCACAGCCGCCCCGCGCGCTGGATCAGCGCCGCCATTGGGGCGAGGTCCGACACCATCACGTCGAAATCGAGGTCGAGCGAGGATTCCACCACCTGGGTTGCCACCAGCACCCGGCCCGGACGGTCCGCGCGGCCCTTGCCGAAGGCCGACAGCGCCGCCGCCTCGTGCCGCTTGCGGTCGGCCAGCGCGAAGCGCGCGTGCAGAAGGTCCGCCGCCACCCCCCGGTGGCGCAGGTCGGTCACCGCGGCGATGGCCTCGTCCACCGCATTGCGCACCCAGACGCAGGCCGCGCCCTGGCCCGCCGCCTGCGCCAGAAGGTCCGCCGCCGCCGCGGGGTCCGCCAGCCGCTCCACCCGCACCGGACCGCGGGCCGAGGGTGCGGCCGCCACCGCCGGTGCAGCCACCCCCGGCACCGTCAGCGCCGGATAGGCCGGCCCCGGATCGGGCGGCGCGGCGCGCCCCGCGCCTTCCTCGAAGGCTGCCGTCAGCTCGGCCCGCAGGCCCTGCGGCAGGGTCGCAGACATCAGGATGGCCGAGCCGCCGAGTGCGGCCTGGATGCGCAGAAGCTGCCGCAAGAGGACGCCCATGTAGGGGTCGCCCATCTCGTGCACCTCGTCCACGATCAGGATGTTGCGCGACAGGCCATACTGGCGCAGCGCGGCATGTTTCGCCCTGACCGCCGCCAGGAGCGCCTGATCAACCGTGCCCACCCCCACCGTGGCCAGGAGCGCCCGCCGCCGGCTGTCGCGCAGCCAGTCGGTGGGCCCCGGTTCGTCCTGGCCGCGCTCGCGCCTGAGCGCCAGGTCGCGCCAGTCCTCGGACAGGCCCGCCCGACCATGCGCCAGCGTCACCGAGGGCGCCCCGTCGAAGAGCCGCGGCAGGACCGCGCGGAGGCGGGCGAACATCGCATCCGCCGTGGCCATGGTGGGCAGGGCGACATAAAGCCCCTGCCCCTTGCCCGCCGCCAGCATCCGGCGCGCCAGTATCAGCGCGGCCTCGGTCTTGCCGCTGCCCGTCTCGTCCTCGATCAGCGCCAGCATCGGGCCTTCGCGCAGGGGCAGGTCGGCGCAGGCCGCCTGCATGGGGCGCGGGGCGAAGTCGAACAGCGCGCCTGTCGCTGCGGGCGGGGCGACAAGGCCGGCCTCGCGCAGCGCTGCGCCCGCCCGCACCCGCGCGGCCTCGACGTAGGCGGCGAGGTCGCCCGTGGGCGGGGCAGGGGGGAACCAGAGGGCGTTGGAGCCCACCCAGTCGGCCACGGTCAGAAGCCCGTTCAGAAGCCAGGACAGGCGCCTGGTCTCGGCCTCCTCCAGTCCAGCGAGCGACGCCCCGGGCCAGAGCCGGGCGAAGGCGGCGATGACCTCGGCGGCATCCGTCACCGCCTGCGGGCCTGCGGCCTCGAGCATCTGCCGCCACGAGCCCGCAGGACGGCCGCTGCGATGTTCAAGGGTCCGGTCAGGAGGCCGCCCGTGATGTCCCGCGGCCGCGGCATCAAGCAGGTGGCGGTCGCCCACGTCACCGCCAAGATGGCGCGCCAGCGTGTCGTCGTGCAACCGGAGCAGCGCCTCGGTGATCTCCCAGTGCCGGAAGCACTGCGGCGCCCCCTCGCGCAGGGCGCGGCGGAAGCTCTCGGCGATCTTGCCCAGATCGTGCAGCGCGCAGAGGAGCGCGAGTGCCTGCTTGAGCGGTTCGGGATGGGGCAGGGGCGCGATCAACCGCTCGGCCACCGCCGCCACGTCCAGCATGTGCAGCACGGCGGGGTGTTCGATTCCGCCCTCGGGCGCCGACTTGCCCGGCCAGCGCGCCACGATCCCGGCCAGGTCTGCCATGGCCGCCCCCTTGCTCGAGTGCCGAGAACGGACAGGATTGCAGGAGAGTTGCGGGCCGGCAAGCGCGAGATCGGGGCCTTTCAAGGCCACGACCCGTCTGCCGGGGTCATCTGGCGGCGTCGGAGGAGGGCCAAGACAACGTGACCTCCGGGCGCGGCAGGCCTGTGGCGCGGCCGCCCGTCCGGCGCGATTGCCTGCCCCCGGGAGTCGGGCCTGCGCGTCGCCCCAGGTGCAGGGCCCATGATGCGCTGCCATCTGGGAACCCGCGCAGCGGCGCCGATCCCCCGCCGCCGCGGCGGCCTGCCCTTCATCCTGGCCGAAATACTCCGGGGAGGTCCGGAGGGGCGGCGCCCCTCCGGCCGCGCCCGCCCTCATTCCGCCGCGCGGTCTGCCTGGCGCAGGACCACCTCGGCCTGGCGGATCGATGCGATGTCGATCATCCGGCCCCCGTGGACGGCCGCGCCGCGCCCCGCGGCCCGTGCCTCCTCCATCGCGGCGATGATGGCGCGGGCCTCGGCGACCTGCGCGGCCGAAGGGGTGAAGACCTGGTTGGCCAGCGCCACCTGCGCGGGATGGATGGCCCATTTCCCGGCCATGCCGAGCGTCGCCGCCCGCCGCGCCTGGGCAAGGAAGCCCTCGGTGTCGGCGATGTCGCCGAAGGGGCCGTCCAGCGGCAGGAGCCCGTGCATGCGGCAGGCGGCGACCAGGGCCGCGGACGGCCAGTGCCAGGGATCGGCCCAGTAGCGCTGCCCGTCCCTGACCATGTAGTAGCCGTCCTGCGTGCCGCCGATGCCCGTCGTCTGCATGCCCATCGAGGCGGCGAAGTCCGCCGCGCCCAGCGTCAGGGCCTCGAGGCGCGGCGAGGCGGCGGCGATCTCGGCGACGCGGGTGATGCCGGCGGCCGTCTCGATGATCGCGTCGAAGGCGATGCGACGGCTGCGTCCGGTTGCTGCCTCGACGGCCGTTGCCAGCGCGTCCACCGCGTAGATGTCCGCCGCCGACCCTGCCTTCGGGATCACGATCACGTCCAGCCGCTCGCCTCCCTGTTCCAGGAGGTCCACCACGTCGCGATACCACCAGGGCGAGTCGAGTCCGTTGATCCGCACGCCCAGTGTCCTGCGGCCCCAGTCGACCGTGCCGATCGCGGCGATGGCGTTCGCCCGCGCCCGCGCCTTGTCGTCGGGTGCCACCGAATCCTCGAGGTCGATGGTCACCGCGTCGGCCGCGCTGGCGGCCATGCGGGCAAAGAGCTCGGGCCGCGATCCGGGGCCGAAGAGCTGGCAGCGGCAGGAACGCGCAGGGGCGGGGGGCTGGGTTCGGAAGGACATGGGGCGCCTCGGAACGGCTGCGGGCCGGTCGCCGCGGCCCCCGTCTCGATAGGCAATGGCGCCGGGCCCCGCAAGGCCGGGCGCGACGGGGGCGGGGCGCGGCCGGAGGGGAGGGGCACATTTTCGGCGCGACATCCCGCCGCCAGCCGCTACGATCCGGCGCGATCCGACGGAGGGAGACCGACGAGATGATTCCCACCCCCTACCTGCTGTTCCTCGGCGACGCCCATGACCAGCTCGCCGCGAAGGTCGCGCAGGGCATAAGGGACTGGCGGCCCGAATTCGCGCTCGGCCAGTACCGGATGGAGGGCTGCAACGCCGACATGCGCCTGCCCGACATGACCCTGCCCGAGGCCCATGCGAAGGGCGCGCGGACGATGGTCATCGGCGTGGCCAACCGCGGCGGCGTGATCTCGCAGAAGTGGAAGGACGTGCTGCACACCGCGCTGGAACAGGGCTTCGACCTTGCCTCGGGGCTGCACAACCTCCTGCGCGACGAGCCCGACCTCGTGGAGACCGCGCGCCGGCACGGCCGGGCGCTGCACGACGTGCGCGTGCCCTCGGTCGCCTATCCGATCGCCAACGGCAGGAAGCGGTCGGGCAGGCGGCTTCTTGCGGTGGGCACCGACTGCTCCTGCGGCAAGATGTACACGACCCTTGCGATGGACGCCGAGATGCGCAAGCGGGGCCGGAAGTCCGACTTCCGCGCCACCGGGCAGACCGGGATCCTGATCACCGGCGACGGCGTGCCGCTCGATGCCGTGATCGCCGATTTCATGGCCGGCGCGGTGGAATACCTGACGCCCGACAACGACGACGATCACTGGGACATGATCGAGGGGCAGGGATCGCTGTTCCATGTCAGCTATTCCGGGGTGACCCTGGCGCTGATCCACGGCGGACAGCCCGATGCGCTGGTCGTCTGCCACGAACCCACGCGCAGGCACATGCGCGGCCTGCCGCATTACGGCCTGCCGACGCTGGAACAGGTGCGCGACATGGCGCTGGAACTGGCGAAGGTGGCCAACCCGGCGTGCCGCGTCGTGGGCTATTCGATCAACACCCAGCACATGGGCGAGGACGAGGCCGGCCAGTATCTGGCCGATACCGAAAGGCGCCTCGGCCTGCCCGCGACCGACCCGTTCCGGTATGGTGCGGGCAGGCTCTGCGACGCGCTGGAAGGCATCTGAGGCCGTGCCGATCACCGTCACCCCCGACACGTTCCGCCTGCGCGAGGCCTTCACCATCAGCCGCGGCAGCCGCACCGAGGCGCGGGTGCTGACCGTGCGCGTGGCGCGCGACGGCGAGGCGGGCTGGGGCGAATGCGTGCCCTATGCCCGCTACGGCGAAAGCCTCGACAGCGTGGCCGCGCAGATCGAGGGCCTGCCCGAGGGCATCACCCGCGCGGCGCTGCAGGGGGCGCTGCCGCCCGGCGCGGCGCGCAATGCCGTCGACTGCGCGCTGTGGGACTGGGAGGCCAAGCGCGCCGGCCTCCGCGCCTGGGAACTGGCCGGCCTGCCCGCGCCGATGGCCTGCGTCACCGCCTTCACGCTGTCGCTCGACATGCCCGAGAACATGCGTGCGGCGGCCGCAAGGAACGCCCACCGCCCGCTTCTGAAGATCAAGCTCGGCACCCCCGACGACATGCCCCGGCTGGAAGCCGTGCGCGCCGGCGCGCCGGATGCGGCGATCATCGTCGATGCCAACGAGGGCTGGACGGCCGAGGTCTATGCCGACCTCGCCCCGCATCTGGTGCGCCTGGGCGTCCGGCTCGTCGAGCAGCCGCTGCCCGCCGCCGGGGACGGGATGCTGGCCGAGATCGCGCGCCCGCTGCCCGTCTGCGCCGACGAAAGCTGCCATGACCGGGCCTCGCTTTCGCAGCTCAGGGGCAAGTACGACATGGTGAACATCAAGCTCGACAAGACCGGCGGGCTGACCGAGGCGCTGGCCCTGCGCGATGCCGCGCGGGCGGCGGGCTTCGGCATCATGGTCGGCTGCATGGTCGGCTCCTCGCTGGCGATGGCGCCGGCCGTGCTTGTGGCGCAAGGGGCGGATGTGGTGGACCTTGACGGCCCGCTGCTTCTGGCCGAAGACCGCGCCCATCCGCTGCGCTACGACGCGGCAGGGGTCCATCCGCCGGAAAGGGAGCTTTGGGGATGACGCGCACCGTCTACGTGAACGGCGACTGGCTGCCCGAGACCGAGGCGCGGATCAGCATCTTCGACCGCGGCTTCCTGATGGCGGATGCGGTCTACGAGGTCACCTCGGTCCTGGGCGGCAGGCTGGTGGACTTCGACGGGCATGTCCGCCGCCTGTGGCGGTCGCTTGGCGAGCTGGAGATCGCGCGGCCGATGGACGAGGCGGCGCTTCTGGCCATGCACCGCGAGCTGGTCGCGCGCAACGGGATCGAGGAGGGGATGGTCTATCTTCAGGTCACCCGCGGCAATCCGGGCGACCGCAGCTTCCTCTATCCGGGGCCGGAGACGAAGCCCGGCGTCGTCGCCTTTACCCAGAACGTGCCGAACCTTGCCGATGCCCCGGCGGCGCAGGCCGGATTCCGCGTCATCACCATCCCCGACCTGCGCTGGGCGCGCCGCGACATCAAGACGGTGCAGCTTCTCTACCCCTCGATGGGCAAGATGGCCGCGAAGAAGGCGGGCGTCGACGATGCCTGGTTCGTCGAGGACGGCTTCGTGACCGAGGGCACCTCGAACAACGCCTGGATCGTGGTGGGCAACCGGGTGATCACCCGCGGCCTGTCCGAGGAGATCCTGCACGGCATCACCCGCGCCGCGGTGATCCGCTTCGCCCGCGAGGCCCAGTTCGAGGTCGAGGAGCGGGCCTTCAGCGTGACCGAGGCGCAGGCCGCCGACGAGGCCTTTGCCACCGCGGCCTCGATCTTCGTCATGCCGGTCGTCGAGATCGACGGGGTGAAGCTTGGCGACGGGCGGCCCGGCCCGGTGGTCCGGCGGCTGCGCGAGATCTACATCGAGGAGATGCGCAGGGCCGCCATCTGAGCCCCCCGCCGCCCGGCCCGGAGGGGCGGGCGGAGAGGGTGTCCCACGATGGGACACCCTTTCGGACCCAACGAAATCAACGGGTTGCCTTTCGGATTAAGGATCCGGTCAGGAATCGGTCCCGTTCCGTTCACGGCCGGACTGCCGCCACCGCCACCGCCACCGCCACCGCCACCGCCGGCTCAGGCGGCGATCACATGGACGGTGACCGCGGCATAGAGGAACGCGCTGGCCGCCAGGACCATGACGTGCCAGATCATGTAGTGGAAGGGCAGCCGGTCGAGCAGGTAGAACACGACCCCCGCGGTATAGACCACGCCCCCGGCGAGGATGAGGGCCAGGACGGGCGCCGGAAGGCCGCCGACGAGGCCGACCCCCGGCGCCAGCCCGGCCCAGCCCATGGCGAGGCAGAGCACGAGCCCCGCCCGCCGCCAGCGGTCGGGGGATGCGAGCTTCAGCGCGATGCCCGCCAGCGCCGCCGCCCAGAGCCCCGCGAGCAGCCACAGGTGGCTGCCCGAGAGGACGGCGAAGGGCGTGTAGGTGCCGGCGATCTTGGCATAGATCGCCGAATGGTCGAGCCGCTTCAGGGTGGCCGTCCAGCGCCGCCGCCCCAGCGTGTTGTAGAGCGCCGAGAACAGGATCATCGCCAGGAGGCAGGCGCCGTAGACCGACACGGCGGCGACCGGGGCGATCCCGCCCCGCACCAGCACGGCGGCGACCACCAGAACCGGCACCGCGATCAGCGCGAAGGCCGCGCCCGAGGCATGGACGACCGCATCGCCGATGACCTCGGCGCGGCTGTAGGACTTGCGTTCGGGCAGGAGCACGGCCATGGCCCCAGCCTAAGGGCAGGGCCGGACGCGGGGCATGAGGGCGGCGATCAAGACCGCGTGAACCTGCCGCCGGTGACGCAGCGTCACCCGCGCCCGGCCGGCCGCCGCCCCCCCGGCCGGGCGGCCGGGCCCTGTCAGGGCTTGCCCACGTTCTGGCGGAAGGCCACCTCGAAGGCCGCCTTCTTCGCATCGTCGGCCTCGGTCTGGTGGGCCGCCACCCAGTCGGCATAGGGCATGCCGTAGAAGATCGCCCGCGCCTCGTCCTTGGTCATGGGAATGCCGCGTTCGTTCGCTGCCTCCTGATACCAGCGGCTGAGGCAGTTGCGGCAGAAGCCGGCGAGGTTCATCAGGTCGATGTTCTGCACGTCCGGCCGCTTCCCGATCAGGTGATCGCGCAGCGCCCGGAAGGCGGCGGCCTCGATCTCGGTGCGCGTCCTGTCGTCCATCCTCGCCTCCGTCAGCCCAGAAGCCCGGCCCAGCGCGCGCCCTCGATCATCGTCGCGGCCAGATGATGCGCGTCGCGCGTGGCGGGGGGCTTCATGTCGGGAATCTGGACCACCGTCATCCCGGCGGCAAGGGCGGCGGCGACGCCGGGATCGGAATCCTCGAACACGACGCAGCGGGCCGGGTCGGCCCCCAGCCGCCGCGCCGCCTCGAGGAACACGTCGGGCGCGGGCTTGGGGCGGCCCACCGCGTCGTAGCCGACGACATGGGCGGGGTCGAAACGCGCGGCGATCCCCGCCTGGCCGAGCTTGCGCAGGGCCGATGCGGTGAGCGAGTTGGTGCCCACCGCCCGCGGGATGTCGCGCCGGTGCAGGTGGTCGAGCAGCTCGGCCACGCCGGCCATCAGCGGGATGCCCCCGGCATAGGCGGTGCGGGCCGCCCGCGACCAGTCGGCATCGAAGGTGTCGCCGTCGAAGGCAGGGCCGATATGGTCGCCGAGGCGGCGGATCCCCTCGCTGTCGGCGGTGCCGACGAGGCCGACGATGAAGTCGCGCGAGACGGCATGGCCGCGCGCCTCGAGAACCGAGAGCGCGGCGTCGATGATCAGCCGCTCGGTATCGAGGAGCGTTCCGTCGAGATCGAAGATGACGGCCTGGAAGGGGCGCATGGCGGTCACAGTCCGGTTTCGGCCAGGGTCTCGGCCAGCACGGGGGCGAGGCGCGCCGCCCAGGCCTCCTGCGCCGCCGCGTCGGCGATCAGGTCGTTGCGCAGCTCGATCAGCACGTTGGGGCGGCCGGGCTGGAGCGCGTGCCTGTCGATGGAATCGCCCTCGAGATGGCCGCCATAGGGTTCGTTGTCGCCGACGATCAGGTCGCCGTCGCGCCGCAGCCGTGCGATCAGCGCCAGCGCCAGGCGCGGGTCGCGGTGCGAGTGCAGGATGCCGACATGCCAGGGCCGCGGCGGGCGCCCGTTGAGCTGGGGCGTGTAGCTGTGGACGGCGCAGATCACGGTGTCGGGGCGGCGCGCGGCGAGCCGGGCGATGGCGGCGTGATAGGGGCGGTGGAGGCGTTCGAGCCTTTCGGCCGTCTCGGCCGGGCCGACCGCGCGGTTGCCCGGCACGACGGTGCCGTCGTAGAGCTTCATCACCAGGGTCGGGTCGTCCTCGCCGCGGTTGGCGTCGATGACGAGCCGCGAGAAGCGGGCCAGGACGACCGGCGCATCGAGCCGCGCGCTTAGCGCCCGCGCCAGCCCGGCCGCCCCGACATCCCAGGCGATGTGGCGTGCCATGTCGGCGGGCGCGACGCCCAGGGATCCGCCGCCGATCCAGTCGGGCACGGCGTTCGAGGCATGGTCGCAGGTGACCAGCCAGCGGCCGGGGCGGTCATGGCCCTCGACCTCCCAGGCTTCGCCGCGCAGGGCGGCGGCATCTTCGACAGGATCGTCCCTCATGGGCGCTGGATAAGCCTTCGCGCGGCGATGCGCCAGTTGCGGGGGCAGGTCTTTTCGGCCATAGAGCCCGCGACGTTACCGCCACCAGCCGGAAGGACGCCCGGGGCCATGAGACGCCTGCGCAACGTGAAGATCGTGGCGACGCTGGGACCGGCGTCCAGCGACTACCGGACGATCCGCGCACTGTTCGAGGCGGGGGCCGACGTGTTCCGCCTGAACATGAGCCATGGCGGGCACGAGGACCAGAAGGCGCGCTACGACACGATCCGCCGGGTCGAGGCCGATGTCGGCCGGCCGATCGGGGTTCTGGCCGACCTGCAGGGGCCGAAGCTGCGCGTCGGCACCTTCCGCCAGGGGGCGGAGGAGCTGGCCGAGGGCGCGGGCTTCCGCTTCGATCTCGACCCGACGGAGGGCGACGCGACGCGGGTCTGCCTGCCGCATCCCGAGATCTTCGCGGCGCTGGAGCCGGGCGCGACGCTTCTGGTCAACGACGGCAAGATCCGCGTCCGGGTCGAGCGCTGCGGGGCGGATTTCGCCGACTGCACGGTGCTGGCGGGGGGCACGATCTCGAACCGCAAGGGCGTGAACGTGCCCGACGTGGTCCTGCCGCTTGCCGCGCTGTCCGAGAAGGACCGCCGCGACCTGGAATTCGCCTGCGGCCTGGGCGTGGACTGGCTGGCGCTGTCCTTCGTGCAGCGGCCCGAGGACGTGGCCGAGGCGCGGATGCTGGCCAGGGGCCGGGCGGCGATCCTGTCGAAGATCGAGAAGCCGGCGGCGGTCAAGGCCTTTGCCGAGATCCTCGCGATCTCGGACGGGATCATGGTGGCGCGCGGCGACCTGGGCGTGGAACTGCCGGTGCATTCGGTGCCGCCGATCCAGAAGCGGCTGGTGCGGCTGTGCCGGGCCGCGGCCAAGCCGGTCATCGTGGCCACGCAGATGCTGGAATCGATGATCGAAAGCCCGATGCCGACCCGCGCCGAGGTCTCGGACGTGGCCACGGCGATCTACGAGGGCGCCGATGCGGTCATGCTGTCGGCCGAATCCGCGGCCGGCCAGTATCCGGTCGAGGCGGTGACGACGATGGACAACGTCGCCCGCTCGGTCGAGGGCGACCCGACCTATCGCGAGATCATCGCCTCGAGCCGGCGGGTGAACCGCCAGTCGGTGGCCGACGGCATCGTCGCCGCCGCGCGCGAGATCGCCGAGGCGACCGACATCAACGCGATCTGCTGCTTCAGCCAGTCGGGCACGACGGCGAGCCTTGTCGCCCGCGAGCGGCCGGGCGTGCCGATCATCGCGCTGACGCCGGTGACGGCGACGCTGCGGCGGCTCTGCCTGACCTGGGGGGTGCACTGCGTCGAGGCGACGGATGTCGACCGCTTCAAGATGGCGGTGGTCGAGGCGGCCCGCGCCGCGCGCCAGCACGGATTCGCCACCGAGAAGGACTTCATCGTGGTCACCGCGGGCGTGCCCTTCAAGGTGCCGGGCACGACGAACATCCTGCGCGTGGCGCCCTGCGACGAGCGGTTGATTTTCCGGACCGACCCCGAATAATCCGCGACGACGCAGGGGTTTGCGGGCGGAACGCGGGGATGGATGCGGAACTGCTTCTGATCATCGGCTGCGTGGTGGCGTTCCTGTCGCTGCCGGCGATGGTTTCGGCCTATGGCGCCGGCCGGCCGCCCCGCGCGGCGGCGGTGACGGCGGTGATCGGCGGCGCGATGATCGTGGCGGCCACGGTCATCCATCCCGGCGGCTTCCGCCTGAACGAGCTGCCCGAGATCGCCGCCCGCGTCATGGACCGCTACGTGAACTGAGGCGGGGCCTTTCCGCCGGCGGGGTGCGCACCTAGGTTGCAGTCGGGGACGCGCGCCCGAGAAACGATCGCGAAAGGCCTGCATCATGCTGCACATCGACCTTCCCTCACGCGCGGACATCCTGCGCCTTGCGGGGACCCGGGCCTCGCCCTGTGTCACCATCTACCTGTCCACGACGCCCCTGACCGAGGCGGCGCAGGCCGACCGCATCGCCCTGAAGAACCTGGCCGCCGAGGCGATCCGTCAGGCCGAGGCCGGCGGCCATGCCAAGCGGGCGCTGTGGCCGATCGCCGAGGCGGTGGCCGAGCTGGAGGGCGACGACGACTTCTGGGCGCATCAGGCCAACAGCCTGGCGCTGTTCCTGACCCCGGAGAGCGCCGTCCATTTCCGCCTGCCGAACCGCATCCCGAACCAGATCCACGTCGCCGACCGGTTCCACATCAAGCCGCTGCTGCGCGCGGCGACCTTCCCGCAGGACGCCTGGATCCTGGCGATCGGCATGGGGGCGGTGCGCCTGATCGAGGTCTCGGCCGACCTGCCGCCTCATCCGGTGAAGGTGCCCGGCCTGCCGAAGGACATGGCCGACGCCCTGGGCCGGCGCAGCCATACCGAGCGCACGGGCGCCGGCACCGGCGGCGAGAGCCAGAGCGAGGGCGCCCTCCTGCGGCGCTATGCGCGGACGGTGGACGCGGCGCTGCGGCCGGTGCTGACGGGGCACGAGCGCCCGCTGATCGTGGCGGCGGCCGAGCCCCTGGCCTCGGTCTTCCGGGCGGCCTCGACCTATACGCATACCCTGGCAGAGGTCATCCCGGGCTCGGCCGACCACACGCCGGACCATGTCCTGGCCGAGGCCGCGCGCGCCATCCTCGACCGCCGGCACGCCGCCGAGATCGCGGCCCTGGCGCGGCTCTATGCGGGCCGGGCGGCCGAGGGGCGGGCGACCGCAGACATCGCGCAGGCGGCACGGGCGGCGACGGCGGGCGCGGTGGACACGCTGATCGTCGACATGGACGAGACGGTGCCCGGCACCGTGGACGAGGAGGGCGCCGTCACCTTCGCCCCGGGCGAGAGCGCGTCGAGCTATGGCGTGGTGGACGAGATCGCCGCACGCGCGCTGCGGTCGGGGGCGCGCATCGTCGCCGCCCGCAAGGGCGACGTGCCGGGCGGCGGCGCGCTGGCGGCGATCCTGCGCTATGCCGTCTGACCCGGCGCCGGCCCGCGCCGGCGGCGCTTGCCAAGGCGGCCGCGCCCCTCTATAGGGCACGGCTTCAATACCCCGCGCGGCCGGCCGGTGTGGCATGCCGAGCCGCGCCTGTAACGACGGAGATCGAAATGCCCAAGATGAAGACCAAGTCTGCCGCCAAGAAGCGGTTCAGCATGACGGCCAACGGGCACGTCAAGGCCGGCGTCGCCGGCAAGCGCCACGGCATGATCAAGCGCACGCCGAAATTCGTGCGGGACGCGACGGGAACCATGATCCTGTCGGACGCCGACGCGAAGATCGTCAAGAAATACATGCCTTACGACCGCTGAGGAGGGCCTGAGAGATGTCGCGCGTCAAATCGGGCAAGGTCACCCATGCCCGTCACAAGAAGGTCCTGAAGGCCGCGTCGGGCTATTACGGGTTCCGCTCCAAGAACTTCAAGACCGCCACGCAGGCGGTCGACAAGGCCAACCAGTATGCCACCCGCGACCGCAAGGCCCGCAAGCGCAACTTCCGCGCGCTGTGGATCCAGCGGATCAACGCGGCGGTGCGGATCGCCGATCCGGGGATGACCTATTCGACCTTCGTCAACGGCCTGGGCAAGGCGGGGATCGAGGTGGACCGCAAGGTCCTGGCCGACCTGGCCGTCCACGAGCCGGCGGCCTTCGGCACGATCGTCGCCCAGGCGAAGGCCGCGCTGGCGGCCTGACCGCCGGGCGAGGGCAGGGCAGTTCCAGGCCGCGGGTCCGAAGGGATCCGCGGCCTTCTTCGTCCTCAGGGGGGGGGTGGCATGGGCTATTTCACCGACCACATGGCACGCACCGGCGGACGGGCGATCCTGAAGATGGCGCATTACCTGCCGGTCTACGACCGCCTGTTGCGGCCCTGGCAGGGGCGCGATGCCTCGTTCCTCGAGATCGGGGTCTATCAGGGCGGCTCGGTGGGCATGTGGCGCGGCTTCTTCGGGCCGGGCGCGCGGCTGACCTTCATCGACATCGATCCCGGCTGCCGCGCCCACGAGCTGCCGGGGACCGAGATCCGCATCGGCGACCAGGAGGACGAGGCCTTCCTTGCCGGCGTGGCGGCCGATCGCGGGCCCTTCGACCTGATCGTCGACGACGGCGGCCACCGCATGAGCCAGCAGATCGCGAGCTTCCGTGCCCTGTGGCCGCATCTGGCCGATGGCGGCCTCTACATCGTGGAGGACACGCATACGAGCTACTGGCCGGGATTCGGCGGCGGCTACCGCCGGCCGGAGAGCTTCATCGAGTTCGCCAAGGGCCTGATCGACCGGATGCACAGCTGGTATACCGAGGACGAGGCGGCCTTTCCCTTCGACCCGATGGCGCGCGAGATCGGCGAGGTGCGGTTCCTCGATTCGCTCGTCATCGTCGCGAAGGAGCGCAAGGAGCCGCCCGAATCGATCGTTGCCAGGGACGGAAAGGTGACGCGCTCGCGCCGCATACTGACGCTGCGCAACCGCAGGTCGGGCATCTGAGGGGCGCGGATTTGGCCTTGGCCGCGGTCTGTGCTAGCCCCGCCCGCGGGCCAAGGGGAGCAGCATGATCTCGGTCGTCATCCCGCATTTCAACCAGCCGTCGCAGCTTGCCGGCTGCCTCGCCTCGCTCGTGCCGCAGGCGGCGGGCGGCCACGAGGTCGAGATCATCGTGGTGGACAACGGCTCGCGCGAGATGCCCGTCGAGGTGGTGGCGCGCTTTCCTCGCGTGCGTCTGCTGCACGAGGCGCTGTCGGGCCCGGGCCCGGCACGCAATGCCGGGATCGCCGCGGCGGCGGGTGACATCCTGGCCTTCATCGATGCCGACATGGTGGCCGCCCCCGGCTGGCTGGCGGCGATCGCCGGGCGCTTCCGCGACCCGGCGGCAGGGATCCTGGGCGGGGACGTGCAGATCCTCCTGCGCAACCCCGCGGCCCCGACGGCGCTGGAATGCTACGAGGCGGAATATTCCTTCCGCATGGAGCACTACATCGCGCGGCAGGGCTTCACCGGGACGGGGAACCTTGCCGTCCGCCGCGCGGTCCTTGACGATGTGGGGCCCTTCGCGGGGATCGGCGTGGCCGAGGACCGCGACTGGGGCCGGCGCGCGACGGCGAAGGGCCACCGCATCCTGTGGGCGCCGGAGATGCTGGCCCTGCACCCCGCGCGCGAGAGCTTTGCCGAGCTGGCCCGCAAGTGGGACCGCCAGACGGCCCACGACTTCGCCTTCGGGGTGACCGGCTGGCGCGGCCGCGCGCGGTGGATCGCCAAGATGCTGGCGATGCCCCTTTCGCCCCTTGCGGGGATCCCCCGCATCCTGCGCTCGCGCCGGATTCCGGGCGGGCTGCGCGGGCGGCTGAAGGCGTTTGCGGTCCTTGCGCGCATCCGGCTATACCGGGCGCGGCTGATGGCCGGGCTGGCCTTCGCCGGCAATGCCGGAAACATGGCCGACCGCTGGCGGGACGACGGCGGCGGCGCCTGAAGGGGACGAGATGGACGATCTGCGCGAGCGCTACATCGCGGCGATAGCGGCGGCGGCCGACGAGGCCGGGCTGGAGGAGATCCGCCTGGCGGCCCTTGGCCGCAAGGGCGAGATCAGCCTGCAGATGCGCGAGCTGGGCCGCATGGCGCCCGAGGCGCGGGCGGCGGCGGGCGCGGCGCTGAACGCGCTGAAGGACGAGATCGACGCCGCGCTGCGGGCGCGCCGCGAGGCGCTGGCCGATGCCGCGCTGGACGAAAGGCTGAAGGCGGAATGGCTGGACGTGACGCTGCCCGCCCGGCCGCGGCGGACGGGCAGCATCCATCCGGTCAGCCGGGTCACCGAGGAGGTGACGGCGATCTTCGCCGACATGGGATTCGCGGTGGCCGAGGGGCCGCAGGTCGAGAGCGACTGGTACAACTTCGACGCGCTGAACATCCCGCCCGAGCACCCCGCCCGGCAGGAGCACGACACCTTCTTCATGGCGCGCGCGCCGGGCGACGGGCGGCCGCCGCATGTGCTGCGCACCCATACCTCGCCGGTGCAGATCCGCGCCATGGCCGAGCGCGGCGCGCCGATCCGGGTGATCGCCCCGGGCCGCGTCTACCGCATGGACATGGACCAGACCCACACGCCGATGTTCCATCAGGTCGAGGGCCTGGCGGTGGACCGCGACATCAGCATGGCCAACCTCAAGTGGGTGCTGGAGGAGTTCTGCCGCGCCTATTTCGGGGTGGACCATGTCGAGCTGCGCTTCCGCGCCAGCCACTTCCCCTTCACCGAGCCTTCGGCCGAGGTCGACATCCGCTGTTCCTGGGAGGGCGGGGCCCTGAGGATCGGCGAGGGGGAGAGCTGGCTGGAGATCCTCGGCTCGGGGATGGTGCATCCGAAGGTGCTGGCCGCGGCGGGGGTGGACCCCGACCAGTGGCAGGGCTTCGCCTTCGGCATGGGGATCGACCGCATCGCCATGCTGAAATACGGCATCCCCGACCTGCGCGCCTTCTTCGAGAGCGACCTCAGGTGGCTGCGCCATTACGGCTTCGCGGCGAACGCGGTGCCGAGCCTGGCCGGCGGGCTGGGCGGCTAGGGCACGGCCGCCCCGCGGGCCCGGCGGGCATGGTCCCGCCGCGCCGGCCCACCCCGATCGTCCCCCGGTCTGGACCTCGCCCCGACTTCGCCTAGATTCGCTGGCAGCCTCGTGACCGCGTGGGGGGCGCAGGGCGAAGGGGCGGCCGGGGCCGCGAGGGGGCGAACGAGGGAGGGCCTGGCCGCGTGGCGCGCGAGAGGCTGGAACGGGTCCTGCGCGATGCGCGGCGGGAAGGGGCGAACGGCATCGCCAGCCGCGCCTACTATCGCGCGCTGTTCCTGCTGCGGGGCGTCGATTTCGGCCGGGCCGACCTGCCGACCGATCCCGCCGGCCTGCCGGGGCTGGAACATGCCTATTTCCACCGGGCGACCGGGCTGCACCACCTGCGGCGGCTTGTCGAGGCCATCCCCGCCCCGGATCGCGAACCGGTGCTGAACGGGACATTCGTCGATCTCGGCTGCGGCAAGGGCCGGGCGCTGCATGCCGCCCATGTCATCGGCTTCCGCCGCATCGTCGGGGTCGAGCTGGTCGGCGCGTTCGCCGCCACGGCCCGGCGCAACATGGAGGCGCTGGGCGTGAGCGGCGCCGAGATCATCGACGGCAACGCGGCCGAGTTCTCCTTTCCCGGCGATACGCGGCTTGTCTTCATGTTCAACCCCTTCCGCGACGCGGTGATGCGACAGGTCGCCGCCAACCTGGCGCGGGTTCCGGTCCGCCCCGTCTATGTGGGCTATTCCTTCGCCGTCCACCTGCCGGCCCTGACCGCGATGCTGCCGGACCTCGAGGAGGTCTGGCACGACCCCGAGAGCGAATCCCGCGTCCTGCGCCTGCCGGCGGCCACATGAGGGCGGTCCGCCTGCCCGCGGGGCCCGGCGCCTGCGCTGTGGCGCGCGCGTGACGGGCGCCGGAAAACCGGGCCGCGCCCGGCACGACCTTGGCAACCTGCGCCATGCGCAGGTCTGCCGGCCGACATCGATCCACCTGCTCCGCAGGCTGGTCGAGGCGGTGCCCGTGGCCGACCGCGCGGGCATGCTGACGGGGACGTTCCTCGATCTCGGCTGCGGCAAGGGCGGCACGCTGCATGCGGCACGGCAGATCGGGTTCGCCCGGGCCGTGGGCGTGGAGTTCGTCGATGCCTTCGCCGACATCGCCGAGGCGAACCTGCGCCGGCTGGGTGTGACCGGGGCCGAGGTCGTCCGCGGCGACGCCGCTGCCTGCGACCCGCCCGCGGGCCTGCGCTTCCTGTTCATGTTCAACCCGTTCGGCGAGGCCGTCATGCGGCCGGCGATGCGCAGGATCGCCGGGGTTCCGGCGCGGCCCCTCTACATCGGCCATGTCTATCCCGAAGTGGAGCACGTGCTGGCCGAGGAACTGCCGGTAATGGAGGTCGTGCATGACCTTCCCGCCTGGTCGGCCCGCCTGTTCCGGGTTCCCTGACCGGCGGCCGGGCGGAGCCCGCGGGGGGCGGCGGCGCGGCGATGCCCTTTCGCTTGCGCCGGGCTTGGGCTATCCCGGCCGGCGCAACCGGACGGACGGCAGAAGATGAAGTTCACCCTTTCCTGGCTCAGGGATCACCTCGATACCGGGGCGACGCTCACGGAGATTGCCGACGCGCTGACCGACCTCGGCCTCGAGGTCGAGGCGGTGGACGACCCCGGCGCGCGGCTCGGCGCCTTCCGCATCGCCAAGGTGATCGAGGCGGTGCCGCACCCGAATGCCGACAGGCTGCGGCTGTGCCGTGTGGCGACCTTTCCCGACGGGCCGGGCGGAAGGATGGAGGAGGTTCAGGTGGTCTGCGGCGCGCCCAATGCGCGCACCGGCCTCGTGGGCGTCTTCGCCCCGCCCGGCACGCATGTTCCGGGCACCGGGGTGGACCTGAAGCCCGGCGTGATCCGCGGCGTCGCATCGAACGGGATGCTGTGTTCGGAGCGCGAGCTGGAGCTTTCGGACGACCACGAGGGCATCATCGAGCTGCCGCAGGACGCGCCGCTGGGCGCGCGCTTCATCGACTGGAAGGGTCTGGCCGACCCGATGATCCACATCAAGATCACGCCGAACCGCCCCGACGCGCTGGGCGTGAGGGGCATCGCGCGCGACCTGGCCGCACGCGGCCTGGGCACGCTGCGGCCCCTTGTCGTGGAGCCCGTGGCGGGGGCCTTCCCCTCGCCCGTCGGGGTCGCCATCGACCCGGCGCTGCGGGCCAGGGGCTGCCCGCTCTTTGCCGGGCGGGTGATCCGCGGCGTGCGCAACCGCCCCTCGCCCGACTGGATGCAGGCTCGGCTGAGGGCCATCGGGCTGCGCCCGATCTCGGCCCTGGTCGACATCACCAACTTCTTCACCTTCGACCTGAACCGCCCGCTGCACGTCTTCGACGCCGACCGCGTGCAGGGCGGGCTGCGCATCCATCCCGCCGCGGGGGGCGAGACCTTGCTGGCGCTGAACGGCGTGACCTACACGGTCGGGGCGGGGCAGATGCTGATCTCGGACGATGCGGGGCCCGAGAGCCTGGCCGGGATCATGGGGGGCGAGCATACGGGCTGCACCGACGCGACCGTCAACGTCTTCGTCGAGAGCGCCTACTGGGACCCGATCACGATCGCGGCGACGGGCCGGGCGCTGCGCATCACCTCGGATGCGCGCTACCGTTTCGAGCGGGGGGTCGATCCGGCCTTCACCCTGCCGGGGCTGGAACTGGCGACGCGGATGATCGTCGATCTCTGCGGCGGCGTGCCCTCGGCGGTGGTGATGGACGGCGCGGTGCCCGACACCGACCGCGCCTACCGGCTGGATCCCGGGCGCGTCGCCAGCCTCGTCGGCATGGACATCCCCGAGGAGAGGCAGCGCGCCACGCTGGAGGCCCTGGGCTTCCGGCTGGTGGGCGACATGGCCCATCCGCCGAGCTGGCGGCCCGACATTCAGGGCGAGGCCGACCTGGTGGAGGAGGTGGCGCGCATCGCCTCGCTGAGCCGGCTCGAGGGCCGGCCGCTGCGGCGCGGGCGCGAGGGCGTGCCGAAGCCGGTGCTGACGCAGCTGCAGCTGCGCGAGGGGGCGGCGCGGCGGACCCTGGCGGCGCTGGGCTACAACGAATGCGTGAGCTACAGCTTCATCGACCGGGCGGCCGCGGAGCTGTTCGGCGGCGGGCAGGAGGCGCTGCGCATCGAGAACCCGATCTCGTCGGAGATGACGCATCTGCGGCCGGAGCTTCTGCCGGGCCTGCTGCGGGCGGCAGCGCGCAACCAGGCGCGCGGCTTCGCCGATCTTGCGCTCTTCGAGGTCGGGCCGGCCTTCCACGGCGGCGAGCCGGGCGAGCAGCGCCTGCTGGCCAGCGGCCTGCTGGTCGGCGGGACGGCCCCGCGCGATCCCCATGGCTCGCGCCGGCCGGTGGACGTTTTCGATGCGAAGGCCGATGCCGAGGCGGTGCTGGCGGCGCTGGGCGCGCCGGCGCGGATGCAGGTCGGGCGGCAGGCCGGGCCGGGCTGGCATCCCGGGCGGTCGGGCGCGATGATGCTGGGGCGGACGGTGCTGGCGCGGTTCGGCGAGATCCATCCGCGGGTGCTGCGGGCGCTGGACGTGAAGGGGCCGGCGGTGGGCTTCACCATCCATGTCGAGGACGTGCCCGTCCCGAAGGCGAAGTCGCCGGCGCGGCCGCCGCTGGCGCTGTCGGATTTCCCGGCGGTGGAGCGGGACTTCGCCTTCGTGGTGGACGAGGGGGTCGAGGCCCAGACGCTGGTCGCCGCGGCGCAGGGCGCCGACCGGGCGCTGATCGAATCGGTCGCCGTCTTCGACGAGTTCCGCGGCGAGCGGGCGGCGGCGCAGCTGGGGCCGGGGCGGAAGTCCCTGGCGATCACCGTCCGGCTGCAGCCGGCCGACCGCACGCTGACCGAGGAGGAGATCGAGGCGGTTGCGGCGCGGATCGTCGAGAAGGTGACGAGGGCGACGGGCGGCAGCCTGCGGGGCTGAGGCCGGGGGCTGCCTGCCCCCGGACCCCCGGGAGTACTTGGGCCAGGATGAAGGGGCGGGCGCGATGTTCAGGGACCGGGCCGAGGCGGGGCGCAGGCTGGCCGGGGCGCTGGCGCCCCTGGCCCTGCGCGATCCCGTGGTCCTTGCCCTGCCGCGCGGGGGCGTGCCGGTCGCGGCCGAGATCGCCGCGCGCCTGAAGGCGCCGCTCGACCTGATCCTCGTGCGCAAGCTGGGCGTGCCGGGGCAGGAGGAGCTTGCCGCCGGCGCGGTGGCCGAGGGGGCGGTGGTGTTCAACCCCGGGGTCCTCGCCGCGCTGGGCCGCACGGAGGCCGATTTCGCGGCGGCGGTGGCGGCGCGCCGGGCGGAGATCGAGCGGCGGCGCGCGCTGTTCCTGGGCGGGCGGGCGCCCGCGGATGTGGCCGGGCGGACGGCGATCGTCGTGGACGACGGCATCGCCACCGGGGCGACGGCGCGGGCGGCGCTGGCCTGCCTGCGGGCGCGCGGGGCGGCCGCGGTGGTGCTGGCCGTCCCGGTGGCTGCGCCCGACAGCCTGGAGGCGCTGGCCCCGCTGGCCGACCGGATCGTCTGCCTGGAGAGGCCGGCCGACTTCCGGGCGGTGGGCCTGCATTATGCGGATTTCACCCAGGTCGGGGATGAAGAGGTCATCGCCATTCTCGACCGCTTCGCGGGCCGTCCGGAGGGACGGGCGGGCAGGCAGGGCGAGGCGGGCCGCTAGGGACAGGGCCGCGCCGGCACGGCGAGCGCCCGCTGCACCGCCGGGCGGGCGAGGAAGCGGTCGAGCCAGGCGAGGATGCGGGGCATGGCGTCGAGCCCGGTCTCGGCCCCGGCGAGGTAGACGCTGCGGAGCTGGCGCAGCCAGGGGCAGACCGCCATGTCCACGATCGAGTAGTCGCCGAGCAGCCAGTCCCGGTTTCCGAGCTGGCCGTCGAGCACGCCGAGCAGGCGCCGCGCCTCGTCGAAGTAGCGCTGGCGCGGGCGGGGATCCTCGATCGCGCGGCCGGCCCAGCGGTGGAAATGGCCCACCTGCCCGAAGATCGGCCCGACGCCGCCCATCTGGAACATCAGCCACTGGATCGCCCGCCAGCGCCCGGCCGCATCCGGGGGGATGAACCTTCCGGTCCTTTCCGCGAGATAGAGCAGGATGGCGCCGCTTTCCCACAGGGGCAGCGGCCTGCCGTCCGGCCCCTCGGGGTCGATGATCGCGGGGATCTTGCCGTTGGGGTTGAGCGACAGGAACTCGGGGGTGAACTGGTCCTTCGCATCGAACGAGACGAGATGGGCGTCGTATGGCAGGCCCGTCTCCTCGAGCATGGTGGCGACCTTGAGGGCGTTGGGCGAGGCGGTCGCGTAGAACTGGATCGCGCGGGGGTTGCGCGGCGGCCACCGGCGGGTGACCGGAAAGGCGGAAAGTGCGTTCATGTTTCCCCTTGATTGCAGCGCCGCACCGGACCCTTTGGCAAGGGTGCTGCGCCGAGAGATTTGGCGAGGTATTCACGGCGTTTCGTGATACCGATCCCGCGCCGGGAACCGCAAGGCCGGAACCGGCATCTGTAACAGTCTGTGGGGACACCGAGGAATGCTGAAAGAGTTCAGGGACTTCATCGCGCGCGGCAACGTGCTGGACATGGCGGTCGGCATCGTGATCGGCGCGGCCTTCACCGCCATCGTCACATCGCTGGTCGAGGATCTGATCAACCCGCTGATCGGTCTTGTCGTCGGCGGGATCGACTTCAGCGCCTGGGGATTCAAGGTCGGCGAAGCGAGCTTCAACATCGGCAACTTCATCAACGCGGTCATCAAGTTCGTGATCGTCGCCTGGGTCATCTTCCTGATCGTCAAGGCGGCCAACCGGGCGATGCCGAAGAAGCCGGCCGCACCCGAGGCGCCGAAGGGACCGACGGCGGAGGAGCTTCTGACCGAGATCCGCGACAGCCTGAAGGCCCGCGCCTGAGGCGGAAGGCGCCTGCCCGACGCTGTGGAAGGCCCGCCCGGGGCGGCGGGCCTTTCCCTTCCCCCTGCTGTTCCCTTCACGCCGCCGCCGGCCTATCAAGGCGCAGGACCCGCCGGCGGAACGGCGGGCAGCGGGAGGGACGGCATGCACGCAATTCTTGTCTTCGTTCACCTCTTCGGCCTGATGCTCGGCGCGGCCGGCGGCATGTCGACGGCGCTGATCATGCGTCGCGCGGCCGCGGCACCGGCCGAGCAGGCGCAGGCGCTGCGCGGGCTGGGCCCGATGCTGGCCAATGTCTCGGCCGTCGGGCTGGGGCTGATGTGGCTGTCGGGGCTGGTCCTCGTCTGGACCTTCTGGGGCGGCCCCGGCGGGCTGCCCGGCATGTTCTGGGTGAAGTTCGCCTTCGTCCTGGCGCTGACGGCAGCGACCGTGGCGATCCTCATGACCCATGCGGCCATCCGCCGCGGCGAGACGGCGCGCGCGGCGCTGCTGCCGCGGCTTGGCCCGGCGGCGGGCCTGTCCTCGCTTCTGGCGGTGCTGTTCGCGGTGCTGGCCTTCGCGGGCTAGGCCGCGGCCGGACGGGGCGCGGGGCGCGGCCCCGCCCCCGCCAGCGCGGTCAGACCTTGAGCGCGAGATGCGGCGCGAGGACGTCGATCCCGAGCGCCTTGCCGACGGCGTAGTAGGTGAGCCGGCCGGCATGGACGTTGAGCCCGTTCAGGAGGTGCTCGTCCTCCTCGCAGGCCTTCTTCCAGCCCTTGTCGGCCAGCGCCAGCATGAAGGGCATCGTCGCGTTGCCAAGCGCCAGCGTCGAGGTGCGCGCGACCGCGCCGGGCATGTTGGCCACGCAGTAGTGCATGATCCCGTCCACCTCGTAGATCGGGTCCTGGTGCGTGGTCGGGCGCGAGGTCTCGAAGCAGCCGCCCTGGTCGATCGCGACGTCGACGATCGCCGCGCCCGGCTTCATGTCCCTGAGCTGCGACCGCTTGACGAGCTTGGGCGCCGCCGCGCCGGGGATGAGGACCGCGCCGATCACCATGTCGGCCTCCTGGACCAGTTCGGCCGTGTTGCCCTCGGTGGCGTAGATGGTCTTGAAGTCGCGCCCGAACACGTCGTCGAGGTAGCGCAGCCGCGGCAGCGACCGGTCGAGCACGGTCACGTCCGCGCCCATGCCGGCGGCGATCCTGGCGGCATGGGTGCCGACGACGCCGCCGCCGATCACCACGACCTTGGCCGGCGCGACGCCCGGCACGCCGCCCAGAAGCACGCCGCGCCCGCCATTGGCCTTCTGCAGCGTCCAGGCGCCGACCTGGGGCGCGAGGCGCCCGGCGACCTCTGACATCGGCGCGAGAAGCGGCAGGCCGCCCGAACGGTCGGTCACCGTCTCGTAGGCGATGGCGGTCACGCCCGAGGCGAGCAGGTCCTTCGTCTGCTCCGGGTCGGGCGCGAGGTGCAGGTAGGTGAAGAGGATCTGCCCCTCGCGCAGGCGCCTGCGCTCGACCGCCTGGGGTTCCTTGACCTTCACGATCATGTCGGCCTGGGCGAAGACCTCTTCGGCCGTGTCGAGGATCTTCGCGCCGGCGGCGATGTAGTCGGCATCGGTGAAGCCCGCGCCCATGCCGGCCTTGGTCTCGACCACGACCTCGTGGCCATGCGCCACCGCCTCGCGCGCGGCGGTGGGCGTCATGCCGACGCGGAACTCCTGCGGCTTGATCTCCTTGGGGCAACCGATCTTCATCTGCGTCTCCGGCAGCAAGGGGTGAATTGCACGGCAGTATGCGCCGGATGGCGCGCAAACGGCTTCAAAAGACCGGTTGCCAGGCACGGGTTTGGCGGTAGAATCTCCCGAGACGCTGGCATTTGTTCGAAGGATATTGCGCGATGCCGCAGATCGACGCGACGGATCGGCGCATACTTGCTGCGTTGCAGAAGAATGCGCGCATGACCAATGCCGATCTGTCCGAGGCGGTGAACCTTTCCCCCTCGGCCTGCCACCGGCGGGTCCAGAGGCTCGAGGACGAGGGGCTGATCGCGGGCTATGTCGCGCTGCTGGATGCGCGGCGCCTCGGGCGCCCGACGACCGTCTTCGTCGAGATCACGCTGCAAAGCCAGGCCGACGAGCTGCTCGACGCCTTCGAGCGGGCGGTGGGGCGGGTGCCCGAGATCCTCGAGTGCCACCTGATGGCGGGGACGGCCGACTACCTGCTGAAGGTCACGGCCGAGGACACAGAGGATTTCGCCCGCATCCACCGCCAGCACCTGACGCGCCTGCCGGGCGTGGCGCAGATGCATTCCTCCTTCGCGCTGCGCACGGTGCGGCAGACCACGGCGCTGCCGGTCTGAGAACCCGGCCGACACCTCGCCGTTACCCAACTGACGCCGCCGCATTACAGGGGGCATGCATCCTCCGGTCCGTCAGCGACAGGAGGATTCGCCATGCCAAGGCACATCTCGAACAGCCCCGACATCCGCAGCATCATCGCCGCGCGCGCCTCGCGCAGGGGGTTCCTCCTGGGCTCGGGCGCGACCCTCGGCGCCGTCGCGGCGGGGGGCTTCGTGGGATCGTTCTTCTCGGGCGAGGCGGTCGCGCTGGATGCGCGGTCGAGCCTGGCCTTCACCGAGCTCAAGCGCATCTACGACGCGACGCATCACGTCGCCGAGGGCTATTCGGCCGATGTCGTCGTCGCCTGGGGCGACCCGATGGCGGCGGGGCTTGGCGCCTTCGACCCCGCGGCGAACGACCCCGAGGGACAGGCCCGGCGCTTCGGCTACAACTGCGACTACATCGCCTTCATGCCGCTGCCGAAGGGGTCGGCGAACTCCGATCACGGGCTTCTGTGCGTGAACAACGAATACGTCTCGTTCAACGTGATGTATCCCGACCGGCCGGACGACGATCAGGGCGCGTCGCGCCTGACCGAGGCCGAGATCCGCACCAACAACATGGCGATCGGCCATTCCATCGTCGAGGTCCGCCTGGAGGACGGCAGGTGGCGCGTCGTCGAGGACAGCCCCCTGAACCGGCGCATCACGCTGGAGACGCCGATGGCGATCTCGGGCCCGGCGGCGGGCCATCCCTGGATGCGCACCTCCTATGATCCCGAGGGCCGCATGGTGCGCGGCACGAACTACAACTGCGGCGGCGGGGTCACGCCCTGGGGCACGGTCCTGTCCTGCGAGGAAGGGGCCTCGGACACCTTCGGCGGGGACATCGCGGCGACCCCCTTCCCCGACATGCTCGAGCGCTACGGCTTTGACGGATCGGACTACTACGGGCGGGCGCGGATCGACGGGCGCTTCAACGTCGAGAAAGAGCCTAACGAGCCGAACAGGTTCGACTGGGTGGTCGAGATCGACCCCTATGACCCGACCTCGACCCCGGTCAAGCGCACGGCGCTGGGCCGCATGGCGCACGAGGCCGCGACCGTGGTGCTGAACGGCGACGGGCGCGTCGTCGTCTACATGGGCGACGACGACTATTTCGAATATGTCTACCGCTTCGTCTCGGACGGACGGTACGACCCTGCCGATCCGGCGAGCGGCAGGGACATCCTCGACAGCGGCACGCTGTCGGTGGCGCGCTTCAACGAGGACGGCACCGTCGACTGGCTGCCGCTGGTGCACGGGCAGGGCCCGCTGACGGCGGAGAACGGCTTTGCCGACCAGGCCGAGGTGCTGCTCAAGACCCGTCTGGCCGCGGATGCGCTGGGCGCCACGCCCATGGACCGGCCCGAGGACATGGAGACCAACCCGGTGACCGGCCGCGTCTATGCGCTGATGACCAAGAACAAGAAGATGACGGCCGACAAGCTGAACGCCGTCAACACCCGGCCCGAGAACCTGTGGGGCCATATCGTCGAGCTTGTCCCGCCGGGCGGCGAGGGGGCTGCGGCGGACCACGCCGCCGACCGCTACGGCTGGGACCTGTTCGTGCTGGCCGGCAATCCGAAGGTGCCGGAACACGGCGCGCGCTTTCATCCGGCGACCAGCGAGAACGGCTGGTTCGTCTGCCCCGACAACCTGACCTTCGATCCGCGCGGCCGGATGTTCGTGGCCACCGACGGCGCGAACGACTTCGGCATCGCCGACGGGATCTACGGGGTGGACACGACCGGGCCGGCGCGCGGCCTGCCCAAGCTGCTCTTCGCCTGCCCGATCGGGGCCGAGGCGGCCGGGCCCTGCTTCACCCCCGACGGCAGGACGCTGTTCGTCTCGGTCCAGCACCCGGCGGAGGATTCCGCCACGCTGGCCGAGGCGACGACGCGGTGGCCCGACTTCCGCGAGGGCGGCGTGCCGCGCCCGGCCGTCGTCGCCATCCGGCGCATCGACGGGGGCGAGGTGGCGGCCTGAGCCGCGGGGCCCGGGGGCGGCCTGCCCGGGTGGCAGGCCGTCCCCGCCCCGGCGCGCCCCCGGGTCTCAGCCCCTGAGCCCCGTCTCCTCGAGCAGGCCCATGCGCCTTGCCTCGTAGTAGTAGCCCCGGCGATACCACATGACCGCGCGGTCGGCATCGCCCCGGGCGACGAGCCAGGCGCCGCGCAGGTATCTCACCCCGTAACGCAGGTTGGTGTCCGCATCGAGCAGCCCCTCGGGCGGGCCGCGGTAGCCCATGGTGCGCGCGGTATCCGCGCGGATCTGCATGAGCCCCCAGTAGGGGCCGTTCCGCGCCGCGGGATCATAGCCCGATTCGGCGCTGACGACCCGGTGCACCAGACCCTCGGGCAGGTCGTAGAGCCGCGCGTAACCGGCAATCAGGCGGTTGACCTCGGCCCCGCCGGCGGGCGCCGGGCGGCCGGCACGGCGCGGCGCACAGGCCGCGAGCGCAAGAAGCGGCAGCGCCAGGATCATGCGGCGGGTCGGATCGGTCATGGCCTTCCTCCTGCGGTTGCAACGATAGCGGCGCCTTCGGCAACGAAAAACCCCCGTGCCTGGGCAGCGGGGGTTCACGTTTGCGGGTTGCCCCGCCAGCGATCACAGTCGCGGTGTCAGAGAGCGCCTTCGCGCTGGGCCTTCTTGCGCGCCAGTTTGCGGGCACGCCGGACGGCCTCGGCCTTTTCGCGGGCCTTCTTCACCGAGGGCTTCTCGAAATGCTGCTTGAGCTTCATCTCGCGGAAGACCCCTTCGCGCTGAAGCTTCTTCTTCAACGCGCGAAGCGCCTGTTCGACATTGTTGTCGCGAACGCTGACCTGCATGTGGTTGTCACCACCTTCCTGGGTTAGAGTTGCATCGCGTGCAGGAAGCGCCCGCATAGCAGAAGGGCCGCGGCTTGTCCACACGCCGCATCGCAGGGGGTTCCATATGGAAAGCAATGGGTTGGATGTCGGCCGGGCGCGGGAATCGCTGCTGGACGCCGCGCTTGCGCATGTGCCCTTCGACGGCTGGAGTGCGGCCTGCCTGGACCGGGCTGCGGCCGATGCGGGCCTCGAGCCCGGCCTTGTGCGCGCGATCTGCCCGCGCGGCGCCCTGGACCTGGCCGTCGCCTACCACCGGCGGGGCGACCGCGCGATGGCCGCGCGGCTGGCCGGTGCGGACCTGTCGGCCATGCGCTACCGCGACCGCGTGGCCACCGCCGTGCGCTGGCGCATCGAGGCCGCCTCGCGCGAGCCGGTGCGGCGCGCCGCGGCGCTTTTCGCCCTGCCGCAGAACGCCCCCGTCGGGGCGGGGCTGGTCTGGGACACCGCGGATGCGATCTGGACCGCGCTCGGCGACACGGCGCGCGACGTCAACTGGTACACCAAGCGGGCGATCCTGGCGGGTGTCCATTCGGCGACCGTCCTTTTCTGGCTTGGCGACCGCAGCGAGGGGGACGCCGCGACCTGGGACTTCCTCGACAGGCGGATCGAGGACGTGATGCGCTTCGAGCGGTTCAAGGCGAAGGTCCGCGACAACCCGGCGATGGCGCGCATCCTGGCGGGGCCGTTGCGGGTGCTCTCGGGCATCCGGGCGCCGGGGGCGGCGCGGTGAGCCTGCCCGCGACGATGCGCGCCGTCGAGATCACCGCGCCCGGCGGGCCCGAGGTGCTGAGGCCCTGCGAGCGCCCGCTGCCCGAGCCGGGCCACGGGCAGATCCTGATCCGCATCGCCTGGGCCGGCGTCAACCGGCCCGACGCGCTGCAGCGGGCGGGCGCCTATGCCCCGCCGCCCGGCGCCTCGCCCCTGCCGGGGCTGGAGGCGGCGGGCACCGTGGCGGCGGTGGGCCCCGGCGTGACGGACTGGGCGCCCGGCGACCGGGTGACCGCGCTGCTGCCCGGCGGGGGCTATGCGGAATACGCGGTCGCTCCGGCCGCCCATGCCCTGCCGGTGCCGCCGGGGCTGGACCTGCGCGAGGCCGCCTGCCTGCCCGAGACCTGCTTCACCGTCTGGGGCAACGTGGTGATGCGCGGCGGCCTTGGCGCCGGCGAACGCTTCCTTGTCCATGGCGGGTCCTCGGGCATCGGCACGACGGCGATACAGATCGCCGCCGCGCTGGGCGCGCGGGTCTTCGCGACGGCGGGCTCGGCCGAGAAATGCGCCGCCTGCGAGGCGCTGGGCGCGGAGCGCGCGATCAACTACCGCGACGAGGATTTCGTCGCCGTCCTCAGGGCCGAGGGCGGCGCCGACCTGATCCTCGACATGGTGGGCGGCGACTACCTGCCGCGCAACGTCCGGGCCCTGGCCGACGACGGCCGGCTGGTGCAGATCGCCTTCCTGCGCGGCCCGGAGGTCACGCTGAACTTCGCCCAGGTGATGATGCGGCGGCTGACCATCACCGGCTCGACCCTGCGCCCGCAGTCCGACCTGGCCAAGGCCCGCATCGCGCGCGAGGTGGAAACCCATGTCTGGCCGATGATCGAACGCGGGGCGGTCCGCGTGGTCATGGACCGGGAATTCCCGCTGGAGGATGCGGCCGGTGCCCATGCGCGCATGGAAAGCTCGGCCCATATCGGAAAGATCGTGCTGCGGGTCGCCGCCTGAAGGCGCGGAGCGGCGGGTCCGGGCGGCGCCGCGAGGGGCGGCGCATTTTCTCTTCCCTTCCGGCCATGGGCTGACTATACAGCGCGCCAATTCCCCCGAAAACGAGGAATGGCGGACCGGACCCGGCCGCAGCCGTTTTCCCGGCGGGAGAGAGGCATTGCCCGGCCCCGGCCCGTCCGGCGCGCGGGCCGCAGCGAAGGAGCGATCCGATGGACAGACCCCTGATGGCCAAGGCGACCGCCGTCTGGCTGGTGGACAACACCACCCTGACCTTCAGGCAGATCGCCGACTTCTGCGGGCTGCACGAGCTGGAGGTCCAGGGGATCGCCGACGGCGATGTGGCGGCGGGCGTGAAGGGCTTCGATCCCATCGCCTCGAACCAGCTCGACGCGGCAGAGATCGCGAAGGCCGAGAAGGACCCCTCCTACCGGCTGAAGCTGAAGTTCAACGCCGCCGCGGTGGGCGAGGAGAAGCGCCGCGGTCCGCGCTACACGCCCCTGTCGAAGCGGCAGGACCGGCCGGCGGCGATCCTGTGGCTGGTCAAGTTCCACCCCGAACTGACCGATGCGCAGATCGGCAAGCTGGTCGGCACGACCAAGCCGACGATCCAGGCGATCCGCGACAGGACGCACTGGAACATCGGGCAGATCCAGCCGATCGACCCGGTCGCCCTGGGCCTGTGCCGGCAGTCCGAGCTTGATGCCGCCGTGCAGAAGGCGGCGCGCAAGAAGGCCGCCGAGGGGGCCGTGATGTCGGACGACGAGCGGCGCAAGCTGGTCTCGACCGAGACCTCGCTGGCGATGGGGACCGAGCCGCGCGGCCCGACGGGCCTCGAGGGGCTGGAGCGCTTCGCCGCCGAGCAGGCCGAGGAAAGGCCCTCGCCCAAGGACTATTCGGACGCCGACAGCTTCTTCAACCTGCCCGACGCGGACGACGAGGACGAAGAGGACGAGGACGGGGCCGGGGGCGGCGAAGGCGGCGCCCGGCACGGCGGGCGCGGGCGCTAGGCGGAAAGCCCTCAGACGGCCTTGCGCGCCCTGAGCGCGGCCTGGATCGTGCCGTCGTCGAGATAGTCGAGCTCTCCCCCGATGGGCACGCCCTGCGCCAGCGAGGTGACGGCGACGCCCGTCCCGGCCAGCGCGTCGGCGATGTAGTGGGCGGTGGTCTGGCCCTCGACCGTGGCGTTGAGCGCGAGGATGACCTCGCGCACGCCCTCCTCGGTCAGGCGGGCCAGGAGGCGGGGGATGCGCAGGTCCTCGGGGCCCACGCCGTCGAGGGCCGAAAGCGTGCCGCCGAGGACGTGATAGCGCCCCCGGAAGGACTGTCCGCGTTCCATCGCCCAGAGGTCGGGGACATCCTCGACCACGCAGATCTCGCCTGTGGCGCGACGTTCGTCGCTGCATATGGCGCAGACATCCGCGGTGCCGATGTTGCCGCAGATGGTGCAGTCCCGCGCCCGGGCGGCGACGTCGGCCATGGCGCGGGCGAGGGGCGCCATCACCTGCGCGCGCCGCTTGAGAAGATGCAGGACGGCGCGCCGGGCCGAACGCGGGCCCAGCCCCGGCAGGCGCGACATCAGCTCGATCAGCGCCTCGATCTCGCGCGTGCCCTCGGCCACGGCCGCGCCTAGAACGGCAGCTTCGTGCCGGCCGGCAGGCCCAGCGACGCGGTCAGGCGCGACATCTCCTGCTCGGTGCGTTCCTGGGCGCGCTTCTGCGCGTCCTTGATCGCGGCCAGGATGAGGTCCTCGACCACCTCCTTCTGGGCGGGATCGAAGATCGACGGGTCGATCGACAGCGCCCTCAGCTCTCCCTTGGCCGAGCAGGTGGCCCGGACGAGGCCGGCGCCGCTTTCGCCGGTCACCGTGATGCGGCCGAGCTCCTCCTGGATCTCGGTCATCCGGGTCTGCATCTCCTGCGCGGCCTTGAGCATCTTGCCCATGTCGCCCAGCCCGCCAAGGCCGCCCAATCCCTTCAGCATGCGTGTCCTTCCTGTTCCTTGATCTCTCGATGTCAGGTTTCCTCGAACGGGTCCCAGTCCTCGCCCGGCCCGGAGGCGGCATCGGCCGGGCCGGCGGGCGGGTCGAGCGACCGCACGTCGGTGACGGATGCCCGGGGAAAGGCGGCAAGGATCGCCTGCACGACCGGGTTCGCCCGGGCCCTGCCGCGGGCGTCGTCAAGCGCGGCGGCCCGCGCCTCGGCCAGGCTCGGCGCCCCGCCGGAGGCGACGACCGAGACGCCCCAGCGATGGCCCGTCCAGGCCTGCAGCCGCTCGGCCAGCGTCGCGGCAAGGGCGGGGGGCGCCCCGGGGGCGGGCTCGAACTCGATCCGTCCGGGAGCGTAGCGGGCAAGGCGCAGCCAGGTCTCGACCTCGACGAGAAGCCGCAGGTCGCGGTTCTGCCGGATCAGGTCGAGCACGTCCTCGAAGGCGGCAAAGCGGGCAAGCCCGGCATCGGGCGCGCGGGCCGGGGCGGCGGCGGCGGCAAGCGGCCCTGCGGCGGGCAGCGTGGCCGCCCGGCCCGCCGGCGGCGCGGCGGCGATGGCGGGGGCGGCCGGGG
>JAOADN010000028.1 GCA_026417295.1 Paracoccaceae bacterium
GAAGCCCAGACACAGTAACCACGGGCCAACCACGGGACCCACGCAAGCAACGCAAGCCGCAGACAGGCGCCAGCGGGGGATCAGCCGTCGAACCGGGTCACGCCGCGCCGCTTCTCGCTCACCGTCTGCGGCAGGATCGCAGCCTGATGCGCCCGCTGGTCGCAGTTCGCGCGCGGGCAGATGCGGCAGTTGATGCCGATCGGCGTCATCCGCAGCGTGGCCAGGCTGAAACCCTCGGCATAGCCCACCTCGCCGGCATGCTCGATGGCGCAGCCCATCGCCACGGCGAGGCGGTTGTCCTGCGTCGTGCGGCTGACCGTCGGACGGTCCACCGTGCGCGAGAAGACGAAGAACTGGCTGCGGTCGGGCATCTCGACGAACTGCGGCACGATGCGGCCGGGCGTGCGGAACGAGGTATGCACGTCCAGCCGCGGACAGGCCCCGCCATATTCCGCCAGATGGAAGCTCGTCGCCGAGAAGCGCTTGGTGACGTTGCCGCCCTTGTCGATCCTGAGGAAGAAGAAGGGCACGCCCTGCGCCCCCTCGCGCTGCAGGGTCGTCGCCCTGTGGCAGGCCTGTTCGTAGGTCACGCCGAAGCGCGTCGCCAGCAGGTCGAGGTCGTACTTGGTTGACCGTGCCTCGGCCAGGAAGGCCGCATAGGGCATCAGTACCGCCGCCGCGAAATAGTTGGCCAGCTCGACCCGCAGCCGAACCACGCTGCGCGGCTCGGCTATGCCCGAACGCGCCACCAGCGCGTCGATCTGGGCGCCGTGCTCGATCAGCCCGGCCATGTGGACCAGCTGGAAGACGCGGTTGGGGTGGTCCAGCGCCTCCGACAGGCGGATCTCGCGCCGGCCCTCGTCGTAGTCGCGCAGCGCGCCCGGCATCTCCTCCACCCGGACCAGCCGCACCGCGATGCCGGCGCGCGCCGCCAGCCGGGCCTTCAGCGCGACATAGACCTCGTCGCGTTCGGGCGCCGCGCCGCCCCAGAACGCCTCGGCCAGCGCCTCGAGCTCGGCGAAATGGTTGCGTTGCCGGCGGAACACGCTGTGGACGGCCGATTCGGGGGTCGCGGCCAGTCCCGGCGCCTCGGCCTCGGCCAGGCTCGACAGCCGGTCCGAAGCCGCCTGCCAGGCGCGGTGCAGCGTCAGGAAGGCCTCGGCCAGCATCGGGCTGTGCACCAGCGCCGCGCGCAGCTGCGCGGCGTCCGGCCGCACGCCGTCGAACAGCGGGTCCTGCGTGGCCACCCGCAGGTCGGCCAGCCGCGCCGCGCTCTCGCTGTCGGCCAGGTCGCGCCAGTCCACGCCATAGACCTCGAGGATGCGAAGCAGCACGGCGACCGAGACGCTGCGCTGGTTGTTCTCCAGCAGGTTGACATAGGCCGTGCTGACCCCGAGTGCGCGCGCCATCGCGCCCTGGGTCTCGCCCCGCTCGCTGCGCAGCCGCCGCAGGTGCGGCCCGATGAAGGTCTTCTGCACGGAACACCGCCTCGCGTTCGGTCAATACAACAGAATTACATTTTCAGCATTCTGTAAACTCTCGCATTTACAGCGGAACCCGCTTTTCGTTGGCCGCCGCCCGCCCCGATGCCAAAGGACATCCGTCCCCAGCCAGGCGGAGTGTGCGATGACGATCAGGACCGGCCTCAACCACCTCTTCATCCCCGGGCCCACCAACCTGCCAGAGACCGTGCGCCAGGCGATGAACGTGCCCATGCAGGACATGCGGGCGCCCGACTACGGCGCCTTCGTCCTGCCGCTCTTCGAGCGCCTGAAGCGCCTCTTCCGCACCGCCTCCGGCCGCATCATCCTGTTCCCCGGCTCCGGTACCGCCGCCTGGGAGGCCGCGATCACCAACACGCTCAGCCCCGGCGACCGCGTGCTGATGAGCCGCTTCGGCCAGTTCTCGACCCTCTGGGTGCAGATGGCCGAAAGGCTCGGCCTGAATGTCGAGGTGATCGACGTGCCCTGGGGCGCCGGCGTGCCGGTCGAGGAATATGCCCGCCGGCTCCGGCAGGACCGCCGCGGCGACATCCGGGCCGTATTCGTCACCCATAACGAGACGGCGACCGGCGTCACCTCGGACGTCGCCGCCGTCCGTCGCGCCATCGATGCGGCCGGCCACCCCGCGCTCCTCTTCGTCGACGGCGTCTCCTCGATCGGCTCGATCGACTTCAGGATGGATGACTGGGGCGTCGATCTCGCCGTCACCGGCAGCCAGAAGGGGCTGATGCTGCCTGCCGGGCTGGGCATCCTCGGCGTCTCCGAACGCGCGCTCGCCGCGTCGCGGACGGCGACGATGCGCCGCGCCTATTTCGAATTCGCCGACCAGCTCGCGATGAACGAGACGGGCTACTTCCCCTACACGCCTCCCACCCAGCTCCTGCACGGGCTCGCCCGGTCGCTCGACCGGATCGAGGCCGAGGGGCTCGACAACGTCATCGCCCGCCACCGCGTCCTGGCCGAGGGCGTGCGCCGCGCCGTCCGGGCCTGGGGCCTCGAGCTCGTCGCGGAAAGCCCCGCGCTCTGGTCCGACACGGTCTCGGCCATCCGCACGCCCGCGGACGTCGACGCGCGCGAGGTCATCCGCATCGCCTACGAACGCTACAACTGCTCCTTCGGGACGGGCCTCGCCCGCCTCGCCGGAAAGGTGTTCCGCATCGGCCATCTCGGCGACCTCAATGCCGGCATGTGCCTGACCGCGATCGCCATCGCCGAACTCGCCCTGAACGCCGCCGGGGCCAGGCTGCGCTTCGGCACCGGCGTCGCCGCCGCCCAGGAATGGTATGCCGGGGCGGCCGCGCCGGGCCTCGCGCTGGCTGCCGAATAGAGCCGGGTCCGCCACGATGAGCCACAGCCTCCATCCCCTGCGCCGCCAGCGACTCCAGCGGTCGGAACTGGCCGTGCCCGCCTCGAATCCCGCGATGATCGAGAAGGCGGCAGACGGCCCGGCCGACTACGTCTTCCTCGATCTCGAGGATGCCGTCGCCCCGCCCGAGAAGCCGCAGGCCCGGCGGAACGCCATCGCGGCCCTCAACGACATCGACTGGGCCGCGAAGGGCAAGACGGTCAGCGTGCGGATCAACGGGCTCGACACGCCCTACATGTATCGCGACGTGGTCGACGTGATGGAACAGGCGGGCGACCGCGTCCACACGCTGCTCGTCCCCAAGGTCGGCGTGCCGGCCGACCTCTACATGGTCGAGGCGCTGGTCAGCCAGATCGAGCAGGCCGTCGGCCTGAAGTCCCGTGTCGGGCTCGAGGCGCTGATCGAGACGGCCCTCGGCATGGCCAATGTCGAGGCGATCGCCGCCTCGGGCGGGGGGCCGCAGGGGCGGCTCGAGGCCCTGCATTTCGGGGTGGCCGACTATGCCGCCTCGATGCGGGCGCGGACGGTGAACATCGGCGGCCTCAACCCGCATTATCCGGGCGACCAGTGGCATGCCGCGCTCAGCCGCATGACGATCGCCTGCCGGGCCTACGGCCTGCGCGCCATCGACGGGCCCTTCGGCGACTTCTCCGACCCCGAGGGCTACCGCGACGGGGCGCGCCGCGCCGCCGCACTGGGCTGCGAGGGGAAATGGGCCATCCATCCCTCGCAGGTGGCCCTGGCCAACGAGATCTTCAGCCCGACCGAGGCCGAGGTGACGAAGGCCGCCCGCATCATCGCCGAACTGAGGGCCGCCGAGGCGCAGGGCAAGGGCGCGGCCAGCCTCGACGGCAAGATGATCGACGCGGCCAGCGAGAAGATGGCGCGCAACGTGCTGGTGATCGCCGAGGCCATCGCCGGCCGGCAGGCCCCGGCCGGCACCGCCGGGGCGCCCCATGCCAGGGAGGGAGCGGCACATGGACATTCATGAATACCAGGCCAAGGAGATCCTCGCCGAATTCGGCGTCCCGGTGCCGCGCGGCGGGCTCGCCTACAGCCCCGAACAGGCCGAGTTCCGGGCACGCGAGCTGGGCGGACAGGCCTGGGTCGTGAAGGCCCAGATCCATTCCGGCGGGCGCGGCCAGGCGGGGGGCGTCCGTGTCTGCCGCGGCGCCCACGAGGTGCGCGACTTCGCCGCCGGTCTCTTCGGCCGCCAGCTCGTCACCCGGCAGACGGGTGCCGCCGGCAAGGCCGTCTACCGCGTCTGGGTCGAAGAGGCCTCCGACATCCGGCGCGAGCTCTATCTGGGCTTCGTGCTCGACCGCAAGTCCGAGCGGATCATGATCGTGGCCTCGGCCCATGGCGGGATGGAGATCGAGGAGCTTGCCGAAAAGGATCCCGCCAGCCTGCGCCGCATGACGATCGACCCGGCGACCGGCCTGATCGACTTCCAGGCGCGCGAGCTCGCCTTCTCGCTGGGCCTGTCGGGCGGCCAGATCGCCCAGATGGTGGCCACGCTGCGCGCCTGCTACCGCGCCTTCCGCGACCTCGACGCCACCATGGTCGAGATCAATCCCCTTGTCGTCACCGGCACCGGCGATCTCGTCGCGCTCGATGCCAAGATGAGCTTCGACACCAATGCGCTCTTCCGCCAGCCCCGCATCGCCGAGCTGCGCGACCGCAGCCAGGAGGACGCCCGCGAAAGCGCCGCCGCCGATCACGGCCTCGCCTATGTCGGGCTCGACGGCGACATCGGCTGCATCATCAACGGCGCGGGCCTCGCCATGGCGACGATGGACATGATCAAGCTCGCGGGGGGCGAACCCGCGAACTTCCTCGACATCGGCGGCGGCGCCAGCCCCGAGCGGGTCGTCCGCGCCTTCAGGACGGTCCTCGCCGATGCCAACGTGCGGGTGATCCTCGTCAACATCTTCGCCGGCATCAACCGCTGCGACTGGGTGGCCGAGGGCGTGGTCCAGGCCTACCGCGAGGTCGGCATGACCATTCCCGTCGTCGTCCGCCTCGCCGGCACGAATGTCGAGGAGGGCCGGCGCATCCTCCAGGCCTCGGGCCTGCCGCTCGTTACCGCCGACACGCTGGCCGACGCCGCCGACAAGGCCGTCGCCGCCCGCCTCAAGTCCGCCGCCTAGGGGGTTCCGCCATGGCCGTCCTCATCACCGAAGACACCCGCATCATCGTCCAGGGCATGTCGGGCCGCATCGGGCAGTTCCATGCCGCCGACATGATCCGCCACGGCACCCGCGTCGTGGGGGGCGTCACGCCCGGCCGCGGGGGCGAATCCCTGCTCGACCGGCCGCTCTTCGACACGGTGCGCGCCGCGGTCGAGGCCACGGGCGCCGACGCCTCGCTCATCTTCGTCCCCCCGCCCTTCGCCGCCGACGCGATCATGGAGGCCGCCGATGCCGGCATTCGCACCGCCGTCTGCGTGACCGACGGCATCCCCGCCCAGGACATGATGAAGGTCAAGCGCTTCCTCCGCCGCTATCCGGCCGAGCGCAAGATGCGCCTCGTCGGCCCGAACTGCGCCGGGGTGATCTCGCCGGGCATCGGCTTCATGGGGATCATGCCGCCGCACATCTACATGAAGGGCCGTGTCGGCATCGTCGGGCGCTCGGGCACGCTCGGCTACGAGGCCGCGAGCCAGATGAAGGCCCTCGGCATCGGCGTCTCGACCAGCGTCGGCATCGGCGGCGATCCGATCAACGGCTCCTCCTTCCGCGACATCCTCGAACTCTTCGAGGCCGACCCCGAGACCGACGCCGTCATGATGATCGGCGAGATCGGCGGCCCGCAGGAGGCCGAGGCCGCCGCCTTCGCGCGTGATCACATGTCGAAGCCCGTCGTGGCCTACATCGCCGGGCTCTCGGCGCCCAGGGGCCGCAAGATGGGCCATGCCGGGGCGATCATCTCGGCCTTCGGCGAATCCGCCCAGGAGAAGGTCGAGATCCTGTCGGCCGCCGGGATCACCGTCGCGCCCAACCCCTCCGCGATGGGCGAGACGATGGCCCGCGTGCTCAAGCTGCGAAAGGCCGCCTGAGACTCGCCCTGAACGACAGTATGGAAACCGCTACTATCCTACAGGTTGCATCCTCGTAATATCGCCGCGTGGCTGTCCGCCACGATTTTTCCTGCGGAGGTATTCAGATGCCCTTTGACGACAACAGTCCCTTCGATTCCAGGCGCAGCGCGAAGCTTTTCGAGACGGCCGTGCTGCGGCGGCGACGCGATCTGGACAAGGCTCTCGGTCTGATCGCCGAAAGCCGCGCGGAGTTCATGCAGAAGCTCGAAGGCGCCATCGCCGGCATCGCCGAGGCGGGCGAGGCCAGGGCGATGCTGGAAGAGCGGATCAAGCGGATGCTGGAACGCATCGAGGCGCTTCGCGACGGCAGGATCGACCGCAGGTCCGTCGCCCAGGCGCAGTCCAGGGATGTCGCGGTGCTGAACGATCCTGCCCTGATCGCGGCAATCGGACGCGCCATCGACGCGGCCGGCGGCCTGCCCCGCCCGCCGCAGGAGGCGATGGCCCAGATCATCGGTCGCAAGAATCCGGATGGCTGGCTTGAATGGAGCGGCCCTCTCGGCCCGACCGGGTTCAGCGCACCCTGGCTGAAGGAACGTGATGATGACTTCGGCACGATCAGGCAGGGACTTGGCGACGATCCAGGACCGATGGCACCCCCGCCGCTCGGCGTCTGCTCGTCGGCGCCCTATGTCGATGAGCTGAGCAAGGTGTCCCAGCAGGCCATTTCCGCCTGCTTCACGTCGATCACCCGGTCGGGCGGTTCGGTTGTGACCTACGCCAATGCCGGGGTGGGCGCCCTCGTGCCGGGTTTCGGTTCGGCGAGCGGCGTTGTCTTCGCCGATTTCAACCTCCCCCCGGGCTACACGAGCGTCACGGTCACGGCCGACTTCAGCACGGATGTCAGCGTGTCGGCCTGGGCGGCGCTCGCGGCGACATGGTCGGTCGCGGACCTGATCATGACGGCCGAGCATTCCGACGGGTCGTCGTCGTCAAGGGCCGACTGGGTCGCCACCCAGGTCGCGCCGGGGATCTGGGGCGGCAACCAGCGGATCAGGGGATCGCGCCGGGTGATCCTGACCCGGGCGGTGCCGGCCGCCGGAGGCGCCCTTCGCGTCGGCGCGGGCTCGCATTCCTACGCGAATGCCCCGACCGGACTCGTGGGCATGTCCGAATCGTTCATCCGGTCCACGCTGCGTTCCATCTGCATCGCGGCCACCTGAGGGCGCTGCGGCCGGGCGAACGGCAGGGCCGTCCCCTGCGCGGCCGTTCCGCCCGCGCATGACCGCGCGGGCTTCCCCCGTTGCGAAGCGCGCGGGCGCCGCTAGAGTGGCGCCCGCGTCCGTCCGTTAAGGGGTGCCCTGTGGCCTCGCTCCGCCTGACATCCGTCCTCGCCGGCCTCTCCCTCTCGCTAGCCCTTTCCCTCGCCCCCGCCCTGCCCGCTGCCGCGGCCCCCTGCTCCGCCACCGGTGCCGGCTACGAGGCCTGGAAGCCCCTCATGGCCGCCGAGGCGAAGGCAGCGGGCGTCGGCAGGCGCGGCATCGCCGCGCTCATGGGCAGCTCCTATTCCCGCGCGACGATCGCGGCCGACCGCGGGCAGAAGAGCTTCAAGTACTCGCTCGAGAAGTTCATGGCCGTCCGCGGCGCCGCCGACATCGTCGCCATCGGCCGGTCGCGCAAGGCAAGGAACCCCGACTTCTACGCCGGCCTCGAACGCGCCTATGGCGTGCCCGCGGGCATCCTCATCGCCATCCACGGGATGGAGACCGGCTTCGGCAACTTCATGGGCGACACGAACGTCGTCTCGGCCATCGCGACGCTGGCCTACGACTGCCGCCGCAGCGACTTCTTCACGCCCCACCTGATCGCCGCGCTGAAGCTCGTGGACAGGGGCGAGATCGACGCCGGCACCGTCGGGGCAAGGCATGGCGAGCTCGGCCATACCCAGTTCCTGCCGGGCAATGCCCTGGCCTACGGCGTCGACGGCAACGGCGACGGCCGCATCGACTTCACCAACCAGACCGACGCGCTCGCCTCGACGGCGAACTTCCTGCGCCAGAAGGGCTGGAAGCCCGGCGCCGGCTACCAGCCGGGCGAGCCCAACTTCGCCGTCCTCAAGGAATGGAACGCCGCCAGCGTCTACCAGCAGGCGCTGGCCATCATGGGCGCGCGCATCGACGGCTGACGCGGGGGCAGCCCATGCCCCGGCTTGACGCGCCCGCCGGGCCGGGTCCAAGCTTGGCGCCGCGGCGGCAGGGCCGAGCGTGGGGTTCATGGCATCCGAGACGGTTCAGCTGACCGGCGACAGCGCGGGCACGCGCCGCTCCCTCGTCTGCCACCGCTTCGGGTCGCCCGGCGCCGCACCCAGGGTCTATCTCCAGGCCGGGCTCCACGCCGACGAGATGCCGGGCATCCTGATCCTCCAGCATCTCCTGCCGCTGCTCGCCGCCGCGCGGGTGACGGGCGAGGTCCTCGTCGTGCCCTTCGCCAATCCCCTCGGCCTGTCGCAATGGGCCTTCCAGCGGCCGCTCGGCCGGATCGAGGCCGAGACCCTGTCGAACTTCAACCGCGGCTGGCCGGAACTGGCGGCGCTCTGCGGCGACGCGCTCGAGGGCCGCCTCGGCCCTGACCCGGCGGCCAACCTCGCGACGATCCGCAAGGCCTTCCGCGACGCGGTGGCCGGGCTGCCGGCGAATTCGGCGCTTCAGGAATGGCGCCGCGCCCTCCTCGGCTGGTCCTGCGATGCCGACTACGTGCTCGACCTGCACTGCGACCACTTCGCCGTCATGCACCTCTACGCCTCGCCGGCGCGGCCCGCGGATACCGCGCTGCTCTGCCGCGCCGTCGGGGCAGAGCTCGCCCTCATCCAGGACGTCTCGGGCGGCAATGCCTTCGACGAGGCGCACACGGTTCCCTGGCTGCGGCTGCGCGAACGCTTCGGCGACCGCTTCCCGGTGCCCGACGGCTGCTTCTCGACCACGCTCGAATACCGCGGCCAGTTCGACGTCGACGACGGCACTGCAGCGGCCGATGCCCGCAACCTGATGACCTTCCTCGCCGCCATCGGTGCCGTCACCGGCTGGCCCGACGCCCCCGCCCATCCGGATGCACCCCGGCTGCCGCTCGGCGGCGCGGCCGAGGTCTTCGCGCCCCAGGGCGGCGTCGTGACCTGGGCCGTGGCGCCCGGGGCGAAGGTCGCCGAAGGCCAGATCCTCGCCCATGTCACCGACCCCGAGACCGGCAGCCGCGCCCCTGTCCCGGCCCCGGTTTCGGGCCTGATGTTCCGCCGCGAGCTCTGGCCCTCCTGCCTGCGCGGCCAGTCGCTCGCCCATGTCGCGGGCAGCACGGTCGTCCGCACCGGCCATCTCTTGTCCGATTGAACCACGGGAACCGCAAGACGAAGAACAGGGAGACATGTCCATGAAAGCGAGACTGCGGAACGCCATCTGCGGGCTCCTGCTCGGCGGCGCGCTCGCCGCGGCGGTGCCCGCGCTTGCCGACGACACGCTCGACCGGGGCATCGGGTCGGAATGGTCCTCGCTCGATCCCCAGATCAACTTCGACGCCGCCGCCGGCTGGATCCTCCAGGATGCCTACGAGGGGCTCATCACCTTCGGCCCCGGCGGGGTCATCCAGCCCGGCGCCGCCGAGAGCTGGGACGTGAGCGAGGACGGCCGGACCTACACCTTCCACCTGCGCGAGGGGCTGAAATGGTCCAACGGCGACCCGCTCGTCGCCCGTGACTTCGTGAACGGCGTGCTGCGCACGCTCGATCCCGCGACCGGATCGGAAAAGGGCTACTACTTCTACTCGACCATCAAGGTGAAGGGTGCGGCCGCCATCGCCAACGGCGAGACGACCGACACGTCCGGCCTCGGCGTCACCGCGCCCGACGACCGGACCGTCGTCGTCGAGATGGAGACGCCCGCCCCCCACATCCTCGACCTCATGGGCGCCTTCCAGATGGCGCCCCTGCACAAGCCGTCCTTCGATGCGGGCGGCCCGGGTGTGTTCATAGACCCCGCCAGGGTCGTCTCGAACGGCGCCTATGTCATCCGCGAGGTCGTGCCGCAAAGCCACGTGCTGCTGGAACGCAACCCCAACTACTGGGATGCGGCCAACGTGAAGATCCCCTTCGTCAAGTATCACGTGACCGAGGACGTCAATACCGAACTCAAGCGCTACCGCGCCGGCGAGATCGACGTGACCTACGACATCCCGATCAACCAGATCGAGGCGCTGAAGGCCGAGATGCCGGACCAGGTCTTCATCTCGCCCTCGACCGAGGTCACCTATTACAGCTTCAACCTCACCCGGCCGCCCTTCGACAACATCGACCTGAGGCGCGCCCTGACCCTCGCCATCGACCGCGAGACGCTCGAGGGCAAGATCGTCAAGGGCGGGGCGATCCCCTCCTTCGCCTTCGCCGGCGGCTTCGATCCGACCTATCACGGGCCCTCGATCGCCGAGGCGTCGATGACCCAGGCCGAACGCGAGGCGCTGGCCAGGGAGCTCTACGCCAAGGCGGGCTACGGGCCGGACAACCCGCTGCGCATCTCGATCACCTCCACCGTGTCCGAGGATTCCACCAAGCGCGCCCAGGGCGTCGCGCTGATGTGGAAGAAGGTCCTCGGGGTCGAGACGACGGTCAACGCGATGGAACGCAAGGCCTGGCTCGACGAGTTCTACACGATGGACTGGGACGTGTTCTCCGACAATCTGGTGGGCGACTTCGCCGGCGCCGAGACCTTCCTCAGCTACATGCGGCCCTCGGCCGAACCGGGCTACCAGTGGGTCAAGCCGGAATACGACGCGGCGATGGACGTGGCGGCCGAGCAGACCGACCGGGCCGCCCGCAACGAGAAGCTCGCCATCGCCGAGAAGATCCTGCTGGACGACTACATCTTCTCGCCGATGGCCATCCAGCCGCAGCGCCAGCTGGTCAAGCCCGGTGTCAGGACATGGGTTCCCTCGCCGGCGGGCTACTACAACTCGCAGTTCCTGACGCTCGACTAGGAGGGCCGGGCGGGGGCCGCACGGCCCCCCGCCCCCCGCGACGGGATGCTGCGCTTCATCGGCAAGAGGCTGTGGGACGGGGGGCTGACGCTGGCGGCCCTCGTCGTGCTGACCTTCTTCATGATGCGCCTCGCGCCCGGCGGGCCCTTCTCGAAGAACCGCAAGATCTCGCCCGAGGTGCTCGAGAACATCAAGGCCAAGTATCACCTCGACGAACCCGTCTGGATGCAGTTCGCGCGCTACGTCCGCGGCCTCGCGCAGGGTGACTTCGGCCCCTCGATGCGCTTCCGCGACTACTCGGTCAACGACCTGATCGCCGCCGGCCTGCCCTGGTCGCTGACGATCGGCTTCTGGGCCATCGTCGTGGCCTCGCTGGTCGGCGTCGCCCTCGGCATCGCCGGGGCGCTGCGGCGCAACAGCGCGGCGGACTACCTCGCCGGCACGATCGGCGTCGTCGGCATCGCGGTGCCGATCTTCGTCATCGGCCCGCTCGCCCAGGCGATCTTCGCGCTGCGCCTCGAATGGCTGCCCGTCGGCGGGATCGGCGGCGGCTGGCGGTCGCTCGTCCTGCCGGTCCTCGTCCTCGCCCTGCCCAACATCGCCTACATCTCGCGCCTCACCCGGACCTCGATGATCGAGACGCTGCGCGAGAACTACGTGCGCACCGCCCGCGCCAAGGGCATCGGCGAGCCCCGCGTCATCCTGCGCCACACGATGACGGGCACGCTGCTGCCGGTCATCGCCTATCTCGGCCCGGCGACCGCCGCGATCATCACCGGCTCGATCCTCATCGAGACGATCTTCGCCGTGCCCGGCATCGGGCGGCATTTCGTCGACGCAGCACTCAACCGGGACTATCCCCTCGTCATGGGCATCACCATCGTCTACGGCGGCCTCGTCATCGCCTTCAACATCCTGACCGACCTCCTGCGCGGCTGGCTCGACCCGCGGGTGCGCCATGGCTGACGGGCTGCCCCTCGACGAGACCGCCCCCCCGCCCGGCCGAAGCACCCTGCGCCTGCAGCTCGACCGCTTCGCCCGCAACCGGCTGGCGATGGCGGGGGTGGTGGTCCTCGCCTTCATCGTCGCGGCCTGCTTCCTCGGCCCGTTCCTCTTTCCCTTCACCGGCGAGGATGCCGATTTCGACTACATCCTCGCCCCGATCGACCTGACCTCGCCCCATCCCTTCGGCACCGACGACTACGGGCGAGACCTGCTCGTGCGCACACTGGAAGGGGGCCGGGTATCGCTCGCCATCGGCTTCCTCGGGGCCTTCGTCGCCGGGGTCATCGGCGTCCTCTACGGCGCCATCGCCGGCTATGCGGGCGGCCGCACCGACGGGCTGATGATGCGCTTCGTCGAGATCCTCTACGGCTTTCCCTACGTGATCCTCGTCATCCTGCTCAGCCTCGTCTTCGGCGGCGGCAACCTCGCGCTCTTCGCGGCGATCGTCTTCACCCTCTGGCTCACCCCCGCCGTCATCGTCCGCGCCCAGGCCCAGTCGCTCGCGCGCCGCGAATTCGTCGAGGCCGCCCGCGCCGGCGGCATGCGGGGCAGCCGCATCGTGCTCGGCCACATCGTGCCCAACTGCCTGTCCGTGGTCATCGTCTACGGCTCGCTCCTCGTGCCCGAGGTGATCCTGTCGGAATCCTTCCTGTCCTTCCTCGGCATCGGCATCAAGGAACCTCAGGCCAGCTGGGGCAACCTCATCCAGGCCGGCACCGCGGCCATGGACAGCGACCTGCGCCTGCTGCTGCTGCCGGGCACGATGCTGGCGGCGGTGCTCTTCTGCCTCAACTTCATCGCCGACGGGCTGCGCGATGCCTTCGATCCCAATGACCGCTGAACCCCTGCTCTCGGTGCGCGACCTCGCGGTCGACTTCCGCCTGCCCGACGGCACGGCCCGGGCGGTGGACGGCGTCTCCTTCGACGTCGCCCCCGGCGAGATCCTCGGCATCGTCGGCGAGAGCGGCTCGGGCAAGAGCCAGATCCTCTTCGCCCTCATGGGCCTTCTGGCCCGCAACGGCAGCGCGTCCGGGGCCGCGCTGTTCCGCGGGCAGAACCTTGTCGGCATGCCCCCGGCCGGGCTCGACACCATCCGCGGCGACGCGATCTCGATGATCTTCCAGGACCCGATGACCTCGCTCAACCCCTACCAGCGCGTCGGCGACCAGCTCGCCGAGGGGCTGATCGTCCACCGCGGGATGAGCCGGGACGAGGCCGCGAAGGCCGCCGTCGCCATGCTCGAACGCGTCCGCATCCCCGACGCGGCCGCCCGCGCCCGCCGCTACCCGCACGAATTCTCGGGCGGGATGCGCCAGCGCGTGATGATCGCCATGGCGCTGCTCGTGCGCCCCGCCCTGCTGCTCGCCGACGAGCCGACGACCGCACTCGACGTCACGATCCAGGCCCAGGTCCTCGACCTGATCGCCGAGCTTTCGCGCGAGACGGGGACCGCGGTCATCCTCGTCACCCACGACCTCGGCGTGGTGGCGCGGCTCTGCGACAGGGTGATCGTCCTCTATGGCGGCCGCATCATGGAGGAAGGGCCCGCCGAGACGGTGTTCGACGCCCCCCGCCATCCCTATGCCAGGGGCCTGCTCGCCGCCACGCCGCGCCTCGCCGATGCCCTGACCGCGCGCCTCGGCACCATTCCCGGCACCCCGCGGGCGGGGGGCGCGGCACTTCCCGGCTGCCCCTTCGCGCCGCGCTGCGCAGACCGCATCGCCGCCTGCACGGCAATCCGCCCGCCGCTCGCCGGACAGGGGCGCCGCGTCGCCTGCCACGTCGCCGGGGTGCCGGCATGACCGCCCTGCTCGAGGCCCGGGACCTCTCGGCAGGCTATCCCGTCGCCGGCGGCGGCCTCCTCGCCCGGGCGCGCGTCATCCCCGTCGTCCACGACGTGTCGCTGCGCGTCGAGGCCGGTCGGACGCTCGGCATCGTCGGCGAATCGGGCTGCGGCAAGTCCACCCTCGGGCGCGCGCTCCTGCGGCTGATCGAGCCCTCGGCCGGCAGGGTCCTGTGGCTCGGCCAGGACGTCACGGCGATGCCCGCAGGGGCGCTGCGCCGCCGGCGGTCGGACATGCAGATCATCTTCCAGGACCCGGTCGCGGCACTCGACCCGCGGATGACGCTCGGCCGGATCGTCTCGCGCCCGCTGGCCACGTTCGAACCCGGCCTGTCGCGCGCCGCGCGCCGGGACCGCGCCGCCGAGGCCCTGCGCCTCGTCGGCCTGGGCGAGGGCTTCGCCGGCCGCTATCCCCACGAACTCAGCGGCGGCCAGGCCCAGCGCGTCGGCATCGCGCGGGCCGTCGTCGGGCGCCCGAAGCTCATCGTCTGCGACGAGCCGGTCTCGGCCCTCGACGTGTCGATCCAGGCGCAGGTGGTGAACCTGCTCATGGACCTTCAGGACAGCATGGGCCTCGCGCTCGTCTTCATCTCCCACAACCTCGCGGTCGTCCGCCACATCAGCCACGAGGTGATGGTGATGTGCCTCGGCCGCGTCGTCGAGAAGGCGCCGCGCGACGCCTTCTACGAACGGCCGCTGCATCCCTATTCCCGTGCGCTGATGGAGGCCGTGCCCGAACCCGACCCCCGGCGCGAGAAGGGGCGGATCGGCACCGCGCTTCCCGGGGAACTGCCCTCGGCGCTGCGGCCCCCGCCCGGCTGCGTCTTCGCCTCGCGCTGTCCGCGCGCGGCCGCGATCTGCCGCACCGAACGTCCTGCGCTGCGCGACTTCGGCGGCAGGCTTGCGGCCTGCCACTTCGCCGGCGAAGGATAGGGGGACCGGCGCCATGCAGAAGAAGGGCCCGCCATGACCCCCGATCTCGCCGCCCTGTGGGCGGCGCTGCCCCAGATCGCCAATGTCCGCGCCTCGGGCGACGGGCGCTGGGCCTTCTGGACCTGGTCGGGCCTGAGCGAGACCGAGGATGTCTGGTGCGCGCCGACCGACGGCTCGGCCCCGCCCGTCCGGCTGACCGCGGGCAGCGACCACTTCCTCATCCGGGACGTGTCGCAGGATGGCGGGCGCCTCGTCCTCGCCCAGTCGCGCAATGCCAGCGAACGCGATCGCCTGATCCTGCTCGACCGGGCCGCGGGCGGCCGCCTCACGGAGCTGACGCCCGCCCAGGACAGCCACTACGTCTACGGCGGCGTCCTGTCGCCCGATGCCGCCGCGGTCTACTTCGTGGCGAATTTCGACTATGCCACGGGCCGCGTCACCGAAGGCGGGCAGGTCTGGCGCCAGGACATCGCGACCGGGGCGCGGACCTGCCTTGCACGCTGCGATGCGCCCTTCGGCCAGGGAGTCACCCTCTCGCCCGATGGCCGCCGGCTGCTCTGGCCGCGCAATCTCCGCGCCCCCGGCGGCACCCAGCTCTGGGTGATGGACACCGACGGGGCGAACCTGCGCAAGGTGCTGGACCTCGGCCCGTCCAACGCCGTCACCGGCGACTGGATCGACGACCGCCGCATCGCCTTCGTCGCCGATGACGGGGCGCGCGACGTGCTCGGCACCGTCGATGCCGACACAGGGGCGGTGACGCTTCTGGCCGGCGAGCCCGGCCTGCGCCCGCTGGCCGTCGTGCCGGGCGCGGGCGGCGCCTTCGCCTGCATCGCCCATGACCGGGCCTGGACCCGGCCGGTCACCGTCTCCGCCGCCGGGGCCATCCGGCCGCTGCCCAACCGGTCGGGGCGCCGGTCGCTGCTGCCCCATGCCGGCCTGCCCGACGGCGGCTGGCTCGCCGAGGCCTACGATGCCGACGCGCCCCACGTCCTCCTGCGCGTCATGCCCGACGGAAGCTGCCTGACGCTGGCCGCGCCCGCGCCCGAGCCCGGGCGCCGCCACACCCGACCGGCCGACTTCACCTGGGTCTCGCCCGACGGCGAGACGGTGCAGGGCTTCCTCTACCGCCCCCGGGGCGTGCCGAAGGGGCTCATCGCCTATGTCCATGGCGGCCCGACCTGGCATTCCGAGGACTGGGTCAATCCCCGGGTGCAGTTCTGGGTCCAGTCCGGCTATGCCGTGCTCGATCCCAACTATCGCGGCTCGACCGGCTTCGGCCGGCGCTGGCGCGAGAAGGTCAAGGAGGATGGCTGGGGCGGCCGCGAACAGGCCGACATCCGCGCCGGGATCGAGGCCGCCCTGGCCGCCGGCCTGCCCGGCCCGGTGGCCGTCGCCGGCAATTCCTACGGCGGCTTCTCGGCCTGGTACCAGATCACCCGCGCCCCCGATCTCGTGACCGCCGCGATCCCGATGTGCGGGATGTACCGGCTCGACATCGACTATGCCGAGACCGGGATGCCCTGGGGCCGGTCCTACAGCGAGGAGATGATGGGCGGCCCGCCCGAGGCCCTGCCCGACAAGTATGCCAATGCCTCGCCCGGCGCCTTCATCGACTCCGTGCGCGGCCACGTCCTCGTCGTCCACGGCCTCGCCGACACCAATGTCGGGCCCGAGAACACACATGCCGCCATCCGCGAGATGACGGCGCTCGGCATCCCGCACGAGGCCCTGCTCTTCGCCGACGAGGGCCACGGCATCTTCCGCCGCGGCAACGTGGAAACCTACCTGCGCGCGACCGGGGACTTCCTCGCCCGCGCCTTCGCCGAGGGGATGCGATGAGCCTGCGCGGCTTCTTCGTCGCCGGCCCCGGGGACGACGGCGACCCGGTGACCGGCTTCTACTACCAGACGGTGGACCCGGACTTCTCCCGCCCGCAGGCCTGGGGCTACACCGACCGCCTGAGCTACGCCCCCGGCGAGACGCTCGCGCTGCACGGCGTCGCCTCGGCCGCACGCGTGCAGGTGACGATTGCCCGCGACGGCCTCGTCCCGCAGACCGTGCTTCAGACCGTCATCCCCGGCGGCTTCGCCTTCACCCCGCCCGACTGCTCGGTCACCGGCTGCGGCTGGCCCGAGCGCCACCGCCTCGCCATCCCCGCCGACTGGCCCTCCGGGGTCTACACCGTGACCTTCGCGGTCCCCGGCCATGCCTCGCAGCACATGTTCGTCCTGCGCCCCGCCCGCCCGGCCGCGCGCATCCTCTTCCTGCTCGCAACCGGCACCTGGTGCGCCTACAACGACTGGGGCGGGTCCAACCACTACCAGGGCCTGACCGGCCCGCACGGGGTCGAATTCGCGGCCGAAGTCTCGCTCCTGCGGCCCTGGGCGCAGGGCTTCGTCGCCTGGCCCGCGGGCGCACCCCGCATCCCCCACGCCTCGCCGCTCCTGTCGCGCCCGCGCTATCCGCACATGGAGTTCGCCCGCGCCAACGGGCTCTCCAAGAAATACGCCTCCTCGGGCTGGGCGGCCTTCGAACGGCCCTTCGCGCTCTGGTGCGAAGGCCAGGGCATCGCCCTCGACTATGCCACCCAGCACGACCTGCACCGCGATCCGGGCCTCCTCGCCCCCTACGACCGCGTCCTCATCGTCGGGCACGACGAATACTGGACCTGGGAGATGCGCGACCATCTCGATGCCCATGTCGCCGCGGGCGGCCGGGTCGCGCGCTTCGCCGGCAACTTCTTCTGGCAGACCCGGCTCAGCGCCGACCTCGCCACCCAGACCTGCTACAAGTACCGCGCCGAGGCCGAGGATCCCGCCATGCAGGGCGACCGGACGCGGCTGACAAGCTACTGGGACCACCCCTTCACCGGCCGGCCCGCCGCCGCCTCCATGGGCCTCACCGGGTCGATGGGCGTCTATGCCGGCTGGAGCCGCTGCGCCGCCCACGGCGCGGGCGGCTTCACGATCTGGCGCCCGGACCACTGGTCGCTCGCCGGAACCGGCCTCGGCTACGGCGACGTGCTCGGCGCCGCCTCGAAGGTCTTCGGCTACGAGGTCGACGGGATCGACTACGAGATGCGCAAGGGCCTGCCCCATCCCGCCCCCGGCAGCGGGCTCGAGGGCGAACTCGTCATCGTCGGCCTGTCGCCCGCGACGACCCTCGCCCATTCGACCGGCCCCCATGACGAGGACCGCTTCATCGGCCGCTACGACGCCGAGGAGGTGGCCCGCATCGTCTACGGCCGCGTCGACGACGAGACGATGGGGCTTGCCAGCCGCGGCAACGGCTGCATGGCCGAATACCGGCGCGGCCGCGGCGCGGTCTTCAACGCCGGGTCCTGCGAATGGGTGGCGGGCCTCATCGCCCGCGAACGCCAGGTCGAGCAGGTGACGCGCAACATCCTTCTGGGCGACTGGGGCTAGGCCCGCCGCCGGTCCGCCCCCCGCCCGCCCCCTTCATCCTGGCCCAAATACTCCCGGGGAGCGCGAGGGGTGGAACCCCTCGCCCCTCTCCTTCCCGCCCTACAGACCCAGCTCGCGCGCCAGCGCCGCCTCCAGCCGGTCGAGGTCGCCCGCACCGTTATAGGCCTGCACCGAAACCCGCAGCAGCGCCCGCCCGCCCCAGACATGGCAGGGCACCTCGATCCCGTGCCGCTCCAGAAGCGCCCGCTTCAGCGCCGCAGGCTCGCATTGCGGCAGCGGCAGCGCCACCATCTGCGGCGCGCAGGCCTCCGGCGCAGACAGGGGCGGCAGGCCCGTCCGCCGCCCCATCCGCGCCGCGAAGTCCTGTGCCAGGTCGCGGCAGCGCGCCATCACCGCCGGCCAGCCGTGCCGGGCGCGGAACGCGATCGCGGCCGGGATCGCCAGAAAGGCCGTCGGGTCGCGCGTGCCCTGGAATTCCAGCGCATCGACGAAGGCGGGGTTGCCGAAGGGCCCCGGCGAGGCGCCCTCTGCCGTCCAGCCGTGGCTGATCGCGCAGGGCTGGACCAGGGCCTGCACCTCGCGCCTGGCATGCAGGAAGCCCGTCCCCTTCGGCGCCAGAAGCCACTTGTGGCAGTTGCCCGCATAGAAGTCCGCGCCGAGCCCGCCCAGGTCCAGCGGCAGCAGCCCCGGCCCGTGCGCCCCGTCGATCACGCTCAGGATGCCGCGCGCCCGGGCCGCCGCGATCGCCGGCCCGATCGGCAGGACCAGCGCCGTGGGCGAGGTGACGTGGCTCAGGAACAGCACCCGCGTGCGCGAGGTGAAGGCCCCCGCCACCGCCGCCGTGAAGGCCGCCGCGTCCGTCAGCGGCAGCGGCACCCGCGCCACGACGACCCGCGCGCCGGCCCGCCGCGCCACGTCCGCCCAGAGCTTCTCCATCGCGGCATATTCGTGATCGGTGGTGACGATCTCGTCGCCCGGACCCAGCGGCAGCGACCGCGCGACCACCGCCAGCGCCTGGGTCGTGTTGACCTGCGCGACGATGTCGCCGGGCGCCGCCCCCAGCTCCCCGGCCAGCCGCGCCATCGCCTCCCGCATCCGCCGCACTAGGTCGCGGCCGGGGTCGAGGAAGGCGACGGGCTGGCGCTCCATCCGCGTCTGCCAGCGCCGCTGGGCGGCCAGGACCGGGCGCGGACAGGCCCCGAAGGCACCGTGGTTCAGGAAGGTCACGCCGGGGTCCGGCAGGAATTCCCCCGCCAGGTCCGGCCTCACCGGAAGGCCCCCAGCACCGCCGCAAGATTGTCGCCAAGCTCGGGGCACAGATAGCCGCCCTCCTGCACGATGCAGACCGGCAGCCCCGCCGCCGCGATGTCGCGCCCGATGGCGGCGAAGCCCGGCGTGGTCACCGCCAGCCCCGCGAAAGGGTCGCCTGCGAAGGCGTCAAGCCCCAGCGCCAGGACCAGCATGTCCGCGCCCCACAGGGCGATCCGCTCCAGCCCCTGCCCCAGCGCGGCGCGGAACCCCTCGTCCCCGGTGCCGCGCGCAAGGCACAGGTTCAGGTTCGCCCCCTCGCCCTCGCCCCTGCCCGTCTCCTCGGGATAGCCCCAGAAGAAGGGGTAGAAGCGCTCGGGATGGGCATGGACCGACACGGTCAGCACGTCGCCGCGCTCGTAGAAGATGCCCTGCGTGCCGTTGCCGTGATGCAGGTCGATGTCAAGGATCGCCACCCGCCGCCCGGCCCGCGCCAGCCGCTCGGCGGCGATGGCGCTGTTGTTCAGGTAGCAGAACCCTCCCGCCAGTTCGGCAAAGGCATGATGGCCCGGCGGGCGGGCCAGGGCATAGGCGGCCCGCCGGCCGCCCAGGACCAGCCCGGCCGCGTGCAGCGCCGTCTGGGCGCTGGCATAGGCCGCGCCCCAGGTCGCGCCCGAAATCGGGCAGGACGTGTCGGTCATGTGGAATCCGGCCTGCCCGACGGCCGATTTCGGATAGCCGTCGCTGCGGCTGGCGGGGTGGACGTTCGGGATCACCTCCTCCGAGGCGCCCTCGATGCGCCGCCAGCGGTCGTGGATCGTCTGCAGGAACGACAGGTAGCGGTCGGGATGGACGGCCCGGATCGGCGCCATCCCGGCATCGGGCGGCGCCTCGACGGGCAGGTCCAGGCGCCGGACGCCGGCCAGGAGGGCGTCGATCCGCGCGGGCTTCTCCGGGCAGGGCCGGGGGGCGCCCGAGGACAGGAACATCTGCGGGTCGTGCGCCCGCTGCACCTCGTCGAAGACGCAGATCATGCCGTCATCAGCCTTTCCAGCGCCGGCCCGTCGGCGATCAGGAAGTCGTAGCCGCGCGGGCGGAAGCCCTCGCGCGCATAGAACCGCCTTGCGGCCGCATTGGCGGGCTCGACGCCAAGCGTCACATAGGCCGCGCCCCAGTCCTGCGCCCGCAGCGCCGCGCCCAGAAGCGCCCGGCCGAGGCCCCGCCCGCGCGCTGCCGGCACGACATAGATGTCCTGGACGAAAAGGCCGGGCTCGCCGCGATGGGTCGAGAAGTCGGGGAAGAAGACGATCGTCCCCAGCGCCTCGCCGCCTGCGTCCTCGGCCAGCAGCGCCCGGTAGAGCGGCCGGGCGCCGAAACCGTGCGCCAGCAGCGCGGCCTCCGGGGCGACCGCAGGCCCGCCGTCCTGGTCCGACAGCGCCTGCAGCAGCCGGCGCAGCACGCCCACGTCCCCCGGTCCGGCCGGCCGGATCAAGACCCCGTCTCCCCGCGCCCCTTCAGCCCCAGCATCGCCCGCGCCTCGCCGGGCGTCGCGACCTCGCGGCCCAGCCCCTCGACGATGCCCCGGATCAGCCGCACCTGTTCGGCGTTGCTCTGCGCCAGCCGCCCCTTGCCGATCCACAGGTTGTCCTCCAGGCCGACGCGCACATGCCCGCCCATCGCCGCCGCCATCGTGGCCATCGGCACCTGCGCGCGGCCGGCGGCAAGGACCGAGAACAGGTAGTCCGAACCGAACAGCCTGTCGGCCGTGCGCTTCAGATGCGTCAGCGTGTCGGGTTCGGCCGCCATCCCGCCGAGGACGCCGAAGACGAACTGGATGAAGAAGGGCGGCCGCACCGCGCCCCGGTCCACGAAGTGCTTCAGCATCGTCAGGTGCCCGATGTCGTAGCACTCGAACTCGAACCGCGCCCCGCGCTCCTCGCCCATCTCGCGCAGGATCGTCGCGATGTCCTTCGGCGTGTTCCTGAACACCATGTCCTCGGTGCGCTCGAGGAACGGCCTTTCCCAGTCGAAGCGCCATTCCGCGATCCGCGCGATCATCGGATAGAGGGCGAAGTTCATCGACCCCATGTTCAGGCTGCACATCTCGGGCGCGAAGCGCTTCGGCGCGGCCAGCCTCTCCTCCAGCGTCATGATCGCCGAGCCCCCGGTCGTCATGTTGACGACGGCATCCGTCCGCGCCGCGATGGCCGGCAGGAAGGCTGCCCAATGCGCGGGATCGGCCGAGGGGTGGCCGTCCGCGGGGCGGCGGGCATGCAGGTGCAGGATGGCCGCCCCCGCCGCCGCCGCGCCGACCGCGCTTTCGGTGATGGCGTCGGGCGTCACCGGCAGGTACGGCGACATCGACGGGGTATGGATGGATCCCGTCACCGCGCAGGAGATGATGATCTTCGACATGTCTGCCCTCCCCGCGGCCAGATTGGCATGCCGGCGCGGCGGGGGCCAGAGTGACCGGCGCAACCGGGCTGCCGACGGCCGCCCCTTCCCGGGCGCCGCCGCCCCCGAAACGCTTCCGTTGCCGGCCACCCGCAGCTATCAGAAGGCAGGCAGCCGGAAAGCACCGCCCCGATGAAGAAGATCGCCGTCCTTCCCCTCCCCCTCGCGGCGGGCGTCCCCGCCTTCTTCGTCTGGTATCCCCCGCCGATGCGGCTGATGCCGGCCCCGCTCGTGCTGCAGGGGATCGACCGCGAAAGCCAGGGCTTCGGCGAGGACCTCGCCAGCGGCGCCGGGCTCGAGGTCTTCTACGCCACCAGCCGCCAGCCCTACGGGCCGCCGGACGACCGCACCTATACCGTCCTGCCCGACGACAGCCTGCATCTCGGCACGGCAGAGCTGCGCATCGGCGACGACAGCACGACGCTCGACCAGATCGTCGAATGGTCGACCGGCGCGGGCAGCGACGAGCGGCCCTTCGTCCACCTCACTTCCCTGCGCGAGACGGCGAGCATCCCCTTCGAGGGCGGCGACCCCGCGGCGGGCGCGGACTGGTTCGCGGCGATCGACGCCGCGCTCGCGGCCAGCCGGTCCCGCGACATCGTCATCTATGTCCACGGCGCCAACACCACCGTCGAACGCGGCCTCGGCCAGGCCGCGCTGCTGCGCCACTATTCGGGGCGCAATGCGGTGGTCATCGGCTTCGTCTGGCCGACGGCCGAGAACTTCCTGCGCTACCTGCTGGACGTGCGCAACGCCTATGGCAGCGGGCCGCAGCTCGCCGCGCTCATCTCTGCCCTGGCCGAGCGGACCGCAGCCGAGCGGATCCACGTCATGACCTACAGCGCCGGGGCGACGGTCGGCAGCACCGCCCTCGCCCGGCTGGCGAAGGACGATCCCGCGGCGGCGCGCCGCGTGGGCGAGGTGCTGCATGCCGCGCCGGATGCCGACTTCCGCACCTTCGTGCAGGACGCCGCCGCCTATGCGCCCCTCGCGGGGCGCACCACCGCGATGGTCAACCTCGGCGACAGCGCCCTCAGGCTGTCCCAGGCGGTGACGCGGGGTTCGCGCGCCGGCCGGCCCGACCTGCGCGAACTCGGCCCGGCCGAGGCGGACTGGCTGCTCGGCGCCGCCCGGGCCGGCGACATCGAGGTCCTGCGCATCACGCCCGAGACGATGGACGCGGTGCCGGCGGGGTCGCATACCTTCTGGTACGACGACCCCTGGGTCAGCAGCGATGTCCTGGCGGTCCTGCTCTTCCACCTTTCGGGCACCGAACGCGGCCTGGCCGCCAATGTCTCCGGGGACGGGGCGCCCTACTTGAGCTTTCCGCCCGACTACCCCGGCTTCATGCCCACCCTGCGCGCCACGATCGCCGACCGGCTGCGATAGGCGCCGCCGCGCCGGCCGCGCGCGCGGCCGGCGACGGGCCTTCGAAGGCCCGTCCATGCCGCTTCGAAGCGGCATGGGCGCGATCCCCCCGCCTCAGTCCCCGGCCCCGCCCGCCGCGGGCGGCACCACCCCGCCCGTCGCGCGGGTGATCTCGTCGGCCGCGGCGCGGACAAGCCGGCCGGTCGCCTCGTCCCGCACCGGGCGCATCCTCACCGCCGGGCCCGAGACCGAGATCCCGGCGACGGGCTCGCCCCACTGGTTGAAGACCGGCGCGGCGATGCAGCGCATCCCTTCGGTGCGCTCCTCGTCGTCGACCGCCCAGCCGCGGACGCGGATCGCCGCAAGATCCTCGCGCAGCGCCTCCGCCGTCGCCCGCGTGCGCGGCGTGAAGCGCTCGAGCGTCCCGCCGAGCAGCCCCTCCAGCCGCGCCGCGGGCAGCCAGGCCATGATCGCCTTGCCGATCCCCGAGGCATGGCCCGGCCCGCGCGTGCCGGGCCGGAAGAAGGCGCGGATCGGTTCGTTCGTCTCGACCTGGCTCACGAACATCACCTCGGTGCCGTCGAGGATGGCAAGGTTCGCGGTCTCCCCCGTCTCGGCCATGATGCGCTGCATGACCGGGCGGCTCAGTTCGCTCATCCGCGTCCGCCCCAGGAAGGCGCTGCCGATGCGAAAGGCCTCGGGCCCGATCCGCCACAGCTGCCCGGCCTCCTCGAACTCGACGATCCCGTGCCGGCGCAGCGTCGTCAGGATCCGGTAGCAGGTGGCCGGCGACTGCCCTGCCGCCTGCGCGACCTCGGTCAGCGACAGGCCGGTTCCGCCCGCCACGACGCGCAGCACCCCGACCGCGCGGTCCAGCGACTGGATCACCGCCGCTGCCGTCCGGTCGTGGAACGCCTTCGGCCGCCCGCGCGAGCGGGCGGAGGGCCGGTCCGCCGGACGGAGCATGTCGCGCATCGGGGGCCTCCTTGCGGCTCCGGCCGCGATGAAAAAATGGATTCTCCATTCCGGACAATGACATGAGCCCGTATCCGCGTAAACGAAAAAATATTTCAAAAAAATTGCGCCGGCCCGCGGCGCGGCCTAGGCTCTCCCCCGGGGGCCAGAGTCGCGCCCCGCAGGCGGGAGCGTCCGATGTCCACCCAGAACCCGGTCTTCATCCCCGGTCCGACCAACATCCCCGAGGAACTCCGCCGGGCGATGGACTACCCCTCGATCGACCACCGTTCGGCGGCCTTCCACGCGATGCTCCTGCCCGCGCTCGCCGGGGTCCGGCGCGTCCTGCGCACCACGGCCGGAGAGGCGGTCATCTTCCCCGCCTCGGGCACCGGGGCCTGGGAGGCGGCGGTGACGAACACGCTCTCGCCCGGCGACAGGGTGCTCGCGGCCCGACACGGCATGTTCTCGCAGCGCTGGATCGAGCTCTGCCGGCGCCATGGCCTCGATGTCGAGGTGATCGAGGCGGACTGGGGCCTTCCCGCGCCGGCCGACCGTTTCGCCGCGGCCCTTTCCGCCGATGCCGGCCACGCCATCCGGGCCGTCCTCGTCACCCACAACGAGACGGCGACCGGCGTGCGCAGCGACGTCGCCGCCATCCGCCGGGCGCTCGACGAGACGGGCCATCCCGCGCTCCTCTTCGTCGACGGCGTCTCCTCGATCGCCTCGATGGACTTCCGCATGGACGAATGGGGCGTCGATGTCGCCATCACCGGCAGCCAGAAGGGATTCATGCTGGCCACCGGCCTCGCCATCTGCGGCGTCAGCCCGAAGGCCGTCGCGGCGATGGAAAAGGCGCGCTGCCCGCGCGCCTTCTTCGACCTGCGCGACATGATGCGGGCCAACGCCACCGGCGGCTTCCCCTATACCCCGCCGGTCAACCTGATCCATGCCCTCACCCGCTCCGTCGCCCTGCTCGAGGCCGAGGGCCTCGACAACGTCTTCGCCCGCCACCGCCGCATCGCCCAGGGCGTCCGCGCCGCCGTGCAGGCCTGGGGCCTCGCGCTCTGCGCCCGCGCGCCGGGCAGCGAATCCGATACCGTCAGCGCCATCCTGACCCCGCCGGGCTTCGACGCCACACGCATCGTCACCCATGCCGCAGCGCGCTACGGCGTGGCCTTCGGCGTCGGCCTCGGCCAGGTCGCGGGCAAGGTCTTCCGCATCGGCCATCTCGGCAGCATGACCGACGTGATGGCGCTTGCCGGCATCGCCGCGGCCGAGATGGTGATGGCCGATCTCGGCCTGCCGGTGACGCCCGGCTCCGGCGTCGCCGCCGCCCAGGCGCATTACCGCGCCACGGCCGCCGCCGCGCCCGCCCCGGCCCCCTGAGGAGAGACCCGATGCGGATCCCGACCTTCGACGACGTCCTCGCCGCCCATGCGCGGATCGCCCCCCACATCCACCGAACGCCCGTCCTGACCTCGGCCTACCTCGACGCCGCCACCGGGGCCGGGCTCCACTTCAAGTGCGAGAACCTGCAGAAGGCCGGCGCCTTCAAGGCGCGCGGCGCCTCCAACGCCGTCTTCGGCCTCGACGATGCCGCGGCCGCGCGCGGCGTGGCCACGCATTCCTCGGGCAATCACGGCCTGTCGCTCAGCTACGCCGCGGGGCGCCGCGGCATCCCCTGCACCGTCGTCATGCCGCGCACCGCGCCGCAGGCCAAGAAGGACGCCGTCGCCGGCTACGGCGGACGCGTCGTCGAATGCGAACCCTCCACCTCCTCGCGCGAGGCGGTCTTCGCCCGCGTCGTCGCCGAGACGGGGGCCGAGTTCGTCCACCCCTACAACGACCCCCGCGTCATCGCCGGACAGGCCACCTGCGCGCGCGAGCTGCTCGAGCAGGTGCCCGGCCTCGACGCCGTCATCGCCCCGATCGGCGGCGGCGGCATGATCTCGGGCACCTGCCTCACGCTCTCCGCCCTCGCCCCGGCCATCCGCGTCTATGCCGCCGAACCCGAGCAGGCCGACGACGCCGCCCGCAGCTTCCGCGCCGGACGGATCATCGCCGACGACGCGCCCGAGACCGTGGCCGACGGGCTGAAGGTCCCGCTCAGGGACCTGACCTGGCACTTCGTCAGGACCGGCGTGACCGACATCCTCACCGTGCCCGAGGCCGCCATCGTCGAGGCGATGAAGACCGTCTGGAAACGCATGAAGATCGTCATCGAACCGTCGAGCGCCGTGCCCCTCGCCGCGATCCTCGCCAATCCCGGGGTGTTCCGCGGCCTCAGGGTCGGCGTCATCGTCACCGGCGGCAACGTCGATCTCGACAGACTCCCGTGGATTCAGGGCTGAGGAGGCCAGGATGAACGCAAACCCCAACCTCAACGCGCTCGAAGTCGGCTTCGACATCCCCGCCCGGCCCGGCATGTCCGAGGCCGAGATCCAGACCCCCTGCCTGATCCTCGACCTCGACGCCCTCGAGCGCAACATCCGCAGGATGGGCGACTATGCCCGCAACCACGGGATGCGCCTCCGCGTCCACGGCAAGATGCACAAGTCGGTCGACGTGGCGAAGCTCCAGGAACGGCTGGGCGGCGCCACCGGCATCTGCTGCCAGAAGGTCAGCGAGGCCGAGGTCTTCGCCCGCGGCGGGATCCGCGACATCCTCGTCTCCAACCAGGTCCGCGACCCGGCCAAGATCGACCGCCTCGCCCGCCTGCCGAAGCTCGGCGCGCGGACGATCGTCTGCATCGACGACCTCGCCAACGTGGCCGAGCTTTCGGCCGCCGCCCAGCGGCATGGCGTGACGCTCGAATGCCTTGTCGAGATCGACTGCGGCGCGGGCCGCTGCGGGGTGACCACCGCCGCCGAGGTCGTGGCGCTTGCCCGCGCCGTCAAGGCAGCCCCGCGGCTGCGCTTCACCGGCATCCAGGCCTACCAGGGCGCCATGCAGCACCTCGAGCTCTATGCCGACCGCAAGGCGAAGCTCGACCTCGCCATCGCCCAGGTGAAGGAGGCCGTCGCGGCGCTGAAGGCGGCCGGCATCGCCTGCGAACTGGTCACCGGCGGCGGCACCGGCAGCTACTACTTCGAATCCGCCTCGGGCGTCTACAACGAGCTGCAATGCGGCTCCTACGCCTTCATGGATGCCGATTACGGGCGCATCCTCGACAGCGACGGCCGCCGCATCGACCAGGGCGAATGGGAGAACGCGCTCTTCATCCTGACCTCGGTGATGAGTCACGTCAAACCCGGCCGGGCGATCTGCGATGCCGGGCTCAAGGCGCAGTCCGTCGATTCCGGCCTGCCCGTCGTCTTCGGGCGCAGCGACGTGAAATACGTCAAGTGCTCGGACGAGCACGGGGTGATCGAGGATCCCGAGGGGCGCCTGCGGGTGAACGACCGGCTGCGCCTCGTGCCCGGCCACTGCGACCCGACCTGCAACGTGCACGACTGGTATGTGGGCGTCCGGGGCGGCAGGGTCGAGGTCCTCTGGCCGGTCTCGGCCCGCGGCAAGGCCTACTGAGGTGCTGGTCGTCACCGAGGAAGCCTGCCGCCGGGTGATCGGCCGGGCCGAGGCCTTCGCCGCCGTCGAGGGCGTCTTCGCGGCGATGGCGCGCGGGGCGGCGCGCAACTTCCCCGTCCTGCGCGAGGCGCTGGGCCACGCCGACGCGATCTACGGCGTCAAGTCCGGCTTCGACGCACAGGGCCTGGTGCTGGGCCTGAAATCGGGCGGCTACTGGCCGGGGAACGCGGCAAGGGGCCTGACCAACCACCAGTCGGTGGTGATCCTCTTCGATCCCGACAGCGGCCGCCCGACGGCGATGGTCGGCGGCAATCACCTGACGGCGATGCGCACCGCCGCCGCCGCCGCCGTCTCGATCGCCCGCCTCGCGCGGGCGGATGCGCGCGTGCTCGGCATCCTCGGCGCGGGTTTCCAGTCCGCCTTCCAGATCCGCGCCGCGCTCGCGCAGCGCCCCTTCGAGCGCATCCTCGCCTGGAACTACCACCCCGAGATGCTGCCGCGCCTCGCCGCGGCCGTCGCCGATACGGGGGTGCCGTTCGAATCCGTCTCCCTCGACGCCCTCGGGGCCGCGGCCGACGTCATCATCACCGTCACCTCGAGCTTCGCGCCCCAGCTGATGAAGGCGCATGTGCGGCCGGGCACGCATCTTGCCTGCATGGGCACGGACACCCGCGGCAAGCAGGAGGTGGAACCCGCCCTGCTGGCGGCGGCCTCCGTCTTCACCGACGAGGTCGCCCAGGCCGTCAGCATCGGCGAATGCCAGCACGCCGTCGCTGCGGGTCTTCTGGCCGAAGACGCGATCATCCCCCTCGGCGCGGTCGTCCTGGGCGCCCATCCTGGGCGCAGGTCAGAGGACGAGATCACCCTCTACGACGGCACCGGGATCGGGCTCCAGGACCTTGCGGTGGCCGCGGTCGCCGCCCGCCTCGCCCGGGCGCAGGGGCTCGCAACGGAGGTCGACTGGTAGCCGGCGGGGGGGCTGCCCGGGCGCGCGCCCGGGCGGACCACGCGCCGTCGACGGCGCGTGGCGCGGCGCGCGCGCGCCGCGCGGCCGGCGCCCCTGCGGGATGGTACCGCCTCCCCGGCTCGAACGGGGGACCCCCAGATCCACAATCTGGTGCTCTAACCAACTGAGCTAAGGCGGCACTCGCAGCGCGATTTACGCGCCGGGCCCCGCGATTGCAAGGCCGCGCTTGCCTTTCCGCCCCGCTCCGGCGTAGCGAGTTGGGGGGCGACGGGAGAACGGCGATGGGCAGGAACGGCGACAGCGATCTCGGCGGCACGCTCCAGGTCGGGCCGACCGAACTGGGCATGGTCCGGATCGAGGTGACGGCCGACAACGGGGTTTCGATCCCGCTCGACTTCGACCCCGACGAGGCCCTCGACATAGCCGAGGAACTCCAGGCCGCCGCCGAGGCGGCCCGCGCGCGCGCGGCGGTCAGGCCCAGGCCTCCGAAACGCTGAGGCCGGGGTCGCGCAGGGCCTGCAGCCGGACCGCGGCATGGCGGGCGAACTTCTGCACCATCGCCTTGCGCCGCGCCCCGGCCAGCGGCACCTCCGGCCCCATCCGCAGGATCTCGGCATCGAAGCCGTCGGCGATGATCAGCCCCGTGTCGGGCGGCAGAAGCTCGGTCGGGAAGTCCTGGTCGACCGCCCAGAAGAAGCGGTCGGACCATTCCAGATAGCCCTGCCACTTGCGGTCGGCGGCGAAATCGGCCCGGCCCGACTTGCATTCGACGATCCAGATCTCGCCCCGTCGCCCCAGCCCCATCACGTCCACCCTCAGGCCAGGCGCCGGGACCAGCTCCTCCACCGTCGCCATGCCGAGGCTCAGGAAGTGGCGGGCCACCCCCCGCGCAAGCAGTCGTCCGGGCTGAAGGCGGTCCTCTGGCATGGGGGCGACTATGAACATTATGGGAACATCTGTAAAGCGCGCCGGGGATGGTGCGGGATGTGACGGGACGTGACGGGGCCCGGCAGGGGGGCGCCGCCTGGGGCGCGGCAGGGGGCGCAACGGAAGGCGCCGCGGGGACGCGGCAGGGGGTGCAGCAGGGACAATCGTGAATCGAACGTTAACTCGAAAAATAAATGATTGATTTCATTGACGGAAAAAAGTGTCCCATCGTGGGACACCCCTTGCGCCGGGCCGCCGGCCGCCCTACCTTCCCCTCCGGCGGGTTCTGCCCCTCTCGTGCGCGGCCCTTTTCCAGTGGCCGATAATCACTTCCGAGGGTGCTGGCTCTGCCGGGGTCCTGGCCCCGGTACCCGGTGCCCACCTGACACGTCAGGCTCTCGGAAATTCACGCCGTCACGGTTGCCGCGGTTCCCGCCGCCTCGCCCCCGCCCCCGCTGCCGCTGCCGCCGGCACCGCGACCGGCACCAGCCACCAGTAGCGCTCGGCCTCGGTGAGGATGGCGTTGGTCAGCCAGTGCAGCCCGGCGAGGTGGAAGCCCCAGCCCCAGGCG
>JAOADN010000029.1 GCA_026417295.1 Paracoccaceae bacterium
CCGCCATGCCTGGGCCTGGGCCTGGGGCCTGACCGACGAGGTCTTCGGCGCCACGCTCGGGGCGCTGGCGCGGGGGCAGCGTTTCGCCGAGGCCTACATGTTCGGCATCGGCCTCGGCGCCTATGCCGCCTGGGTGGGCGGCACGGCGGCGGGGGCCGCGGCAGGCGGCGGTGCCCTGGAAGGCTGGCCGGCCATCGATGCGGCGCTGGGCTTCATGCTGCCCGCGCTCTTCCTCGCGCTTCTCCTGTCGATCCTGTCGCGGCGGCAGGTGCCGGTGATCGCCGTGGCCTCCCTCGCCACCGTGGCGGTGACGGTCTCGGTCTCGCCCACCTCGGGCATCCTCGCGGGGATGCTGGCAGGGGCCGCGGCCGGCACCCTCCGCAGGGGCGGGCGCGGATGAGCCCCGACGTCATGATCCTCGCCCTGACGGTGGGCGCCGCCAACTGGTGCTTCCGCTACCTGCCGACCCGCGCCAGCGGCATGGGCCGCATGCCCGGCGGGGCGGCCGGCCGCTTCCTCGCGGCCACCGGCCCGGCCGCCATCGCCACCCTCTTCGTCGCCTCCGTCCTGCCCTGGGCCCTGCCGTCCCCCCGCGACGTCGCGCCCCTGGCCGCCGGGCTGGCCGCTGTCCTGGCCGTCTTCGCCGCCACGCGCTCCGTCGCCGCCGCGACCGTGGCAGGCGCACTCGGTTGCGGTGCGGTCGTCGCCGCCCTGGGACCTTGAAGGAAGCGGCGGCGATCCTCAAATATTCCATCAACGGAATATGAGGTTGCCGATGCGCTCCGAACCACTTCTCGTCTGCATGTCCTGCGGACAGACAAACCGGCTGTCCGCAGGCGGACCGGCCGAGACCGCGAAATGCGGAACCTGCGGCACGCCGCTGCTTTCGGGCCAGGTGGCCGACCTCGACTCCGCGACCCATGACAAGGCGCGCGGCCGGGACTCGCTTCCCCTCGTCGTCGACTACTGGGCGCCGTGGTGCGGTCCCTGCCGGATGATGGCGCCGGAATTCGCCAGGGCGGCGGCCTCGCTGCGGGGAAAGGCGCGATTCGCCCGGGTGAACACCGAGGAGCATCCCGACCTCGCCGGGCGGCTGGACATCCGCGGCATTCCGCTCCTCATCCTGTGGCAGAACGGGCGCGAGGTGGCGCGCCTTTCCGGCGCCCGGCCGGCGGCCGACATCGTGTCATTCGTCACCGGCAGCCTCCGTGCCGCCGCCTGAGGCGCGCTTGACTTCAAGCGCGCCATGGGCCACATGTCCGCCCGCGAATGTGGGGCAGTAGCTCAGTTGGGAGAGCGCATCGTTCGCAATGATGAGGTCAGGGGTTCGATTCCCCTCTGCTCCACCAGCCTATCCCCCGTTCTCATCTGAACCGGCTTGGCGGTGCGCCGCGCAAGGGGCCATCACCGGTCTGTTGGCCGCTAATCCAACGAATCGCACTAGGTCGAAGCGCCGGCCGGAATCCGGCCATTTCGCGGCATCGGCCTTGTGGCGGAAACAGATGGTCCCCGCATCCCCCGATTGGCAACCCTTCTGGGGGGGCACCTGTCCTTTTGGACAAGTCCCTAAATCCAAGTTCTCAACCGGAAGAATATGTGCGAATCGTTAACTCGCTGCTTCGGTGTAACGAGTGTCCGGTTGAGGCGGTGTTGGTGTGCAGTGATGAGTGATCCGGTGGTGGTGCGCCGGGGTTGTGCTGGTAGCGAGTGTGCTTTGGTGAAGTGAGCTTCTGCGCCCGCCATGCGCCTGCCCGACGGGGACCGGGGCGCGGGGGCGCGGAGTGAAGAACGCAGGGCGAAGGGGCCGGGACGCATGATGCCGTTCCGGCCCCGGCGTCTTGCGCCTGCGTCATCCCCTTGATTTGCGGGCCGTCCTGCCGCACCGTCGCCCTGTGGCGGGGCAGGGTGCCGGACGCGCGCGGGCCGCGCGGGAGGACGTGTCGTGCTGACTCCTGTCATCTTGTGCGGCGGCTCGGGCACGCGGCTCTGGCCGCTGTCGCGGAAGGGCTATCCCAAGCAGTTCGTGCCGCTGACCGGCCAGGAAAGCCTGTTCCAGGCCACTGCGCGCCGCCTCTCCGGCCCCCCCTTCCGCCCGCCGCTTGTCGTCACCGCCGCGGACTTCCGCTTCATCGCTGCCGGCCAGCTGGCCGAGGCCGGGGTGACGCCCGGCGCGATCCTGATCGAGCCCGAACCGCGCAATACCGGCCCGGCCGTGCTGGCCGCGGCGCTGCATGCACTGTCGGGCGACCCCGATGCACTCCTCCTCGTCGCGCCGTCCGACCATGTCATCGGGCGGCCCGCGGCCTTCCGCGCGGCAGTCGAGGCCGGAATCGCGGCCGCCCGCGCGGGCAGGATCGTCACCTTCGGCGCGGTGCCGGACCGGGCCGAGACCGGCTATGGCTGGCTCGAGCCCGCCGAGGCTGCCGGCGACGCCGGCCATCCGGCGGCCGTTCCCCTGCGCCGCTTCGTCGAGAAGCCCCGTGCCGCCCTCGCCGCAGAGCTTCTCGCCGGCGGCAGGCACCTGTGGAACATGGGGATCTTCCTCGCCCGCGCCGACGCGCTGGTCGCCGCCTTCGATTCCCTCGCGCCGGATCTCGGTCCGCCGCTGCGCGCCAGCCTCGCGGGCGCCACCCGCGACCTGGACTTCCTGCGCCTCGCATCCGCGCCCTGGGGGCAGGTCCGCGCCGTCTCCTTCGACTATGCCGTGATGGAGCAAGCGGCCGATGTCGCCGTCGTGCGCTGCGATGCGGGCTGGTCGGACCTCGGCGACTGGGAGGCCGTGGCACGCGAGGTCGCCGCCCCCCGGGCCGGCGTCACGGCCATCGACTGTGACGAGGCCACGCTGCTTCGTGCCGACGGCCCCGGCCTGCACGTCGTCGGGCTGGGCCTGAGGGGAATTGTCGCCGTGGCCATGCCCGACGCGGTCCTCGTGGCAGACCGCGCGCGCGCCCAGGACGTGCGCCTCGCGGTCGAACGGCTGCGCGAACGCGGCGTGGCCCAGGCCGACGCATTGCCGCGCGTGCACCGCCCCTGGGGCTGGTACGAGACGCTGGTCGCCGGCGAACGCTTCCAGGTCAAGCGGATCCTCGTCGCACCGGGCGGCATCCTCAGCCTGCAGTCGCATGTCCACCGCGCCGAGCACTGGGTCGTGGTGACCGGCACGGTCAGGGTGACCATCGGCGACCGGACGGACCTCCTCACCGAGAACCAGTCCGCCTACATCCCGCTCGGCACGGTCCACAGGCTCGAGAATCCCGGCCGCGTCCCCGCCGTGCTGATCGAGGTCCAGACCGGCGCCTATCTGGCCGAGGACGACATCCGCCGCTTCGAGGATGCCTATGCAAGGGGCAGCGGCGAGTGAGCTGCCCGCCCCCGGGGGGCAGTTTACGCCGCCGCGCGGCGTGCTATGCTGCAATGCAGAAACCGGGTGACGGAGGGGGCCCATGGCCGGAACGGTGATCGTGGTCGCCCAGCAGAAGGGCGGGTCAGGCAAGACGACCCTCGCCGCCAATCTCGCGGTGGCGGCGCTGCGGGCCGGTCGGCGCGTCGCCCTTCTCGATACCGATCCTCAGGGCAGCCTCGGGCGATGGTTCATGGCACGCAAGGCGCGCCTGCCCGACCCGGGTCTCGACTTCACGACCTCCTCGGCCTGGGGCGTGTCCTACGAATGCGAGAAGCTCCGCCGTGACGCCGACCTCGTGCTGGTCGACACGCCGCCCAAGGTGGATGCCGACCTGCGTCCCGCCCTGCGCGAGGCCGATGCCGTTCTGGTCCCGGTGGCGGCCAGCCATGTCGACCTCTGGGCGACCGAGGGGGTGATCGATCTTGCCCGGCGCGAGGGCAGGCGCGTCCTCATCGTCCTGAACCGGGTGCGTGCGGGCTCGCGGCTTTCGGCCGAGGTGGCCGGGGCGGCCGCCCGGCTTGCCGCCGATGTCGCCGCTGCGGCGCTGTCGAACCGCGTCGCCTATGCCGAGACGCTGGGCCAGGGGCTCGGCGTGCTCGAATCGCCCGCGGCCGGGGCGGCGAGGGCCGAGGTGACGGCGCTGGCCCGAGAACTGGGCATCACAGCGCCACCCTAGGCCGGCACTGGACCTCCCGCCTCCGCCCGGCCCGGTCGCGATGCGGCGAGAAGCGACCGCAAGGAAGCGACGAGCCGCTCATCGGCCCTTTCCGGGCCTCTTCGCTCTGCCCGTCCGGCCGCGCGGCGCCGCGAGGGGCGGGTCAGCCCTCCTTGCCGTCCGTGCCGCCGGTTCCGCCGCCCTTCCTGTTCAGGATCAGCACGTAGAAGGCATAGATCCCGGCGGCGCCGAAGAGGATCCCCCAGAAGGGGCCGCCCTGGGCGAACTCGAGGACGGCCCAGGCCAGGGGCACGATCGCCGTGGCCCAGCGGACCCAGGCGCGGCGGAACATCGGATGATCGGGGTCGAGGAAGGCCATGCGCCGCAGCCTAGCCTGCCGTGGCGCCGGGCGGCAAGCCGTCGGTCGCTTCGGGGCAGGCGCTCACATCCTGGCGGGACGCCTTGCCCTGCGGCGATCCGCACCCATATCCGGCCGGCAACCGGACAAGGAAGGGAACGCCCTGCGATGAAATGCCCTGTGGATGGCACGACGCTGATGATGACCCACCGCAGCGAGGTCGAGATCGACTATTGCCCGACCTGCCGCGGCGTCTGGCTTGACCGCGGCGAGCTCGACAAGATCCTCGCCCGTGCGATGGCCGAGGCAGGCCCCCCCGTGGCCCTTCGCGAATCCGGACGCGGCCACGGCCCCGAAGGTGACGGCGGGCGCCACGTGGCCCGCGACGACGGGCGCGGCAGCCGCGGCTATCCCTTCGACGACGATGACGACGACGACCGCGACCGCTACCGCCGGGGTGGCGGCCGCAAGCGGCGCGAGAGCTTCCTCTCGGACCTCTTCGACTTCTGACCGGCGCGGCCCTTTACGCCGGGCGCGGTGCGGGGTGATAGTTCCGCGGCGGACCCTGAGGCGGGAGAGGACGATGCTGAAAGTCGAACGCGGCGGCGAATGCCAGACCATCATCACGACCTTCGAGATGACGCCGGGCACGGCGCACGACCTGATGGACGAACTGAGGGACGCCTACGAGGTCTTCATCCGCCGCCAGCCCGGCTTCATCGCTGCCGCCCTGCACATGAACGACGCCCAGACCCGGATCGCCAACTACAGCCAGTGGCGCCGGCGCGAGGACTTCCAGGCCATGCTCCGCACCCCCGAGATGCGCGAGCGCAACCGCCGGATCGCCGCCCTCTGCTCGCGGTTCGAACCCGTGATGTACGACGTGGTCGAGGTCGTCGCCCAGCCCGCCGTCAGCGGCTGAACGGTGCCGTCAGCTCGGCCGTGCCGGCGGCCTTGTCGTGGATGCAGATCATCCTGTCCGTGCCCGTCCCGGCGGTGACGGTGACGATTGCCGCGCCGAAGCTGGCCGAACCGAAGGGGTTCACCTCGATCTCCGCCTTGCCGGGCAAGTCCACAAGCGCCAGACAGGCGGCCTCGACATCCCTGGCGAAGGTCGCCCACGCATCTTCGGACGCGGCCGCCGCGGCGGAAGGCAGGAGAGCGGGAAGGCAGGCGAGTGCGCGCATGGCCGGTTCCCGGACAGGGGCAGACAAGGCTCGCATGCCTTCCACGGCGGGGCAAGGGCCGCCCGCACGGGCATGGCCAGGCCGGAAAGGTTGGGCAGGGCGGGGCAGGGCGGGGGCGGCGCCTGTGCAGGAACGGCAGAGCCCAGGCCTCGCGCGGCCAGACCTGTGCGGAAAAGTCCTTACGATTCATGAAGTTTCTTCATGAAGTCCTTTAATATCAATGCGTTGCGAAAGCGTCCCAGCGTGGGACACTTTCCTGCCCCCCGGACGGCCGCCCCGCGGACGGCCGCCCCGTCACCCCCCGACGATCCGGGGAAGCACCACGACCTCGCTGTCGGGGCGGACCTTCTCGAACCACCGGTTGGTGTAAAGCCGCCCGTCGATCGACAGCGACACGCCGCTGTCGAGCGCGGGTTTCATCTCGGGGTATTTCTGCCCCAGCGCCGCGACCACGCCGCGCAGGTCCTGCGCCTCCACCTCCACCTCGGCCTCGCCGTGGGTGTGGATGCGCAGCCCCCCCCAGATGCGTACCTTGACCATCAGGTCCCGGCCTGGTTCTCCGTCAGCGCCTTCAGTATCCGCGGCGGCGACATCGGCGCATGCGTCATCCGCACACCCGTGGCCGCCGCGATCGCGTTCCCGATCGTCGCCATCGGCGGCACGATCGGGGTCTCGCCGACTCCGCGCACACCATAGGGATGCCCCGGATTGGGGATCTCCAGGATCAGCGTGTCGATCATCGGCAGGTCGGAACAGACCGGGATGCGATAGTCGAGGAAGCCCGCGTTCTGCAGCCGCCCGTCATGGCCGTAGATGTATTCCTCGTTCAGCGCCCAGCCGATGCCCTGGACAGCGCCACCCTGATACTGGCCCTCGACATAGGCCGGATGCACGGCCTTGCCGGCGTCCTGCGCGACCGTATAGCGCAGGACCTTCACGGCCCCGGTCTCGCGGTCCACCTCGACATCGGCGAGATGCGCGCCGAAGGACACGCCCGCACCTTCCGCCGTCACCTCGCAATGGCCCGCGATCGGGCCGCCCGTCTGGTGCGACTGCGCCGCGATGTCGGCCAGCGACAGCGGCTCGAAGTTGCCGGCGTTGGGTCCGGTCGGCCGCGCGTGCCCGTCCACCCACTCGACCGCGTCCTCGGGAATCCCCCAGGTCGCCGCCGCGCGGGCGCACATCACCTTGATCGCGTTCCGCGCCGCCTGGATCGTGGCCAGCCCGGTCGAGAACGTCACCCGGCTGCCGTCGGTCACGTCATTGTAGCCCAGGGATGCCGTGTCAGCGATGATGCAGCGAACCTTCTCGTAGGGAATCCCAAGCTCCTCGGCGACCATCAGGCTCATCGAGGCCCGGCTTCCCCCGATGTCGGGCGTGCCGACCGACAGGGCCACGGTCCCGTCAAGGCCTATGTTCAGCGACACGCAGGTCTGGCCGCCGAAGTTGAACCAGAAGCCGCAGGCAACCCCTCGCCCCTGTCCGGGCTTGAGCGGCGCCTTGTAGTGCGGATGCGCCTTCAGCGCCCGCAGCGTCGCCTCGAGCCCGATGGCCTGATATGTCGGCCCGTACGAGGAGAGCGTGCCCTCTCGCGCCGCGTTCTTCAGGCGGAAGTCGATGGGGTCCATGCCGATCGTGCGCGCCAGTTCGTCGATCACGCTTTCGACCGCGAAGCAGATCGCCGGGGCCGAAGGCGCGCGATAGGCCGCGAGCTTCGGGCGGTTCGTCACCACGTCCCAGCCGATGGTGCGGACGTTCTCGAGATCGTAGCAGGCAAAGGCCGCCATCGCGCCCATGTCCGCCAGCGATCCGGGGAATGCCCCGCCCTGATAGCGCAGCTCCGCGAAGGCCCCGGTGATGCGCCCGTCCTTCGTGGCCCCGATCTTCACGTCGATCGAGGCCGAATGCGTGGGGCCGGTCGCGCGGAACACCTCGTCCCGCGTCATCACGATCTTCACCGGCTTGCCGGCCTTGCGCGACAGGGCGACGGCGACCGGCTCGATGTAGACCGTGGTCTTGCCGCCGAACCCGCCGCCGATCTCCGAGGCGGTCACGCGCAGCTTCGACAGGTCCATCCCGTTCAGCCCCGCGCTGATTGCGCGGACCATGAAATGCCCCTGGGTGCAGCACCACAGGTCGCCCTGGCCGTCGGCCGTGACGTTCGCGACGCAGGCATGGGGCTCGATGTAACCCTGATGCGCGGCCTCGACCTTGAAGCTGCGGGCAATGACGTGGTCGGCCTTGCGGAAGCCTGCCTCCGGGTCGCCGTGGCCGAACTCGTACTTCCCTGCCACGTTCGACGGCCGCTTCGCTGCGGGCGATTCGTTGGCCGTGAAGATGTGCTGGTGCAGGACCGGGGCCGAGGGCTTCATCGCCTCGTCGACATCAGTGACATGGGGCAGGACCTCGTAGTCTACCCGGATCAGCTTCAGCGCCTCTTTCGCAACGGCCGGGCTGACGGCCGCCACGGCGGCAACCGCATGACCGTCGTAGAGCGCCTTCTCGCGCGCCATCACGTTCATCCGGATGTCATGCAGGCCGTCATCGGTCTCGGGGAAGTCCCGGGCCGTCACGACGGCCTTGACCCCCGGAAGCGCCTCGGCCGCCGACGTGTCGATCTTCAGGATCCGGGCATGGGCATGCGGCGAACGCAGGATGCGCCCCGTCAGCATGCCGGGCATCGAGAAATCGGCGCCGAACCGCGCCCGCCCGGTAACCTTCTCGATTCCGTCGGGCCGCAGCGGCCTTGTGCCGACCTGCTTGAAGGTCCGTGTCGCGATATCCTTAGGCATGGGCGTGCTCCCTCATGTCCTTCGCGGCGTCGAGGACGGCGCGGACGATCTTGTCGTATCCCGTGCAGCGGCAAAGGTTGCCGGCAAGCCAGTAGCGCACCTGCTCCTCGGTCGGGTTGTCGTTCCGCCGAAGCAGTTCCTCCGCGGCAACCAGGAAACCTGGTGTGCAGACGCCGCACTGGAGCGCCGCATGTTCAAGGAACTTGCGCTGAAGCGTTGTCAGCTCGTCGCCCTTCGCCATGCCTTCGATGGTGCGCACACTGCGCCCTTCGGCCTCGGCAGCCAGGACGAGGCACGAGCAGACGAGCCGGCCGTCCAGGATGACCGAACAGGCGCCGCAGTCGCCGGTTCCGCAGCCTTCCTTCGTGCCCGTCAGCCCCAGCCGGTCGCGCAGCGCGTCAAGCAGCGTCTCGTCCGGTTCGCACAGGAATTCGGCCGCATCGCCGTTCACGTTCGTCTTGACGTGGAGTGCCATCACTTGCCCTTCGCGCGTTCGATTGCCTTTTCGGCCGCACGGCGCGCAAGCACGCCGACGACCCTGATCCTGAATTCCTTCGTGCCCCGCTTGTCGTCGATCGGCGTCGCGGCCGCCGAGCAGGCCGCCGCCAGCGCGTCCAGCGCCGCGGCATCGGCCCTGGTGCCGATCAGCGCCCTGGCCGCCGCCTCCGGGATGATGACCTTCGGGCCTACGGCGCCGAGGACGACCTTCGCCGCCGTCACCGTGCCGTCCGCATCGAGCGAGAGCGCGATGCCGACGCTGGCCACCGCGATGTCCATCTCGGTGCGGGGTGTGAAGCGCAGATACGCGCTTCCCGTGCGCGGTGGCGGCTTGGGCAGGCGGATCGCCTCGACCAGCTCGCCCTTCGCAAGCGATGTCCTGCCCGGTCCGACGGGAATGTCCTCGACCGGCACGGTGCGGCTGCCGTTGGGCCCGGTCACCACCGCCATCGCGCCACATGCGGCCATCGCCGGCACGGAATCGGCCGCCGGCGAAGCGTTGCACAGGTTCCCCGCCACAGTGGCGCGGCCCTGGATCTGGGTCGAGCCGATGAGCTTGGACCCGTCAACCAGCCCCGGCCAGGCCTTGCGCAGTGCCTTGGCCTCGCGCAGCGCGGCGCCGGGCACGGCAGCCCCGATGATGAAGGCGTCGGGTGTCTCGCGGATCTCGCCAAGTCCGGCGATCCGCTTGAGGTCGACGATGACGGCAGGCTGGACCATGCCCGACTTCATCTGCACGAGGAGGTCCGACCCGCCCGCCAGCGCTCGGGCGCCGGGCTCGGCCAGAAGTGCCGCTGCCGCGGCGACAGTCGATGGGGATTCGAATCTCATGAAGGTGAGCCTTCCGTCCTTTCGGAGATGGATTGCCGTTCAGCCTAACGGAACCGTCGCGCGACCGGAATGCCCAATCGCGACCGGTGGCGCCGGGATTCCGCGCACCGGCCCCTCATGCCGGCGCAGGGGGCGCCCGCCGCCCATCCGCACGACGCGCAGCCAGGGCATCGCGGAAGGGCCGCATCCCGACAAGCTCCAGGCCAGGCCGGTCCCTGAGCCAGGCCGCGAAGGCCCCGGACCTGAACACCTCGTACTCGGCGATGCGGATCCGGTGGAAGCGACGATCCATGGCCTCGATCCCGCCGGGCATAGTGTGGTGCAGCGCAAGATAGGTCAGGCCCGCCGGAAGCCCGAGGAAGAGGTCGCGGCAGCGCGCGGCGTGATCTGCGCAGTCGGACCATTCCGTTTCGACGATACGGTCGAAGATCGTCTGCCCCGATAGCCTTGCCGCTTCCGCGGCGGGCGCGAAGTCGGCCTCCGTCACCCCGGCCAGGTTATGCGGCCCGCCATAGGTGGACAGCGACGGGCACATGACCAGCGGAAGGCCGTATTCGGCGGCCACGCGCACATAGGCGTCGGCGAATTCCGGCGCGAGGACCGCACCCATGTGGTCGTCAACGTGGGTGACGTCGATTCCCGCTGCCAGTGCAAGGTCGATCTGGGCGCGCATCTCCGCTTCGGCCGCCTCCGGATGGGCGCGGGCGCGCAGCGTCGGGACGTCGGGATGAAGGAACCCGAGATCGTCGGTCAGCCCGGCAGAGGCCGGGGGCCGTGTCAGGGGCCGCCAGCGGCAGCCCGGCACCTCGCTCGTCAGGGTAAGGTGCACGCCGATGTCGAGCGACGGGTCCGCCGCCGCCATGGCGGCGACCTCGGCGAACCAGGGGCAGGGCACCATCACCGATCCCGCGGTGACGGTGCCCAGCGCGCTCAGCTCTGCGAAGGCCGCGTTGGCGCCATGGGTCATGCCCAGGTCATCGGTGTGGACGACGACCTTCCGGATCATCTGACACGCGCCAGCAGGTCCGCGATCTCGCGCTCGACGGCCGCCATGTCCTCGCCGCCCGACATGATCCGCACCACCTCGTCGCGGCTGATCGCCGCCTTGCTGAATGTGCCCTTGCTTGTTCCGCGGTTGAGCAGCGTGAACCGGTCTGCAACCGGATAGGCGTGGTTGATGTTGTGCGTGATCAGGATGACGGCCAGGCCGCGCAGGCGTGCCTCGATCACGAATTTCAGCACCATCGCGGCCTGATGGACGCCCAGCGCCGAGGTCGGCTCGTCGAGGATCAGCACCTTCGCACCGAAATGGATGGCGCGGGCGATCGCGACGGACTGGCGCTCGCCGCCCGAAAGGGTCCCGACCGCCTGCGTCGGATCGCGGACCTGGATGCCGACATCGATCAGCGCCTGGCGCGCGACGGCATTGGCGTGGTCCTTGTCAAAGCGCCGGAACGGAAAGACCCCACGCACCGGCTCGCGCCCGAGGAAGAAGTTGCGCGCGATCGACATCAGCGGGATCAGCCCGAGATCCTGGAACACCGTCGCCACGCCCGCCTCGGCCGCGTCGCGCGGCGAGCGGAAGTCGACCCTGCGGCCCTCGACGAGGATCTCGCCCGCGCTCGGGCGGTGGACGCCCGAGAGGATCTTGATCAGCGTCGACTTGCCGGCCCCGTTGTCGCCGAGAAGGCAGTGCACCTCGCCCGCGTTGACCGTCATGGAAACGTCGTTCAGCGCGATGACCGAGCCGAAGCGCTTCGACACATGGCGCAGTTCGATCGCCGGGGCGGTCATGACGCAGACCTTTCGCCCAGAGCCCGGGCGCGGGCGTAGTTGTTCACCAGCACGGCCAGCAGGATGACGAGTCCGAGGAAGACCTTGAACCAGTCGGTGTCGATCCCGGTATAGAAGATGCCCATCTGCACGAGGCCGAAGATCAGCGCGCCGAAGGCCGCACCGAGAACCGTGCCGTAGCCGCCGGTCAGCAGGACGCCGCCGATGACCGCGGCGATGATCGCCTCGAATTCCTTGAGCGTGCCGCGCACGGTGTCGGCCGAGCCCGCCTCCATCACCTGGATCGTGGCGAGCAGCGTTGCCGCGCAGGCGGTCACGATGAACAGCGTGATCTTCACCCGCGCCACCGGCACGCCGACATTTCGGGCCACCACGGGGTCGCCGCCAGCGGCATAGATCCAGTTGCCGAACCGCGTCTGCGACAGGACCCAGGCAGCGGCCGACGTGACCGCGATCCACCAGACGATCGACATCGGGATGCCGGGCACGAAGGGCGTGCCGTCGCCCTTGACGGCGATCCAGCCCATTTCGCCCATCCACCGGAAGAACCCGGTCAGGACATGGCCGTTGAAGAGCGCTGCCGTCCAGGGATCGGGCGGGTTGTCGAGGATATAGGGAATCTGCGTGCGGCCGGTCACGGCGCGGGTGATGCCGATGGAAAGCCCCCGCAGGATGAACAGCGAGGCGAGCGTCACGATGAAGGAGGGCAGGCGCGTCTTCACCGTGATCAGGCCGTTCAGGTAACCCACGACCAGCGCAACCATGAAGGCAGTCCCGATCGCCGCCCACAGCGGCCAGCCGAGCCGCGTGACAAGAAGCCCGATGACGATCCCCGCGAACCCGATCATCGAGCCGATCGACAGGTCGAACTCTCCTGCGATGATCAGCAGCGCCACGGCCGCTGCAAGGATCCCGAGCTCCGCTGCGAGGGTCAGGAACGTCATCGCCCCCTGCAGCGAGTAGAGCGACTTGGCGCCGGGAAGCAGGGCAAAGATGACGAAGGTCGCCACCAGGCCGACCAGGACCCCGGCCTCGGGTCGACGCATCAGCCGCGTCAGCCATCCTGTCCGCGCAACCCGCTCGTCGGGGGCATCCAGCGACTTGCGGACCATCTCTGGCACCGCTTCTTCCTCCGGCAGGTCTGTCATTCCGCAAGCCCCAGAAGTCGTCCGGATGGCCCGGTGGCGGCGTGGAGGGACCGCCCCCGGGCGCACCGGAAGGCCGCCTCAGCGCGTGCCTTCCTTCGAAAGCTGCTGCACCGCCGCCGCCTTCTCGGGCGTGTCGATGAACAGCGGTCCCGTATAGGTGTCGTTCTGCACCCACAGCCCGTGGGTCGCATACTGCACCAGGTAGATCACCGGCAGATAGCCCATCAGATACTGCTGGCCGTCGATGCCGAAACCCATCTTGCCGTCGGCCACCGATTGCAGGATCTCGGGCCCCAGGTCGTAGGTATAAAGCTTGTATTTCGACCACAGGTCCTGTTCGTCGAAGTACTTGATCAGCGGGTTCGCCCCTGCCGTCCCGGTGGCGAACACCGCCTGCGTCTGCGGATGGGCGGCAAGATAGGCCTCGACCCGGCGGGTGACATCCGCGGGATCCTGCGAGACGGCGACCACTTCGGCCGCGCCGCCCGCGGGGGCCAGCCCGTCGTTGATGCCCTGGCAGCGTTCGTCGAGGCTGATGTTGCCGACCTCGTGGTTGATGCAGGCGACGGTCAGGATGCCCGCGGCGGCAAGGCGCTCGCCGGCCCGGATCCCGGCCTGGTATTCCGAGGTGGTGCCCACATACATGGGAACGCCCAGCTCCTCTCCGGCGACCTCGCCCGAGTCGATGTTGATGACCGGGATCCCCGCATCGAGGGCCGATCGCACGGCGCCGGCAAGCGCGTCCTTGTCCGGCAGCGAGATGACGATTCCGTCGGGCTTGGTGGCGACGGCCGCCTCGATCAGGCGTGCCTGCTCCACGCTGTCGAAGACCTGCGGGGCGATGTACTGGACCTGTGCGCCTGTGGCGGCCGCCGCATCGTCCACCCCGCGCTTGACAACCGACCAGTAGGCGTCCGACGAGGCGCCGTGGACGACGACCGCGATCTTCACGTCGGCGGCGGCCTTGAGGCCCTCGGCTGCCGCCGCGCCGGCAAGCAGTCCGAATGCGGCAAGCGTGGCGGGTGCGAATTTCAGTCGTTCGAACATCTTCCGACTCTCCCTGTCCATGTTGCGGCCCGGTGGCGTCCGGGCCGAATCCGTGCCCGAAGGCGCCTTCAACTCGTGACCGCGAACCCTGCCTCCATCGCCATGCGCGAGAGGTTCCTGAACCCCATCGTCGCATAGGTCAGCGGATGGGCCTTCTTCGGGTCCTGTTCCGCCTCGACCACCAGCCACCCGGCATAACCCGTGTCGCACAGGACGCGGAGGATCGCCGGAAAGTCGATGATCCCGTCACCCGGCACGGTGAAGATCCCCTCCATCACCGCCGCCATGAAGCTTGTGTCCGTGCTACGGGCCTTCTCCACCATGCCGGCGCGGACGTCCTTGCAGTGGACGTGGACCACGCGCCCGGCATGCGCCCGCAGCAGGTCGATCGGCCTGCCGCCGGAGAAGGCGGAATGGCCTGTGTCGAAGAGAAGCCCGACAGCGGCGCCGGTGTGGCGCATGAGCAGCGCCACGTCCTCGTCGGATTCCACGATGGTGCCCATGTGATGGTGAAAGGCCATGCGGACGCCCAGGTCCGCCATCCGCTCGGCCAGCGTCGTCAGCCTGCGCCCATAGGCAGGCCAGTCCGCGTCGGGCAGCCGCGGCCGGCGCGAGACCGGTTCCCAGATCGCACCATGCCGCCCGAAGGACGTGTCGGCATAGACCACATGGGCGGCCCCCGTCGCGGCAAGCAGCTGCAGATGCGGGCCGGCCGCTTCCATCTCGGCGTCGACATCCCGTTCCGCGCAGCGGCCGTCGAACCATCCCGCAACCAGCGCAAGTCCATGCCGCTCGAGGATCGGCTTCAGCACCGCAGGATCGCGCGGAAACTTTCCGCCCAGCTCGATTCCGGCATATCCGGCCTGCCGCGCCTCCGACAGGCAGACCTCGAGCGGCGTGTCGCCGCCCAGTTCCGGAACGTCGTCGTTCGTCCAGGTAATCGGGTTGATTCCGATCCGGACGCTCATCTTGACATGACCTGTCGCTGTCGCGGCTGCGCCGTCTGCCATACGGTCAGCGCTGCGAGGAGCCTCATGTCGCGTGCCGCCTCTTCTGCCGTGTTGCGCTGCGGCGTTCCGGCGGTGACGGCGGCGTGAAAGCCCCTGAGTTCCTCGACGAAGGCTTCGGCAAAGCTCGTGCGGATGTCGCGCGTCTCAAGCGCGTGCCCGTGGCCCCGCCGTTCGGTCAGGCGCGTCGGCGCATGGTTGAGCCAGGGCGAGGGGAATTCCAGCTCCAGCGACGATCCCTCGAAGGTCAGGGTGATCCGCTCGCTGTAGTGCGGCAGGCCCGGCACGGTCAGATGCGACATTGTCCAAAGCGCGCCGTTCTCCAGCGCGACTGCGCCATGTCCGCCGGCACCGCCCGCGAAGAAGGCGGCCCCGACGACCGTTCCGTCGCCGATGCCCAGGACGTCGAGCATGCCGTGGACGGCATTGACGTCATGCACGATGGCAGAGGCATAGGCGGTGCAGAACCCGCGGAAGGCCAGGTCGTCCAGTCCGGCCGGGATCGCCCGGGCGACCTGCTCGGCCTGCAATGCGCCCAGGGATGTCGCGGCCCCGGCGGGCAGGTCCCCGCCCGGCCGCCAGTCGTGATGCCGCACGAAGGGCGCCGCATCGGGGTCGGTCACCTCGACATGGATGTGACGCAGCGCGCCGGCCTGGAGGGGAAGCAGCCCGAGCAGGGCCTCGTAGCTCGGGTCGAAACGCTTCATGTAGCCGACCTGGAGGATCCTTCCGGCACGGTCGCGCAGCGCAGCCAGCGCCATGATGTCGGACGCGGCATAGGTCAGCGGCTTCTCGCAGAAGACGTGCAGACCGGCCTCCAGGGCGCGCGCGACGTGATCGAGATGCAGCGCATCCGGCGAGGCGACGAGCACCGCATCGAGAGGTTCGGCAAGCATCGCCCCGAAATCCGGAAACGTGCGCAGACCGTAACGGTCGGAAAGATGGGCGCGGATCGCGGCCGAGGGTTCGGCCACGGCACGGACCTCGTAGAGGTCGGGCAGGCGCAGCAGGTTCGGGATGTGCTCGACCTGCGCCACCCCCCCTGCACCGATCACCCCGATCCTCAGCCGTTCCGCCACCCTGACTCCTGGTCCTGCAGCATGTCCGCCTTCAGCTTGCGGTCGCACCCGCCCCGGGGCCGCGTTCCCGCTCTGCGCCCGCCGCGTCGAACTTCTGTTCGTCGATCGGCAGGGCATTGCGCAGCCTGGCGGTCTCGGCCGCCAGCCCGCCCAGCGCGACCCGTGCGGCCTCGCCGATGTTGTGGATGATGTCCTCGATCTGGGCGTCGGAATGGTCAGGACTGGTCGGGACCATCACCGTGCGCTCCAGGATTTCCAGCGACCGGGCGCACTGGTCGCGCGTGTAGGTGCGGCGGCACGCGGCGTTGGCCTCCATGAGGTAGGGGTTCATCGCCGGATGCGCCGCGCCGGCACCGATCAGGACCTGGTCCCATTCGGTATAGGTATGCCGGCCGGTCCGGCCCGCGATGACGCAGGGGAACACGCTGGCGAAGGTCCGGGCGGCAGCGGCGGTCGGAAGGCTGTACATGACATGGGTCGCGCAGTCATGATCCGGGCTGTTCATCGGCGTGGGCCTTAGGCCCATGTTGCCCAGCTGCGCCGTCCCCGCGAGGATCCGCCGCTTTTCGGCCCGCATCGCCCCGATCATCCCGTCGATCCGGTCGAGCTGCACGTTCAGCATCGCCCCCATGAGCTCCGAGGCGCGGGCGCCATTCCCGGCGAAGGGCTTTTCTTCGTCGTCCCGCCCGTTCCAGTAGAAGTGACAGGGATCGATGGCCCCCCGCACCCGCTTTGCCAGCCGGTCGTCGTTGACGGCGACCCCGCCGCCCTCGCCGCAGGTCATGTTCTTGAAGTAGTTGAACGAGAATGCGCCGATGTGGCCGATCGAGCCGAACTTGCGCCCCTCGTATCCGCCGCCGACGCCCTGGCAGGAATCCTCGATGACGATCAGGCCGTGGCGCCCGGCTATGTCCATGATCGCGTCCATGTTGCAGGCTGCACCCCACATGTGGACGGGGATCACCGCCCGCGTGCGCGGCCCGATGGCCTCTTCCACCGCAGCCGGATCGATGGTGATGCTCTCGTCCACGTCGACGATGACCGGGATCGCCCCGCAGGCCAGTACCGAAGTCGCCGTCGCCATGTAGGTGTGGGCAGGGATCAGCACCTCGTCGCCGGGGCCGAGGCCGACGGCGGTCATCGCCGCGGCAAGGGCGTTGCTGCCGCTTGCGGCAAGGGCGAAGTGGCGCACCCCGAGATAGTCGGCATAGCGCGCCTCGAAGCGGTCGCATTCGCCGCCGACGCCGTAGCGGAACAGGGCCCTGCTGCGGATGACCCGCGCCAGCGCCTCGACCTCTTCCTCTCCGACGGTGTACATGGGCGCCCCCCCTCGCGAATCCGGGATTGTGCAGCCCCGAGGTTACGCCCAGACTGGTCTTGTCGTCAGAGCCAGATCGAAGCGATTTTTGGGAACCACCGATGGGCAGGGAATATTCTCTCGACTCCCTCCAGATCGACCGCACCGGTGCCGAGAACCTCCATCGCCAGATCTATGCCCAGGTCCGCAACCTGATCGAGGCCCGAGTGCTGGCCAGCGGCAGCGCCCTTCCCTCGACCCGCGAACTGTCGCGCGTCCTCGGTGTCGGCCGGAACAGCGTCATTGCCGCCTATGACCAGCTCGCCCTCGAGGGATACCTGCGCCTGCGACGCGGCGCGCGCCCCCTTGTCGTGGAACTGCCCGCCCGCGCGCGACCCGCACCTGCGGCGGGGGGCCGCGCCGTCGATGTCCTGTCTGCGCGCGGACGGCTTCTTCAGGCGCAGGCCTATCACTCGGGGCGGCCGGGTCACCTCGTCCTGCATCCCGGCATGCCAGACCCCGACAACTTCCCCTTCGACACCTGGGCGCGGCTGCTCTCGCGGCGGGCGCGACATGCGCGTCACGACCTGTTCGGTGCCTACCATCTTCAGGGCTACCCGCCCCTGCGCGAGGCCATCGCGCGCTACGCGACCGTGTCGCGCGGCGTGAACTGCGGACCTGACCAGATCGTCGTGACGAACGGTGCGCAATCCGCCTTCGACCTTCTCGCGCGCCTGCTGATCGACCCGGGCGATGCCGTCTGGATGGAAGAGCCCGGCTACTACGGCGCGCGCGCGGCGCTTGTCTCTGCCGGGGCGTCGCTCGTTCCCCTGCATGTGGACCGCGGCGGCTGGCGGCTCGATCCGCCGACCCGTCCGCCGCGGCTGATCTTCGTGACGCCGTCCTGCCACTACCCCCTCGGCATCACGATGCCGATGGAGCAGAGGCTGAACCTGCTGCGTCTTGCCGAGGCTTCGGACGCCCTGATCATCGAGGACGACTATGACAGCGAATACCGGTTCCAGGGCCAGCCCATTCCGGCGCTGCAGGGACTGGACGTCTCGGGTCGGGTCGTCTTTGTCGGCACCTTCGCGAAGATCCTCTTCCCGGCGATGCGGCTCGGCTTCGTCGTGCTGCCGCCGGCCATCTGCGACAGGATCGTGCCCGCGCTGGCCACCACCGGCCACTTCGCGCCGCTGGTGACGCAGGCGGCGCTGGCCGATTTCATCAACGCGGGGCACCTGACGCGGCATCTCCGGCGCACGCGGCGTCTCTATGCCCAGCGGAGGGAAGCCTTCTACGCTGCCTTCGATGCACATCTCTCGCCCTGGCTTTCGCTCCAGCGGACCGGGACCGGAATCCAGCAGGTCGCGCGTTTCCACGGGGCTGTCGACGACCGCGCCTTCGTGGCCGCCTCCGCCGCGGAAGGCATCAACGTTTCGGCCCTCTCGATGCAGTATCACGGCCGCGCCGCGCATCCGGGGCTGCTTCTCGGCTTCGCCTCGGCCGATCAGCGCGAACAGGAACGCGCCCTCCGCCGTCTCGGCCTCCTGGCCCGGCGCCTTGCCGAACCCCTGGCCGCGGCGTCTTTGCCAGACGGAACGGTCCGTGCTAGCGCTGCAACGGGCAGCGGCGGAGAGGGTGCATGACGGTCGGGAACGAACCGGATTCGGGCAGCGGGATCGCGGCCGTCTGCCACGGGATCCGGGTGCCCGAGGGGCCGCATCTCGGGCCCCGGATGATCCAGTCGATGTCCGAAGGCAGGTACGAGGCCGGCGAGATCGCGGGTGGCCTTGCCGTGATCCCGGAAGGTGCGCGCATCCTGGAACTCGGGGCCGGCGCCGGGGTCGTCGGCGCTGTCATCGCGCGGCACCGGAAGGCCGCCGCCGTCCTGTCGGTCGAGGCCAATCCCGCCCTGATCCCCCATGTGCGGCGGCTGCACGACATCAACGGGCTGTCGCGGGTCATGACGGTAGAGCATGGCGTCGTGCTGACCGCGCCGTCGCCGCCCGCGACCGTGACCTTCCACGTGACCGGCAATTTCCTCGGCTCGTCGCTGACCGATACGCGTCCGGGAAAGACCCGCCCGGTCGAGGTTCCGGTGATCCCCTATGATGCGCTCCGCGGCCGGTTTCCCCATGACGCCATCGTCATGGACATCGAGGGCGGAGAGCTGGATTTCCTGCGCCATGCCGACCTGTCGGGCATCCGGGCCCTCGTCGCCGAATTCCACCGCGACATCTACGGCAAGGAAGGCGCGCGCGAATGCATGCGCCTTCTGGACCGCGCGGGGCTGAAGTTCCGCGAGGATGCCTCCGGCGGAGGGGTCAGGGCCTTCGCGCGTGAAGGCTGAGGGGGCCAGGCCGCCCGCGCGGGCCCGCCGCCCGCGGCCATCCGGTCGCCAACCGACCGGGCGCTGTCGCGGATGGCCGAATGCCCGGGCGCCGATGCGCTAGTCTTCGTGCCGCATTCCCCTTCCGTGCGAGGCTCCGTTGACGAAGCGCGATCCGCTCCTGCAGCCCTACCAGCTGAAGCATCTGACCCTGCGCAACCGGATCGTCACCACCAGCCACGAACCGGCCTATGGCGACGACGGCCTGCCGAAGGACCGCTACAGGCTCTATCACCTCGAACGTGCCAGGGCGGGCGTCGCCATGGTGATGACTGCCGGCTCGGCCAGCGTCAGCCGCGACAGCCCCCCCGTGTTCTCGAACCTTCTCGTCTGGAAGGACGAGATCGTGCCCTGGATGAAGCGGCTTGTCGACGACTGCCACGAGGCCGGCGCAGCGGTCATGATCCAGCTCAGCCATCTGGGGCGCCGCACACGCTGGGACAAGGGCGACTGGCTGCCCGTCGTCTCTTCCTCGGACAGGCGCGAGCCCGCGCACCGCGCCTTTCCGAAGCCGGCCGAGGACTGGGACATCGCCCGCATCATCCGCGACTATGCGGACGCCGCCGAACGGATGAAGGCGGCGGGCGTCGACGGGATCGAGTTCCTCTGCCACGGGCATCTCCTCGACCAGTTCATGTCGCCGCTGACCAATACCCTGGATGCCCCCTATGGCGGCAGCCTCGAGAATCGTGCCCGCCTGACGCTCGAGGTCGTGGCGGCCGTCCGCAGGCGGATCGGCGACCGGATCATTCTCGGCCTGCGTTACGGGGTCGACGAGATGGAGCCCGGCGGGATCGACATCGAGGAAGGCGTCGCCCTCGGCCGGATGTTCCGCGATTCCGGCATGGTCGACTACCTGAACGTCAACCGCAGCCGCATCCACACCGATCCGGCGATGACCGACATGATCCCGATCCAGGGCATGCGGTCTGCCCCCCATCTCGACTTCGCGGGGCGCATCCGCGCCGAGGTCGGGATGCCAACGCTGCATGCCGCCCGCATCCCCGATGTCGCCACCGCGCGCCACGCGGTGGCCACCGGGCAGGTCGATATCGTCGGCATGACCCGGGCCCACATGGCCGACCCCCACATCGTCCGCAAGATCATCGAGGGGCGCGAGGCCGACATCCGCCCCTGCGTCGGCGCGACCTACTGCCTCGACCGGATCTACCAGGGGGGAATGGCACTCTGCATCCACAATCCCGCGACAGGGCGCGAGGCCGAAGGCATTCCGCATGACATTCCCGGGGCGGACGTCAGCAAGCGCGTCATCGTCGTCGGTGCCGGCCCGGCAGGGCTCGAGGCCGCGCGTGTCGCCGCGGGGCGCGGCCACCGGGTGACCGTGTTCGAGGCGGCCGACCGGCCCGGCGGCCAGGTGCTGCTGACCGCGCAGACGCGGCGACGGGCCGAGATGATCGGGATCATCGACTGGCGCATGGCGCAATGCACGGCCATGGGGGTGGAATTCCGCTTCAACACCTGGGCCGAGGCCGAGGACGTCCTGGCCCTGAAGCCAGACGTGGTGATCGTGGCGACCGGCGGCCTGCCGCAGAAGGATATCCTCGATGCCGGGAACGACCTCACGGTCAGCGCGTGGGACATCCTGTCGGGCGATGCGAAGCCGGCGGCCAATGTCCTGATCTTCGACGATGCGGGGGATCACGTCGCGCTCCAGGCTGCACAGAAGCTGGCCGAAGCGGGGGCGACGGTCGAGGTGATGACGCCCGACCGCACCTTCTCGCCCGAGGTGATGGCGATGAACCTCGTGCCCTACATGCGCGCCCTCCAGGACAAGCCGGTGACCTTCACCGTGACCTACCGGCTGCGCGCGGTAGAGCGCGACGGCAACCGCCTGAAGGCCATCATCGGATCGGACTACATGCCCCTCGCGATCGTCCGGCATTTCGACCAGGTCGTGGTGAACCACGGCACCCTTCCGAATGCCGACCTCTACTTCGCGCTGAAGCCGCTGTCGCGGAACCTGGGCGCGGTGGACTACGACGCCCTGATCGAGGGGCGGGCACAGACGCTCGACGGCGGGCCGCAGGGCTTCCGCCTCTACCGGATCGGCGATGCGGTCGAGGCGCGCAACACCCATGCGGCGATCTACGACGCGCTGCGTCTGGTCAAGGACATCTGAACCGGGCAGAAGGCGGCATGGACCGCGCCGAGACCGTTCACGAGGCCTTCCTCGCCCGCACCCTGTCCCGCGAACTTCCCGCGGGCCGCGCGCCGCACGGCCCGCTCGAGCCCGCGCTCGCAAGGGAAATCTTCCGCGCCCAGTGCCGGTCGCGCGCGCTCGACCGGGTGGCGCGCGCGATGCAGCGCGCCGGTCAGGGCTTCTACACCATCGGCTCGTCCGGGCACGAGGGCATGGCCGCCGTCGCGGCCGCCCTGCGGGTCGACGACATGGCTTTCCTTCACTACCGTGATGCGGCCTTCCAGCTTGCGCGGGCCGCACTTGCCGGCGGAGAGGGCGATCCGGTCATGGACATGCTCCTGTCCTTCGCGGCTTCCGCCGAGGATCCGATATCCGGCGGACGGCACAAGGTGCTGGGCTCACGGCGGCTCTGCATTCCGCCGCAGACGTCGACCATCGCCTCGCACCTGCCAAAGGCCGTTGGCGCAGCCTATTCGATCGCGCCGGCCCGGCGCCAGCGCCCGGCGCTCGCCTCCCTGCGGGAAGACGGCGTGGTGATGTGTTCATTCGGGGATGCCTCGGTCAACCATTCCACGGCCCAGGGGGCATTCAACACCGCCGCCTGGACCTCCTTCCAGGGCGTTCCCCTGCCCATCCTGTTCGTCTGCGAGGACAACGGGATCGGAATCTCCACCAGGACCCCGAAAGGCTGGATCGAGGCGGCCTTCCGCGCCCGCCCCGGGCTCGGCTATGTGGCGGCGGACGGGCTCGACCTCTACGACACCTATCGTGCGGCGACCGAGGCCGTCGCGCAGGCGCGCACGGGCCGCCGTCCCGTCTTCCTGCACCTGCGCATGGTCCGCCTCTACGGGCACGCGGGCGCCGATGTCCAGACCGCCTACATGACAAGGGCCGAGATCGAGGCCGAAGAGGCGAACGACCCGCTGCTTCACAGCGTGCGCCTTCTCGAAGCCGCGGGTGTCCTGACGGTCGGCGAGGCCCGCGACCTCTACCTCTCCGAGACCGCCGAGGTCGAGCGGAAGGCCGGCCTCGCGACGGCGCGCCCGCGTCTTCGCACGGCGGCAGAGGTCATGGCCTCGATCATCCCGCCCGCCCGCAGGGCTGCGCCGTCGAACGGCCCCGCGCCCGAGGCGCGCGCCGCGGCCTTCGCGGGCGAGCTCGCCGCCATGGGCGAACCGCAGCCCATGTCGCGTCTCCTGAACTGGGCGCTTGCCGACCTGATGCTCGAATGCCCCGAAATCGTCCTCATGGGCGAGGACATCGGGCGCAAGGGCGGCGTCTACGGCGTCACGCAGAAGCTCCAGGCACGTTTCGGCGCGGGCCGGGTGATCGACACCCTCCTTGACGAGCAGTCGATCCTCGGGCTTGCCATCGGCATGGCGCACAACGGCTTCATTCCCGTGCCCGAGATCCAGTTCCTCGCCTATCTCCACAATGCCGAGGACCAGCTCAGGGGCGAGGCCGCGACCCTTCCCTTCTTCTCGAACGGGCAGTTCGCCAACCCGATGGTCGTCCGCATTGCCGGGCTCGGCTACCAGAAGGGCTTCGGCGGACATTTCCACAACGACAATTCCCTGGCCGTCATCCGTGACATTCCCGGCGTCATCCTCGCCTGCCCGTCGGACGGGGCCGAGGCCGTGCGCCTGCTGCGTGAATGCGTCCGTCTCGCGCGCGAGGAGAACAGGGTCGTGGTGTTCCTAGAACCGATCGCCCTCTATCCCATGCGCGACCTGCATGCGCCGAAGGACGGGCTCTGGATGCGCCGCTATCCGCCGCCCGGTGAGCGCGCCACCGCCGGCGAGGTCGGAATCACCGGCGAAGGGCGCGATCTCGCGCTGGTGACGTTCGGGAACGGCGTGCTGCTCTGCCGGCAGGCACTGCCGCAGCTCTCCGCCAGGGGGATCGCTGCGCGGATCGTCGATCTTCGCTGGCTCTCGCCCCTGCCGACCCGGTCGCTGCTTGCGGCGCTGGATGGCGTCGGGCGCGTCCTCGTTGTGGACGAGACGCGCCGCAGCGGCGGCGTCTCCGAGGGTGTGATGACCCTGCTTGCCGAAGCGGGCATTCCCGGCGCCGCGCGCCTGGCCGCCGAGGACAGCTTCATCGCCACGGGCCCCGCCTATGCCGCGACCCTGCCCTCGGCCGAGGGCATCGCCGCGGCCGCCGTCGACCTCTGCCGGGGTCGCGCCTGATGGCCTTCCTTCTCGGCGTCGACACCGGCGGCACCTACACGGATGCCGTCATCATCGACGAGGGCGCGAATGCCGTCGTCGCCTCGGCCAAGGCGCTGACGACGCGCCGCGACCTGTCATTGGGCATCGGCCAGGCCGTTGACGCGGCCATTTCCGCGGCCCGCATCCGCCCGGGCGACGTGGCGCTGGCCTCGCTGTCCACGACCCTTGCCACCAATGCCCTGGTCGAAGGGCAGGGCGGCCGCGTCGCACTGATCGCCATCGGCTTCGATTCGGCCGACCTCGAGCGCGCCGGCCTCGGCGAGGCCATGAAGGGCGACCCCGTGGTGGCCCTGCCGGGCGGACATGCCCATTCGGGGCTCGAGGCCGAACCGCTCGACCTCGGCCGCGTGGCCGAGGTCGCACGCGACCTGGCCGCGGGTGTCGTCGGCTTCGCGGTGGCCGCGCGGTTCGCTACCCGCAATCCCTCGCACGAGGTCGCCGCGCGCGAGGCGATCCGCGCGGCGACCGGGCGCCCGGTCACCTGCTCGCACGAGCTCTCGGCCAGGCTCAACGGGCCGAAGCGCGCCCTGACGGCGGTCCTGAACGCACGCCTGATCGGCATGATCGACCGGCTTGTCACGGCCTGCGAAGGCCACCTCGCGCGGATCGGCGTGACGGCGCCGCTGATGGTCGTTCGCGGGGACGGGGCCCTCATCTCCGCGGCCATGGTGCGGGAACGGCCGATCGAGACCATCCTCTCTGGACCGGCGGCCAGCATCGTGGGCGCGCGCTGGCTGACCGGCGCCGAGGACGCCCTCGTGTCCGACATCGGCGGCACAACGACGGATGTGGCGCTCCTGCGCCAGGGCCTGCCCGAGATCGACCCCGAGGGTGCGCGGGTCGGCGGCTTCCGCACGATGGTCGAGGCCGTGGCGATGCGGACGACGGGCCTTGGCGGCGACAGCGAGGTGCACCTCGACACAACGGGGCTGGACGGCGGGCTGTTCCTCGGTCCGCGCCGCCTGATCCCTGTCTCGCTTCTGGCGCGGGATCATCCGGACATGGTCCATGCGGCGCTGGACCAGGCCCTCTCGGGCGAGGTGGCCGGCGAGCTTGACGCACGCTTCGTCCTGCCGATGGGTGGCGGCGCCGATGGCCTTCCTCCGCGCGATGCCGCCCTTCTGGCGCGCATCGGCGGCGCGGTGCCCGTCGCCCGCGCCATCGCCTCGCGGCTCGACGTCGCCGCGCTGGACAGGCTGGTCGCGCGCGGCCTCGTGATGCTGTCGGGCGTCACGCCTTCGGATGCGGCGCATGTCCTCGGCCATATCGGGGCCTGGGATGCGGCTGCCGCGGAAAAGGCGCTGCGGATCCTCGCAAGGCGGCGGAACGGCCGCGGCGAAAGGATTGCGCCCGATGCGGCGACGCTGGCGCGGATGATCCAGGACCAGTTGACCCGCCAGACTGCCCTCTGCCTGCTCGAGGCCGCCTTCGGCGAGGACCCCGCCTTTGCCGGGCAGGATGCGGCTGCGCTGGCGCGCCACCCCCTGACCCAGGCCGCGATCGGCGCCCACCGTGGCGTGATCGAGGCGTCCCTCCGGCTGGGTGTGCCCGTCATCGGCCTCGGCGCCTCGGCCCCGACCTATTATCCCGCCGTGGGCGAGCGTCTGGGCGCGCGGATGATCCTGCCCGAGCATGCCGGCGTGGCCAACGCCATCGGCGCGGTGGTGGGGCAGGTAAGCCAGCGGACGACGGGGATCGTCACCAGTCCGGCCGAAGGGCGCTTCGTCGCCCATCTCGCCACCGGTCCGCGGGCCTTCGGCGACCGCGCCGAGGCGATCGCCGCCCTCGAGGCCGCGCTGACCGCCGAGGCCGAAGACCGGGCGAGACGGGCAGGGGCGGGGGATGTCCTGACGACGGTCCGCAAGGAGATCCGGGAAGCCGAGGTCGAGGGCAAGCGGATGTTCATCGAGGCGTCCGTCACGGTGACGGCCGCCGGCCGCCCGCGCGTGGCGCGCGGCTAGGTCCACTGGCGCGGGGCCGCGCGCCGCCCTAGGTTGCGCCGAGACCAGAGGATGCAGGCATGACAAACCCCCTTCTCGCCCCGTTCGACACGCCCTTCGGGCTTCCGCCGTTCCGCGCCATCTCCGACGACCACTTCGCGCCGGCCTTCGATGCCGCGATCGCCGAGGCGCGCCGCCGCGTCGCGCGGATTGCGGAAGACCCCGCACCCCCGACCTTCGCGAACACGATCGCGGCCCTGGAACTCGCCGAAGAGACGCTCGAACGGGTGGGCGGGGTGTTCTGGAACCTTGCCGGCACCGACTCGAATCCCGCGCGCGAGGCGCTGGAACGCGACCTCGCCCCCCGGCTCGCCGCCCTGTCCTCGGAGATCACGATGAACCCCGCGCTCTGGTCGCGGATCAGGACGTTGTGGGATACCCGCGACCGGCTGGGCCTGTCTGCCGAGGAAATGCGCGTCCTGATGCTCTACCGGCGCATGTTCCTGCGCGCCGGCGCCGATCTCCAGGGTGAGGCGCGCGACCGGCTGAAGGCTGTCAGGGAACGCCTTGCAGTCCTGTCCACGCAATTCTCGCAGAACGTCCTTGCGGACGAACGCGGCTGGACGATGCCGATCGCAGGCGATGATCTCGAGGGGCTGCCGGGTTTCCTGATCGATGCCGCCCGGGCGGCCGCGGCCGAGCGCGGCATCGACGGCCATGCCATCACGCTCAGCCGGTCGATCATAGTGCCCTTCCTGCAGTATTCGCCCCGGCGCGACCTGCGCGAGAAGGCCTGGCGCGCCTGGTCCGCGCGCGGGGCGAACGGCGGAGAGACCGACAACCGCAGGATAGCGGCCGAGATCCTCGCCCTGCGCGAGGAACGCGCGAGGCTTCTGGGCTACGAAAGCTTCGCCGCCTTCAAGCTCGAGCCCGAGATGGCCGGCTCGCCTGCCGCGGTGCGCGACCTCCTGATGCGCGTCTGGACCCCGGCCCGTGCGCGCGCCCTGGCCGATCAGGCGGCGCTGACGGCCATGCTGCGGGCCGACGGGGTCAACGGCGATCTCGAGCCCTGGGACTGGCGCTACTATTCCGAACGGCGGCGCAAGGCCCTGCATGCGCTCGACGAAGAGGAGATCAAGCCCTTCCTCCCCCTCGAGGGCATGATCGCGGCCGCCTTCGACGTGGCGTCACGGCTCTTCGGCCTTGCCTTCCGGCCGCTCGACCTGCCCCTGCACCACCCCGATGCGCGGGCATGGGAGGTCACCCGGGACGGGCGCCACCTTGCCGTCTTCATCGGCGACTATTTCGCCCGGCCCTCCAAACGCTCGGGCGCATGGATGTCCGACTTCCGGGGCCAGCGCAAACTCGGCGGCGATATCCGTCCCGTCGTCATCAATGTCTGCAACTTCGCGAAGGGCGACCCCGCCCTGCTCAGCTGGGACGATGCGCGGACCCTCTTCCACGAATTCGGGCACGCGCTGCACGGCATGCTCAGCGACGTGACCTTCCCCATGATTTCGGGCACGGGCGTCGCGCGGGATTTCGTCGAACTGCCCAGCCAGCTCTTCGAACACTGGCTCGAGGTCCCGGAAGTCCTCCAGACGCACGCGCGCCATCATGCGACGGGCGAACCGATGCCAACGGCGCTTCGCGACCGGCTGATCGCAGCCTCGACCTACGACCAGGGCTTCGCCACCGTCGAATACCTCGCATCGGCGCTTGTCGATCTGGCCTTCCATGAAGGTCCTGCCCCTGCGGACCCGATGGCGGCCCAGGCGGCGGTGCTGGAAGGCCTCGGCGTGCCCGTGGCGATCGGGATGCGCCACGCGACGCCCCATTTCGCCCACGTCTTCTCCGGCGACGGCTACTCGGCCGGCTACTACAGCTACATGTGGTCCGAGGTCATGGATGCCGACGCCTTCGACGCCTTCCGCGAGGCGGGCGATCCATTCGATGCCGCCACGGCGCAACGCCTCGAACGCTTCATCCTCTCGGCCGGCGGGTCCGATGACGCCGAGACCCTCTACCTGCGGTTCCGTGGCCGGATGCCGGGGGTCGAGCCGCTGCTCAGGGGGCGCGGGCTGCTCGACGCGGCCTGACCGAAACCGATCCGGCAGGGCCCGCCCCGCGTAGAACGAGGGACCCGAACGGAGGACGACCGTGCCCCATGTCAGCCGTCGCACCTGTCTCGCGCTGGCCGCAGCCCTTCCTCTCGCAGCCTGTGCCGCGGCGCCCCCGCCGCCGCCGGCGCAGAGGCTGCCGGTCACCCTCGCCGACGCTTTCTCCGGCCGGACGCGCGGACGCGGCGTGTTCTCGGCCCCCATCGTCAACTCGGAACGCCGCTTCACGGCCGATCTCGCGGGGCGCCTCGAGGGGGGCCGGCTGACGGTGGTCGAGGATTTCGTCTACGACGACGGCCAGACCGAGCGCCTGACCTGGGTATTCACCCGGACTGGTCCCGGCACCTGGGACGGCCGGCGCGAGGATACGGTCGGAACCGCGAAGGTCGTCGAGGACGGCTCCGTGATCCGGCTCAGCTACACGGCCGACATCCGGTCGCCCTCCGGGGTCACGCGACTGGGCTTCTCTGATGTCATCTACCGCCGCCCCGACGGGCTGATCGTCAATGACGGCGTCGTGTCCCGCTTCGGCATCCCGATCGGCACGGTCCGCTTCGAACTGCGGCGCCACTAGGCCGTCAGGTCTCGCGCACGACGTCCTTGTGGACGATGACATCGGCCTGCGGATAGGCCTCCAGGATGCGCCGCCTCAGGCTCGCCCCGATCTCGTGCGCCTCGCGCAGCGGCTGGTCGCCGTCAAGCTCGATGTGGATGTTCACGAAGACGCGGCTTCCCGCCATCCGTGTCTTGAGGTCGTGAAAGCCGTGGACGCCCGGGTGATTGCCGGCGATGGCCGCGATTCCCGCGATGATCGCCGGGTCGGCGCGGCGATCCATCAGCGCGTCCCACGCGCCCTTGCCGATCCGTGCGGCCCCCACCCACAGCATGAGGGCGGCGGCAAGTGCGACGACCGAATCGATCTGCCCGATCCCCCAGCGTTTCGAGGCCCAGAGCGCGGCCAGCGCCCCGAGTGTGGGAAGCAGGTCCGACATGTAGTGCAGCGAATCCGCGGCGACGACCCTGCTGCCGGTCCTGAGCGCGACCCGGCGCTGCCAGAGGATGAGCGCAAGGGTTGCCGCGATGGACAGGACCATCACGACCATGCCGCGTGCCTCCGCCGCGATGGGCGAGGGCCCGCCCGCCACAAGACGCGTCAGCGAGGCCCAGCCGATGACCCCGCCCGAAACCGTCAGGAATGCCGCCTGCGCCAGCGCGGTCAGGTCCTCGACCGAGGTATGGCCGAAGGCATGGTCCTCGTCGGCCGGGCGCGCGGCGTAGAGGATCGCCATCAGCCCCCCGAGGGACATCATCAGGTCGAGGGCGGAATCCGCAAGCGACGCGGCCACCGAAAGCGCGGCCGTCTCGCCCAGCGCCCAGAGCTTCAGTACGACAAGGAAACCGGCCACGGCGACCGAGGCTATTCCGGCCGAGGCATTCAGGCCCGTCTGGTTCGGCTGCGAAGGAAGGTCGGTCATCCTGGCTGTGGATCGGGGCAGGGGCGGACGGCGCGGACCCTATACCGCGC
>JAOADN010000002.1 GCA_026417295.1 Paracoccaceae bacterium
TGTGTATAAGAGACAGCCCGGAAGGACACCTACATCGACCTGATGTATGCTGTGTCGGCGCGGGGCGAGTGGGAGAACTGGGTGAACTTCTTTCTTGAGGTCGCTGAACTGAGCGCGCAGCGTGCCACCCGCACCATCGACAAGATTCTGACCCTGCACGCCAAGTATGTCCAGCAGGTCAAGGCGGTCAGCAGGAGTTCCAACCTGTTGTCGATCGTTGACATGCTGTTCCGAACCCCGGTGGTGCAGGCAAAGACCATCGTCAGCGAAATCGGTGTAACGGACGCTGCGGCCCGCAACATGCTCAGGCAGCTTACCGAACTCGGAATCATTGAAGAAAGCAAAGCGTACTTTCCCACAGCCTGGATAGCGCGAGAACTCATCGAGGTATCCCGACCCGGACCACCGGCGTAGTCATACCATCCGCTCGACCATCATCTTCTTGATCTCGGCGATCGCCTTCGCCGGGTTCAGCCCCTTGGGGCAGGTCTTGGCGCAGTTCATGATCGTGTGGCAGCGGTAGAGCCTGAAGGGGTCCTCGAGCTGGTCGAGCCGCTCGCCCGTCGCCTCGTCGCGGCTGTCGATGATCCAGCGGTAGGCGTGCAGAAGGGCCGCGGGGCCGAGGTAGCGGTCGCCGTTCCACCAGTAGGAGGGGCAGGCGGTCGAGCAGGAGGCGCACATGACGCATTCGTAGAGCCCGTCGAGCCTGCGGCGGTCCTCGACCGACTGGCGCCATTCCTTCTGCGGCGTGTTCGACCGCGTCTCGAGCCAGGGCATGATCGAGGCATGCTGGGCATAGAAATGCGTCAGGTCCGGGACCAGGTCCTTGATCACGGGCATGTGCGGCAGGGGGTAGATGGCGATGTCGCCGCGGCTCTCGTCGAGCCCCCTGATGCAGGCCAGCGTGTTCGACCCGTCGATGTTCATCGCGCAGGAGCCGCAGATGCCCTCGCGGCAGGACCGGCGGAAGGTCAGCGTGGGGTCGATCTCGGTCTTGATCCAGATCAGCGCGTCAAGGACCATCGGCCCGCAGCTGGCGGTATCCACGAAATAGGTGTCCAGGCGCGGGTTCTGCCCGTCGTCGGGGTTCCAGCGGTAGATGCGCAGCTTGCGCAGCGACGTCGCGCCTTCCGGCGCCGGCCAGGTGCGGCCGACGCGGACCTGCGAGTTCCTCGGAAGCGTGAACTGGACCATGGATCAGCCTTTCCAGTCGGGCCTGGCATGAAGCGGGACCGCGGGCGGCTGCCCCGATCGCGCGAGGACGCAGGAGGCGTAGACCTCGGACGGGTCGCGCCCCTGGATGTATTCGGCGGAGACGTGGATGTCGGCGGAGGCATAGGGCCCCCGGTTCGAGGCGCCGACCGCGACCGTGCCGCGCGGGCCCGCCGCAAGGCGCGCGCGCTCGAGGCATTCGCGTTCGGCCTGTTCGCGCGTGACCGGCCCGCAGGCGGCGAGGACCGGCATCAGCAGCGCCGGCGCAAGGCAGGTGAGGACGCGCGCACGGGGCATCAGTAGACCCTCGCCTTGGGCGCGATCCGCTTCAGGCTGATGCCGCCCTCGGCTTCGGGCGTCAGCGGCATGACATGGACGGGCCGCGTGGACAGCGTGACCCGCGTTCCCTCGACCCGGGCCAGCGAATGCACGCGCCAGTTGACGTCGTCGCGCTCGGGATAATCCTCGTGGGCATGGGCGCCCCGGCTTTCCTTCCGCGCCTCGGCGGCGACGATCGTGGCCAGGGCATTCGGCATGAGGTTGGTGAGTTCCAGCGTCTCCATGAGGTCGCTGTTCCAGACCAGCGAGCGGTCGGTGACCCTGAGATCGTCGAGCCGGGCGGCGACGGCGGTCATCTTCGCCACCCCCTCGGCCAGGGTCCTGGAGGAGCGGAACACCGCCGCGTCGGCCTGCATCGTCTTCTGCATCTCGAGCCGCAGCGCCGCCGTCGGCACCGCCCCCGAGGCATGGCGCAGCGCGTCGAATCGGGCGAGGATCGCGTCCACCGCGGCCCGGTTCGTCGGCGGCACGGCCGCGCGCGGATCGACCACCTCGCGGGCGCGGATCGCCGCCGCCCGGCCGAAGACCACGAGGTCGATGAGAGAGTTCGAGCCGAGCCGGTTGGCGCCGTGGACCGAGGCGCAGCCGGCCTCGCCCACGGCCATGAGGCCGGGGAAGACGCGGTCGGGATCGTCCGGCCGCGGGTCCAGCACCTCGCCCCAGTAGTTGGTGGGGATGCCGCCCATGTTGTAGTGCACCGTCGGCAGGACCGGGATCGGCTGCCGCGTCAGGTCCACCCCGGCGAAGATGCGCGCGCTCTCGGTGATTCCCGGCAGGCGTTCGTGCAGCGTCTCGGGCGGGATGTGGCTGAGGTTCAGGTGGATGTGGTCGCGGTCCTTGCCGACGCCGCGGCCCTCGCGGATCTCGATCGTCATGCAGCGGCTGACGACATCCCGCGAGGCGAGGTCCTTGTAGGTGGGGGCGTAGCGTTCCATGAAGCGCTCGCCCTCGGAATTCGTCAGATAGCCGCCCTCGCCGCGCGCCCCCTCGGTGATCAGGCAGCCCGATCCGTAGATGCCGGTGGGATGGAACTGGACGAATTCCATGTCCTGGAGTGGCAGGCCGGCGCGCGCCACCATGCCGCCGCCGTCGCCGGTGCAGGTATGGGCCGAGGTGGCGCTGAAATAGGCCCGCCCGTAGCCGCCCGTGGCCAGCACCGTCATCTTGGCGTTGAAGACGTGCAGGCTGCCGTCGTCGAGCTTCCAGGCGACGACGCCCGTGCAGGCGCCGTCGGTGATGATCAGGTCGATGGCGAAGTACTCGACGAAGAACTCCGCACTGTTCTTGAGGCTCTGGCCGTAGAGCGTGGGCAGGATCGCGTGGCCCGTGCGGTCGGCGGCGGCGCAGGTGCGCTGCACGGGCGGGCCCTCGCCGAATTCTGTCGTGTGGCCGCCGAAGGGGCGCTGGTAGATGCGCCCGTCCTCGGTGCGGCTGAAGGGCACCCCGTAATGCTCGAGCTCGTAGACCGCCGCGGGCGCCTCGCGGGCGAGGTACTCCATGGCGTCCGCGTCGCCCAGCCAGTCGGACCCCTTCACGGTGTCGTACATGTGCCACTGCCAGTTGTCCGGCCCCATGTTGCCGAGGCTGGCGGCGATCCCGCCCTGGGCGGCGACGGTGTGGCTGCGCGTCGGAAAGACCTTGGTGATGCAGGCCGTCCTGAGGCCGCGTTCGGCCATGCCGAGGGTGGCGCGCAGGCCGGCGCCACCGGCGCCGACGACCACCACGTCGTAGTCATGCGTCTCGATCGGATAGGCGGCGGTCATCCCGGCAACCCCTCACAGCGCAAGGCGGATCAGCGCGAAGAGGCCCGTTGCCATCGCGCCGTAGCTGACCCAGGCGACGGCGAGGATCAGCCACCTGCGGGCCGCGCCGTGGACGTAGTCCTCGATCATCACCTGGGCGCCCATGCGGAAGTGCAGGAAGCCGACGACGATCGTGAGTGCTGCGACGATCGCCGGGAAGGGGCGCGCATAATAGGCCGCGACCGCCTCATGGGAGGCGCCGAGGACGTGCCCGAAGGTGAAGACGAAGAGCGGCAGCAGCACCGCGAGCGTCGCCGCGGTAAGCTGCATCTGCCAGAAATGCGCGGTCCCTGTCCGGGCCGAGCCCAGGCCCGTGGCGCGCTTGCGGTCGGTCAGGAAAGCCATCGCGCCCTCACAGCACCAGGATCGTGATCACGGTCAGGAGCGCCGATCCCAGGATCACGCCCCAGCCCAGCCGTTCGGCCGTCGGGATGTCGAGTCCGCGCCCGCTGTCGTACCAGAGGTGCCTCAGCCCGGCCAGGAAGTGATACCAGGCGGCCCAGAGCGAGCCGAGCAGGACGAGGCGGCCGAACCAGGACCGCAGGATCCCGTCGACGAAGGCGAAGTAGTCCGGTCCCGTCGCCGCGGCGAGGAGCCACCAGACGACGAGAAGCCCCGCCACGACGAGGCCGTTGCCCGTGATCCGCGTCAGGATCGAGGTCAGCATCGGGATGTGCCAGCGATAGATCTGCAGATGCGGCGACAGGGGCCGGTCGGCGCGTCGGGTCTCTGCCATGGGGCGTTCTCTCCTGCGGGCTCTCTTGCGGGCGCGGGCACCGCCGATGCGGCGCGTCGCACGGTCTGCCTTGCGCCTCCTGAATAGCGGTTTTCGGCCCGCTGTCACGCGCCGAATGCCGCGCCGGGGCCGGGCGCGGCGCCGGGCGCGCAAGACGTGATCACGCAATTCCGCGGCGTGATCACGGGCGCCGGCATCAGGCAGGCGCGGGCCCGGGCTGCCCCCCGGCGGCCGGGCACGGGGCGCGCCGGCCTGACGCCCTGTCCCGCCGGGCGCCGCATCGATCCGGTGGCCGCAGGGGCGGCGGCGGCAGGGGAGCGAAAGGGGGCGCGCACGGGGGGGGCGCGACGCGACGGCCCGCGGGATCCGCCCTGCGGGGAGGCGGATGCGGCCGGCCCGGGCCTAGACGCCGGCGAACAGGCTGTGGCCGAGGATCCACTGGTGGATGAGGACGATCACGGCATAGGCGACGGCGGTCCCGACAAGGTTCATCGCGTCCCCGCGCAGGCCGCGCCCGTCGGCCGGCACCGGGCGGGGCCCGGCCCGATTGATCAGCACCATGGCCATGATCGCCCACAGGCCCATGCCCCCGAACAGCACGATCGCGGCGAGGTCGCCCCTGACAAGCAGATGCGCGACCGCCCAGACGACGACGCCCGTCAGCATCGGGTGGCGCATCCGCGGGTAGAGGATGCCCTTCGTGCCGCCGACGCCCAGGAGGAAGACGGCGACCAGCATGAGCGCCGCGGTCAGATGGCCGAGGCCGGGAACCGGCGTGTAGACGGGCACGAAATCCGCCTGTCGGTAGCCGTAGACCATCAGCACGATCGCCGCCAGCGAGAGCACGGCGACGAAGCCCTTGCCGGCCTCGCCCATCGCGGCGCGCCGTTCGGGCGCGATCCGCTTGAACAGGTGCGCCGCCCACCACAGCGCCACACCGAGGATCAGGATCGTCATCGCCTTCCAGCCTTTCCCCTGCCAGCCACCCTGCCGCTCCGCCGGGCCCTGCCGGCCCCGGCCCGTCCCGCGCCGGGCAGGGGCAGAATGCGGCCGCCCGGACGGGTTTTCAACCCGGTGGCCGGGGCCGGGCGGCGGGCGCGCGCGCGCCCGCGCCGCGCGGCCCGCGCGGGCCGCGCCCCCGGCGTTAACCATGCCTTTGCCAAACTGGCGGAGCCTTCCCCCCGGATGCGGCCGACGGCGCCGCCAGCGGGAAGGATCTCGCCGATGCCCAGGACCACCACCACGACCATGCCGATGCCCGGGCCGCTGGCGCTCGCCCTGCCGGCGCTCCTCGCCCTCGCCCCGCCCCTCGCGGCCGGGGACGGCGCGCAATGCGCCGCCCGGGATCAGGTGGTCGCGTTCCTCGCCGCCCGTTACGGCGAGACGCGGCGCGGCATCGGCATCGCCGGCCGGGATGCGGTGATGGAGCTCTTCGCCTCCGATTCCACGGGCACCTGGACGATCGTCGTCACCACCGGCGACGGGATGACCTGCCTGCTCGCCTCGGGCGAACGCTTCCGCGCGCTCGCCGGGGGCGCCCCCGTGCCGGGCGATCCGGTCTGAGCCGCAGGGACCCGCGGGCGCACGGGTCCGGGGTCAGCCGAAGGCGTCCCAGAGCAGCTTCAGCGACACCAGGAGGAGCGCCCAGGTGACCAGCCGGAAGAACAGCTTCTCGGGGATCACCCGCACGAGCCTCAGCCCGGCGAAGACGGCCAGCGCCGCCGGGATGCACAGGACGGCCGCGACCTTGAGGTTGGCCGGACTGAGCTGGCCGAGCGCATAGTAGGGCACCAGCTTCACCACGTTGACGATGGCGAAGAGGATCGTCGTCGTGCCCGCATAGACCATCTTCTCCAGCCGCTGCGGCAGGACATAGACCTGATAGGGCGGCGCCCCGGCATGGCTGACGAAGCTGGTGAAGCCGGTGATCGCGCCCCAGAACAGGCCGGGGCCGATGCGGGCGGGGCGGGCCGGCCCCTGCGGGCCGCGCCGCAGGAGCAGCGTCAGCGCGAAGGCAAGCCCGATCGCCCCGACCAGCCCGTTGACGACGCGCCCCTCGACAAGGCTTGCCGTCGCCCAGCCGACGGCGATGCCGAGGACCGCGGCGGGCACGAGGATCACAAGGTTGCGGCGGTCGAAGTCGTGCCGGTAGGCATAGAGGCCGAACATGTCCGACAGGATGAAGACGGGCAGGAGGAGGCCCGCCGCCGTCACCGCCGGAATCGACAGCGCCAGCACCGGCACGCCCAGCATCCCGACGATGGGCATGCCGCCCTTGCCCATCCCGGTCAGCACCGCCGCGAGCACGGCCAGCGCCCAGAAGGCCGGATCATGCGCCATCTCCCCGGCCCTCCACGCCCCGGTCCCGCGACCGTTAGCGCAATCCCGGGGCGGGCGGTAGGCCAGCCTTGCGCGGCGCCCCCCCAGCCGCTACCCATCGCCGCGTCAATCCAGGCAGAGGACACAATCATGGCACGACCGAAGATCGCGCTGATCGGCGCAGGCCAGATCGGCGGCACCCTCGCCCACCTCGTCGCGCTGAAGGAACTGGGGGACGTCGTGCTCTTCGACATCATGGAAGGCACGCCCCAGGGCAAGGCGCTGGACATCGCGCAGTCGGGGCCGGTCGAGGGTTTCGACGCCACGCTGAGGGGCGCCAACGACTATGCCGACATCGCCGGGGCGGATGTCTGCATCGTGACCGCCGGCGTGCCGCGCAAGCCCGGGATGAGCCGGGACGACCTGCTGGGCATCAACCTGAAGGTGATGAAGGCGGTCGGCGAGGGGATCAGGACCCATGCGCCGGACGCCTTCGTCATCTGCATCACCAATCCGCTCGACGCGATGGTCTGGGCGCTGCGCGAATATTCGGGCCTGCCGCACGCGATGGTCGTGGGCATGGCCGGGGTGCTGGATTCGGGCCGTTTCAGGCATTTCCTGTCGGTCGAGTTCGGCGTCTCGATGAAGGATGTGACCGCCTTCGTGCTCGGCGGACATGGCGACACGATGGTGCCGCTCGTGCGCTACTCGACCGTGGCGGGGATCCCGCTGCCCGACCTCGTGCGGATGGGCTGGACGACGCAGGAGCGCCTCGATGCGATCGTCCAGCGGACGCGCGACGGCGGGGCCGAGATCGTCGGCCTGCTCAAGACCGGCTCGGCCTTCTATGCCCCGGCCTCCAGCGCAATCGAGATGGCCGAGGCCTATCTGAAGGACCACAAGCGCGTCCTGCCGGTCGCCGCCCATGTCACCGGGGCCTACGGGCTGGACGGGATCTATGTCGGCGTGCCGGTCGTCCTTGGCGCGAAGGGCGTGGAGCGGATCGTCGAGATCGACCTCTCGGCCGGAGAGGAGGCGATGTTCCGCAGGTCGGTGGACGCCGTGAAGGGCCTCCTCGCCGCCTGCCGGGGGATCGACCCGACGCTGGGCTGAGGCGCGGGCAAGGGTTTTCGAAAACCCTTGCGCAAGGCCCTTCGAAGGGCCTTGCTGCGGCCATGGCCCGCCCCTGCCCCCGCCCCTGCCCCGGCGCCCCCGGCCGCCGCGCCGCAGGGCATGTCGGCCGAGACGGTACGGAAGATCTATGCCGACCGCGAGTTCGAGGAGGTCGCGCTGGACGGCATGCGGCGGACGATCGCCGCGCGCCTCGGCGAGGCCAAGCAGACGATCCCGCATTTCTACCTGCGCCGGTCGGTGCGGCTTGACGCGCTGCTGGCCTTCCGCGAGGAGATCAACCGCCAGCTCGAGCCGCGCGGCGTGAAGCTCAGCGTCAACGACTTCGTCATCAAGGCCTGCGCCATGGCGCTGCAGGCGGTGCCGGACGCCAATGCGGTCTGGGCGGGCGACCGCATCCTGAAGCTCCGCCCCTCGGACGTGGCGGTGGCCGTGGCGATCGAGGGCGGGCTCTTCACCCCGGTCATCCGGGATGCCGACAAGAAATCGCTCTCGGCGCTCTCGGTCGAGATGAAGGACCTGGCCCAGCGCGCCCGGGCGCGCAAGCTTGCGCCGGCCGAATACCTTGGCGGGACCTTCGCGGTCTCGAATCTGGGTATGATGGGGATCGAGAACTTCGACGCCGTCATCAACCCGCCCCATGCCGCCATCCTGGCGGTGGGTGCGGGGCTGCGGCAGCCCGTCGTCATGGATGACGGATCGCTGGGCGTGGCCACCGTGATGTCGCTGACGCTGAGCGTCGATCACCGGGTGATCGACGGGGCGCTGGGGGCGGAGCTCATGAAGGCGATCGTCGGCAATCTCGAGGCGCCGCTGGCCATGCTGGCCTGAGGCGCGGCGGCGGGGGGCGCCCTGCCGCCCGCCCTTTCCCGCCCCCCTTCCTTCCCGGGCCCGGGCACGGGCGGAAGGCATGGAAACCGGGCTTTGGGGCGGGCGCGACATGCGCTAAGGTCGGGCGCGCGGCGCAATTGCGCGCCGCAGGAAACCGGGGCCGTCCTGCGGGTCCGGCGGGACAGACCGAATGAATTGGAACCGGCCGCTTTTCAGCCCGCGCGTCCTTCGGCTTCACGCCGAGAACGCGGCCTTCCTGGCAAGGCTGGTCGAGCTGTCGCGCGACGGTCCGATGACGCGGATGGTCGATCTGTACGACATGGAGGCACGGCTGGACGGGCATCTCGACGCCCTGGTCCTGGCCGGGCAGGCCGGCGCGGAGGCGGCCGGCGAGGTGCTGGCGGCGGCGCAGGGCTGGGGCGAGGTCTTCACGGCGGCCCATGTCCTGCTGCGGCACCGGGCCGAGGTCGAGCTGGCCGACCTGCTGCCGGAAGGGGTGCTGGTGGCGGAGAATGCCGGGGCCATCGCGGCCGGCGCGGCCGCCTGCCCGCCCGAGCGCATCGCCGCGCGGATGCGGCGCTGGATCGGTGCCGCCGACCCCCTGCAGGCGGCCGTGGCGCTGGGCGTCTGCCTGCGGCGCGGCACGGATGCGAGGGATCACCTTCTGCCGCTGACGCGACACCGCGACGAAGGCGTGGCCGCCCTTGCCCTGCGGCTGGCCGGCGAGACCGGGCGCAGCGACCTGCTGGCTGCGGCGCAGGCGCGCATCGGCGCGGAGGATGCGCCGGGGTTCGAGGCGGCGCGGGCGGCGACGCTTCTGGGCGATCGCGGCGCAGGGCCGCGGACGCTGGCGGCCGCGGCCGCCCTGCTGCCGCCGCGACAGGCGCGGGAGGCGGCCGAGCTGTTCCCGCTTGTCCTGCCGGAGGGCGAGGTCCGCCGAGCAATTGGCGCGCTGCACGAGCGCCCCGCATCGCGCCGCTGGGCGGTGGTGGCGGCGGGCGCCTTCGGCCGCAGCGACAGCTTCGACTGGCTGCTGCGGCAGATGGCCGAACCCAGCCTGGCCCGGGCGGCGGGGCTGGCCCTGTGCCAGATCACGGGCATCCGCCTGGGGGCGGAGAACCTGGAACTGGCCACCTTTCCCGAGGACCCGCCGGACCCCGTGGTCGAGGCCGATCCGCTGGAATCCTTCATCGAGGGGCAGGCCTACTGGCCCGATCCGGAGAAGCTGGCCCCGTGGCTGGAAGCACGGCGCGGACGTTTCGCCGCCGGCGAGCGCCATCTGGCCGGGGCGGCCGCCTGGACGCACCAGCCCCCCGCCGAGGACCGCGACCGCACGCAGCTTGTCCAGCGGGCGCTGGCGCTGGAATTCGCCTGCCGCAGCCCGGAGGCCCCGCTGCCGAACTGGCGCGCACCGGTCAGGCCCACCGACCGGGGGTTCACGCGAACATGACGGCGCGACCGCGCGGCAGGTCGGGGGTGGCGGCCCGATGCTGATCGAGAACACGACGCCGTGGCCGGCGAACTTCACCGTGGCGCACACGCGCGAGGGGCACGAGCAGGTCGTCTTCGTCACCAAGGCGACCTTCGCGCTGCCCACCGCCCCCGGGGCGCCCTGCGCGCGCGTGCCCGATCCCCTGCCCCTGATCGAGGCAGACGTGCCGGGCGCGGACCCGGCGCTTGACGCGACCGTCTTCGAAAGCGACTTCGCCGCCCACAAGCCCTTCTGCGAGGTGCTGGTGCACGGGCAGGCCCATGCGCCGGAGGGCCGGCCGGTCACCGAGCTTGGCGTCGGCGTGCGGCTGGGGGGCTGGTCGAAGCGGTTCACCGTTCACGGCCCGCGCATCTGGCTGAAGGGGGCGGCGGGGTTCGTGCTGTCGGACAAGCGGCCCTTCGTCCGCCAGCCCCTGAGCTACGACATCGCCTATGGGGGGGTCGATGCCGATCCGTCGGACCCGTCGCGTCAGGCCTGGTACGAGGGCAACTTTGCCGGCATCGGCTATTACCCGCTGCGCGCGGACCGCGAGGGTGCCGAGGTGGCGCGGACCTCGGCCTTCGGGACGGATGCCACCGATCCGGCGGGCCGCTACGCGCCGATGGGCTTCGGGCCGCTGGGCCGCGCCTGGGCGCAAAGGCGGCGCTTTGCGGGCACCTACGACGCGGCCTGGATCGAGAACCGGATGCCGTTCCTGCCCGACGATTTCGACGACCGCTACCACATGGCCGCGGCCGAGGATCAGCACCTGCCCTATCCTGTCGGGGGCGAGCCCGTCGAGCTGGTGAACCTGTCGGCTTCCGGCCGCATCCAGACCTTCCTGCCCCGGATGCAGATCGTCGTGGTCTTCGAGCGCAGGAGCGGCCGCGTCACCCAGCGCGTCGCGAATCTCGACACGATCCTGTTCCTGCCCGACGAGGGCCGGGTGACGATGACCTTCCGCACCCGCATCGCTGCCGAGCGCGACATCTTCGAGTTCGCGCAGGCGATCGTGTCGATGCGCGGACCCGAGGGGGTGGCGGATGGCTGAGCGCGAGCCCCTGCGCGGATCGGCCCCGGGCCTGGCCGTCGTCGGCTACGGCATGTGGACGGCGCTCGGCCCCGACGGGCCGTCGACGGTGGCGGGGCTGCGTTCGCGGCTGATCGTGTCGGAGGCGGGGAACCTGTGGGACCCCACGGCCGGGGCGAACCTGCCCGCCTTCCGCGTGCATGCGCATCAGTGGTGGAGCGGGCCGACCTTCCTGCCCGAGCTGATCGTGCCGGTGATCGAGGAATGCCGGGCCGAGATCGGCCGGCTGAAGCCGGAATCCCTGCGCCGCGATCCCGCGCGGGTCCCGGTCCTGATCTGCCTGCCGCCGCCGCACCGCCCGGGCCGGGCGGAGGGCATCGAGGCGCTGGTCATGGAGGGCGTGGCGCGGCGGCTGGGGCAGCCGCTGCCGCCGGGCAGCGGGGTCATCGGGGCCGGGCGCGTGGGCCTGCCGCACCTTCTGGCAGAGGCCGGCCGGCAGGCCGGGGCCCACCCGCTGCAGATCATCGTCGGGGCCGAGAGCTTCCTCAGCCAGCCCCTGGTCGAGCACTACATCGGCCGGATGCGGCTGCTCTGCGGGGCCAATTCCTCGGGCTTCGTGCCCGGCGAGGCGGCCGCGGGCCTGGTCGTCGCCCCGCCCGGCCTGGTCGAGGGCCCCGAACTCGTCATCGCCGGGATGGGCGCGGGGACCGAGGCCTCGCGGGACGGCGGATCGCGCGAGGCCCCGGTCACCGCGCGCGGCCTGACGAACGCGATGAAGGCGGCGCTGGCCATCGCCGGGCGCGCCTACATGGACATCCCCAACCTCTTCGGCGACCTGAACGGCGAGCATTTCAAGTTCAAGGAGGCGGCCATGGCGACGATGCGGGTGGACGCGGCGCCGCCCGAGGGACGCTCGCGCCGGCCGCGCGGCCATGTCGAGCACTGGAACGTCATCGAGGGGACGGGCGAGATCGGCGCGGCGCTGATGCCGGCCCAGGCGGGATGGGCCTTCGCGGCAGGCTGCGCGGGCCGGCTGCAGCAGGGGCGGGCGATGATCTTTGCGGGCGAGGACGACGGCCAGCGCGTGGCGATGGTCGTCGAGATGAGGGGGAACCGGTCGTGACGGATGTCTACGCAAACGGTCGCGAGGTCTCGGGCAAGGCGACGCCGAACAAGACGATCGCGGCCTTCCCGGACGTGTGCCTGTCGCCGCCCTCGCCGCCGGCGGGACCGATCCCCATCCCCTATCCCAATTTCGGCATGGCCTCGGACACGACCGACAGCTGCACCACCGTGTTCGTGAAGGGGAAGGAGGCGGGCAAGAAGAACGCCTCGAAATACGCGAAGATCACCGGCGACGAGGCGGCGACCAACAGCTTCGGCGCCAGTGTCCTGAGCCACAAGATCAACGGGCCGCTCTACTTCGCGGCCTATTCGTTCGACGTGATGTTCGAGGGCGGCGGTGCGGACCGGTTCGGTGACATCACGACGACGAACCACATGAACACGCCGACGACGATGGCGCCGACGCCGAGCCTGGCAAAGCCGGACCCGCCCCGACCGCCGTCGCGGGACGACTGCAAGGCGATGAAGGCCAAGAATGCGGAGTTCCGCGAGAAGCACGGCCGCAAGATCATCAAGAAGCGGAAGGGCTCGGGCACGGGCGTCCAGTTCAACACGGCAGGCACGGTCTCGCAGGGCCAGATCACCACGACCGGGGGCGGACCGAGTTTCGCCGGCGTCAGTGCCACGAAGCAGCTGAAGAAGGCCGGCGTGCCCGGCCTTTCGCAGCCGGTGAATTCCAACCGCAAGAAGAAGCCCCGAGGCAAGTTCAAGGGAAAGAAGAAGGTCAAGATGGACTTCTGCGGCGGCGAATGCGCCCACGAGGTCGGCCTTCACGCGCATGCCGAACTGAACATCCTGAACGACATCGGCCGGAAGTTCGCGACGACCAAGAAGACCAACGTGCTGCTGGCCATCGACTGGAACGGCAGGGAGGGCAAGGGCAGCCCCAATCCCTGCACGAACTGCAAGAAGATGATCGCCTGCGCCTGCCAGTGCATGACGATCTATATCTGCGACGCCAAGGGGAACCCCAAGAATGCCTGCGAAAGTCCCGCCAAGAAGTGAGATGAGCACCAGCATGCGGGGGCTGCTTGAATCCTTCGGCCTGCCCGAAGGGCTTTCCGTGGCGCCCCTCGACTTCAAGTGGGAGGGACCCGACGCCCATCTGGCGCCGACGCGCGTCACGCCGCTGTCGAGAGCCCTGCACAACAAGACGGGCGCGGCCCTGTTCGTTCTCTGCGCGGGATCATTGCTCTGGGCAGCCCGCCGCCTCGAGAACCATGCCGACGTGACACCCGCCGTCGCGAATGCAGAGGTCCTCTTCTGCTATCAGGCGGATGCGCGATACTTCAGCCTAGACGGACCGGCGCACCTCAAGTCCAAGCTGCCGGTTGCGCGCGAGGTGATCGAGACCCTTTGCTACGAGACATCCGGCATCTTCTTCGAAGTTGCGGGCGAACACAGCCCGCGGCCGCCGATCACGGCCGTCGAGAACGTGATCTCTGTCACGCGACATGTGATCGGGCAACAGTTCCTGCCGAGCTTCAGGTCCTGGGTCAGTGACATGCTCGGGCAGCTTGCCCGGATCGCGGCCAATCCGCGAGACGAGTTCCTTACGGTCCACGATTTCGATGGCGAGGATGCCTATCAGGACTATGTCCGGCGGAATGTCGGGCATCCGTTTCCGCCATCCGTGCTGAATGTCGGCCCCGACCGTCCGGCCGAGGACTATGTGGCGGAATTCAGGGCCTATCTTCCGACGGTGGACTGGAGATCAAACCCTTATCTCGCGCCACCAGACGTGATGATGGGGCTGGGATCGACCCGGCCCTACACGTATGCGGGTTGACCCCAGATGGCCCTGCCAAGGCTTTGCCCCGAAATCCTCACGCTGCCGGTCGATGCGCCGGTGGACTATGAATGGAACGACTGGGACGCGCTGGCCTATTTCGACTATGCCGATACCGACCTTTTCGCGCGCCTCGAACGACTGACCGGCAAGGCCAACATCGCTCTGGCGCTGGCGGTCTGCGAATGGATCCTGCGGCGCTTTGCGGGGATCGAGCCGCTCGAGGATGCGTCGGAATATGTCGAGGCGGGCTGGGCCGCGCTGCTGGACCCTGAATACTCCGGATGGATCGAACTTGATTACGAGGACAATCCCGGGCCTGTCCTTCGCCCGCAGGTCATCGTGATGGGCATTGTCAACGACGCGTTCTACGAGAACGACGACGATCCCGAAATGGCGTGGCGCCCGTGTTACGCGGTCAACCTTGCGCGTTACGTCCTGCCGGATGGAACAGCATTCGAGGACTGGCTTGAAAGCGGCATTTCTCGCCTCGAGCGTTTCCACACATGGGAGATCGAAGGGCACGGGGACGATCTGTTCGCAGAGGAGATCTATCAGGGCAGACCTGTCGCACGGGAGATCTTCGATGCGACCTTCCCCTACCGGCCGGAAGAGGCCGAAATGCTGCTTCATCGGCTGATCGGACAAATCGATCCAGGGAACGAGTTCCTGAACCTTCCAGGTGCCTGAAGCACCCCTCAGTTCAGCTGCACGCTGGCGCCCTGCACCCGGTTCGCCCCCTCGGCAAGGCTGCGCACCTCGGTGCCGCGGATGGTGATGCGGCCGTCGGCGGTGAGCGTGACCGAGGCCTTGCCGCAGCGCAGCGTCACCTGCCGGCGGCCGGAAAGGACGATGCTTTCCCCGTCGATCACCGCCTCGACGGCCGCCGCCGGCCCGGCCGCGGCCCCCTGGGCGGGAGGGGCGAGGAGGCCGAGGACAAGGGGGGCGCCGTCGAGGCGGCCGACGACCGCTGTCCGGCCGACCTCGGCCGCACCGAGGGCGACGAGGGTCTCGGCCCAGACCGGCGGCGCGCCGGCGATCCCGACCAGCACGCGCCCGTCGCTACCGATCCCTGCCACGACCGCCCGCTCAAGGCCGCCGAGCACCGCCTCGAATCCGCCGTCATGCATTCCTGCCCCTCCTATTCGAACGCATAGGCGAAGCCGTCCGGCCCGCCGGTCACCGTGACCTTCGTCAGCGCCTCGCCGCCGAGGCGGCGGTTGAGCACCTGTCGGCTGAGTTCGGGCAGGAGCGTGTTCGTGAGGATGGCGTCGATCATGCGCCCGCCCGACTCGATCTCGGTGCAGCGCGCCTTGATCGCGTCCATCACCCCCTCGCCCACGACCAGCTCGGCGCCGTGCCCGGCCTCGAGACGGCGCGCGATGCCGCGGAGCTTGTGGCCCGCGATGGCCTCTATCATCGCGTCCGAGAGCGGGTAGTAGGGGATGGTGACGACGCGGCCGAGAAGTGCTGCCGGAAACACCTTGAGGAGCGGGGCGCGCAGGGCCTGGGTCAGTTCCTCCATGTCGGCCGGCGATTTCCCGTCATCGGTCATCGCCATGATCTCTTCCGAGCCGACGTTCGAGGTGAGCAGGATGAGGGTGTTCTTGAAGTCGATCCGGCGGCCCTCGCTGTCGTCCATCATCCCCTTGTCGAAGACCTGGAAGAAGATCTCGTGGACATCGGGGTGGGCCTTCTCGACCTCGTCGAGGAGCACGACCGAATAGGGCCGGCGGCGCACCGCCTCGGTCAGGATCCCGCCCTTGCCGTAGCCCACGTAGCCCGGGGGCGCGCCCTTGAGCGTGGAGACGGTGTGCGCCTCCTGGAACTCGCTCATGTTGATCGAGATGAGGTTCTGCTCGCCGCCGTAGAGGGTTTCGGCGAGCGCCAGCGCGGTTTCGGTCTTGCCCACGCCCGAGGGGCCGCAGAGCATGAAGACGCCGATGGGCTTTTCCGGCGCGCCGAGGCCTGCATAGGAGGTCTGGATGCGGTTCGCGATCATGCCCATCGCGTGGTCCTGGCCGACGACGCGCTCGGCGAGGATGCCGGCGAGCGCGAGCGCGCGTTCGGTCTGGCTGGCGAGCATCCGGCCCATCGGGATGCCCGTCCAGTCCTGCACGACGCTTGCCACCGCGTTGCGGTCGACCGAGGGCAGGATGAGGGGGCGTTCGCCCTGGGCCGCGGCAAGCTCGGCCATCTTCGCGCGCAGGTCCGAGAGCGCGGCGGCGCGTTCCTCGGGGGAAAGCGGCGGGGGTTCGGCGCTGCCGGTGTCGGCGGCTGACGCTTCGCCGGCCGGTGCGTCGGCGGGGGCGTCGGTGTCGGCGGGGGCGGCCTGGGGTTCGATGTCGCCGACCGCGCCGGTCCCGTCCACCGCGGCCCCTGCCCCGCGCAGCTTCGCGCGCAGATCGAGGATCGCCTCGACAAGCGCCTTCTCGGCCTCCCACCGCGCCTTCGCGGCCTGAAGCTCCTCGGCGGCCCTGGCCTGTGCGGCCTCGACCTCGGCCTTGCGCCCGGCCACGTCGATGCCGATCGCCTCCTCGCGCTCGATGATCCCGGCCTCGATCTCGAGCGCCTGGGCGCGCCGCTCGATGTCCTCGACCTCGGCGGGGGTCGCGTGCTGGCTGACGGCCACGCGGGCGCAGGCGGTATCGAGAAGGCTGATCGCCTTGTCGGGCAGCTGGCGGCTGGGGATGTAGCGGTGCGACAGCCGCACGGCCGCCTCGAGCGCCTCGTCGAGGATCTCGACCTTGTGGTGCTTCTCGAGCACCCCGGCCACGCCGCGCAGCATGCGGACGGCGGCCTCCTCGCCCGGTTCCTCGACCTTGACGACCTGGAAGCGGCGGGTGAGCGCGGGGTCCTTCTCGATGTGTTCCTTGTATTCGGCCCAGGTCGTGGCCGCGACGGTGCGCAGTTCTCCCCGGGCGAGCGCGGGCTTGAGAAGGTTCGCGGCATCGCCCGTTCCGGCCGCGCCGCCCGCGCCGATGAGCGTATGGGCCTCGTCGATGAAGAGGATGACGGGTTTCTCGGAGGACTGCACCTCGTCGATCACCGACTTCAGGCGCTTTTCGAACTCTCCCTTGACGCTTGCGCCCGCCTGCATCAGCCCGATGTCGAGCATGTGCAGGTCGACGTTGCGAAGCTGCGGCGGCACGTCGCCCCGCGCGAGGCGGAGCGCGAAGCCCTCGACCACCGCGGTCTTGCCCACGCCCGCCTCGCCGGTGAGGATGGGGTTGTTCTGGCGCCGCCGCATCAGGATGTCGATGATCTGGCGGATCTCCATGTCGCGGCCGATCACCGGGTCGATCTTGCCGGCCTTCGCCCGCTCGGTCAGGTTGGTGGCGTACTGCTGGAGGGCGGACTGGCCGCCCGGCTTCTGCTTCGGCCGGTCCTCGGCCGCGGGCGCACGGGCCGGGGCCTCGACGGACTGTTCGAGGAGCCCGCCAAGCTGGCCCTTCAGGGAATCCGGGTCGATCCTGTCGAATTCGAGGCTCATCCGCAGCAGAAGCCCCTCGAGCACGGGGGTCTTCATTGCGGCGAGCAGGATGTAGGCCGAACGCACCTGGTCGTCGCCGAATTCCAGCGAACCGAAGGTCCATGCCTCCTGGATCGCGCGGAAGATGTGGTCGGAGAATTCCTCGACCGCACTTGCCCCGTGGGGCAGCGCGTCGAGGGTACGGGCGATGTCGCCCTCGAGGCGGCCCTCGTCCACGCCGGCCGCCTGGAGCAGGATCTCGAAATCCGAGCGCGGCGAATGGGCGAGCTCGAAGATGAAATGGGCGAGTTCGACATAGGGGTTGCCACGCGACTTGGCCGCCTGGGCGGCTGCCGAGAAGGCCTTGAGACAGACCGGGTCGAGCTTGCCGACAAGCTCCTTGCGCTTGACCGTCTCCTGACTGCCGCGCTGGGCCATAATTCCTTCGCCCCTCCTGCTATCGCCCTGAAATCACGCCCGTAACCGGGCCGAAACACCGGACAACACTTCCGGCGAGACGACTATGCCTCAACCGGACCTTGTGCGATAGTCCCCGCAGGCAGGGGCAGGAAAAGAACGGATCGGGAGCCTGAGTCATGATCGAGCCGCGGCCCGGCGACATCTTCCATCGCGGGCAGGTCCTGAACAACACCTACGAGATCGAGGGCATCCTCGGTCGCGGCGGGACGGGCGAGGTCTATTCGGCGCGCAACCTGATCTCGGGCCGGGTGGTGGCGATCAAGGCGCTGAACCAGCAGTTCTCGGGCAACGACGCCTATGTCGACCTGATGCGCCGCGAGGAGCAGATGCGCGACGTCATCCACGATGCGGTCGTGCGCTATTCGGAATGTTCCCGGTCGGACCAGGGCCAGGTCTTCCTGGTGATGGATTTCGTCGACGGTCCGTCGCTGGCCGATGTCATGGCCCAGCGGCGGCCGGAGCCGCGCGAGCTGCTGATCATCGCGCACAGGGTGGCCGAGGGGCTGGTCGCCGCGCATGGCCACGGGATCGTCCATCGCGACCTGAGCCCGGACAACATCATCCTGCGCGGCGGCAACCCCGAGCGGGCCACGATCATCGACTTCGGCATCGCAAAGGACACCGCGGCGGGGGCGCGCACGATCGTCGGCAACGATTTCGCGGGCAAGTACGAATACGCCTCGCCCGAACAGCTGGAGGGCCGGGCCGAGGCGCGGTCGGACCTCTATTCGCTGGGGGCGGTGCTGCTGGCGGCCTGGCGCGGCGAGGTGCCCTTTGCCGGCGCGACCCCCGGCGAGATGGTGCGCCGCAAGCAGCAGCCGCTGGACACGACCGGCGTGCCCGAGCCGCTGAAGGGCATCATCGGCTGGCTGGCGGCACCCCGGGCGGAGGACCGCCCCCCCGATGCGCAGACGGTAGTGGCGCGGCTTGAAGCGCTGCTTCGCCCGGCCTCGCAGAAGGGCCGGCGCCCGACGACCGTGCCGGGAAGCGGCCGCGGGGCGAAGGCGGCCGGCGGGCGGGAGCGGGGCCGGGGCGGGCTGGTGGCCCTGCTGCTGGTGCTGCTGCTGGCCGGGGCCGCGGGCGGGGCCTGGTATGCCGGCTACCTTGACCGGTTCATCACCAAGCCGCTGCCCGTGGCCGCCCCCTACCGCCTGGAGGCGGCGGCGCCGAAGGACGGCAGGGCGGTCCTGTCCGGCAATGCCCCGGATGCCGAAACGGCGGCCCTGCTGCGGCAGGGCTATGCCGCGGCGGCGGGGGCCGTTCCGGCCGAGACGGCGCTGACCCTGGCCTCGGGCATGCCCTTGCCCGACTGGCCGCGCCTTGCCACCGAGGGGCTGGGCCTGGCGGCGAAGTTCGAGGACTGGAGCTTCGCACTTTCCGACCGGACGGTGCGGATCGGCGGCATCGCGGCCGACAGCGCGGCGAAGGCGACAGCGGTTGCGGCCCTGACCGACTGGGCGGGGCGCAACGGGCTGACCCCCGAGATCGCCCTGCAGGCCGGGCCGGCCGTGCTGCCCCGCGACAGGGTTTCGGGGATCCTCAAGGCGGCGGAGGACTGCGGCCCGCTGGTCCAGAAGTCGCCGCCCGGCAAGGACTATGCCCTGGGCGAGACGATCGCGGTCAGCGGCGAGGTCGCGACGCAGGCGACGGCCGATGCCCTGAAGGCCGACCTGGCGGCGATCGCCGGCGACCGCGGGATCGAGGTTGCGCCGGTGGTGATGAACCCGACGATCTGCACCTTCCGCTCGCTCTTGCCCGAAGTCGGCGACATGGGCGTGCAGATCCGGCTGCGCGAGAGCAAGACGGGGGCGGCGCGGCTGGACGGGGCCTTCCGCCTGGGCGAGCAGCTCGGCATCGACGTGCTGGTGCCCGACAGCCTGAAGGGGCAGACCCTGTGGGTCGTCATGGCCGCGGAAGTGGGCAACATCGTCACCCATCACCCCAACCCGCTGGCCGCCGAGGACCGCGTGGACGCGATCGGCACGGTGGCCGACGGGGTGCGGGCGATCCAGATCCTGCCGATCCCGCGCAAGATCGTGGTGGACGGGGTGCCGATGGACCCGTCCTATGTCCTGGAGGCGGCGGATCTGGGGCGGTCCGAGATCCTGGCCATCCTGTCGGACGGACCCCTGTTCGCGGAACGCCCGACATCGACGATCTCGTTGCAGGGGTTCCTTGAATCCTATGGCGAGGCGCTGAAATCGGGGGGGCCGCGGATCACGGCGATCAGCGCCAGGGTAATGGATGTCAGACCTTGACGATGCGGGAAAAGTTGCAAGAATCGCAGGCATCTGACAGCGTTATTTGATAAGTTCATTGGATGGCCCGACTGGGATGACAGAGCTGCAGGCCTTTCTCGATCCGGTGGACGGACCCAACATCTCGGGGACCGAGCTGCGGAACGACCTGCGGTTCCATGCGCTGGAGAGGGAGCTCGAGGTCGCCTCGCGCGAGAGCCGGGCAGAGGCCGCGAAGAACGGCACGACGGTCCAGATCGACTGGTCCTCGATCCTCGATCAGTGCGCGGCCCTTGCCGCCAGCGGCCGGGACCTGCGGCTTCTCGTCATCGTCGTGCGTGCGCTTGCCGGAACGAACGGCCTTGCCGGGCTGGCCGAAGGGCTGGGCCTGCTGCGCGAGACGGTGGTCCGCTTCTGGGACAGCGTGCATCCCGAGCTGCGCCCCGCCCCGACGAAGGGCGAGGCCGCGATGCGCCGGATCAACGCGATCCGCCAGATCGAGAACGCCGACAACGGCCTTCTGTGCGACCTGAGCTACGGGGTCCTGATGTCGGCCCGGATGTTCGGGCAGGCGACGGGCAGCGACCTGTCGCGGGCCTCGATCGGCTGGGCCACGGCCGAGGCCGAGGGGCCGAGCGGGCTGGGCGAGAAGGAGCGCGCCGCAGCGCAGGAAGCCTACAACCAGATGGTGGCGCGGGTCACGGGCATCTGCCGGGCGACGGCGGCCGAGCGGCCCGAGGATTATGCCGCGGTCCTGGACGGGGCGGGCGCGGCGCTGCATGCGCTGGCCTCGCTCGAGGCGGCGCTCGACGCCCAGGTGGCCGAGAACGGCGTCGGCGTGAAGTTCGACAGGCTTGCCAAATTTCTGACACGGATCGAGGCCACGCTGAAGGCCCATCGTCCGGCAGAGGCCGGTGCGCCTGCCGCCGCGGCGGAGGCAGCGCCGGCCGCGCCGGCCGCCGCGCCGCCGGAGGCGAGCATGAACGGAACCGCGCAGGCCGCCCCCCCGGCCGCGCCCGCCGCCGCGTTTGCTGCCGCCGCCGCGCCGGCGGCGCCGGCAGCCTTTCCGCCGCGGATCACCAGCCGCGACGAGGTGATCCGCTGCCTCGACCTGATCATCGACTTCTACGAGCGGACAGAGCCTTCCTCGCCCATACCGCACCTCGCCCAGCGGATGCGCAAGATGGTTCCGATGAACTTCATGCAGCTGATGGAAGAGATCGCGCCGTCCGGAATGAAGGAGTTCCGCAGCATCGCCGGCGTGCTGGACGACAAGAAGTAGGATTGGACAGGAGAGACGCGTGCCATGAGCGAGAGCAAGGCCAAGGTCATCGAGCGCAACCGCGCGCCCCGCGTGCAGATCGCCTATGACGTCGAACACTACGGCAGCCCGACCACGATCGAATTGCCCTTCGTCATGGGCGTGATGGCGGACCTCGCCGGGCAGTCCGAGACCAAGGAGGCGACGCGGCCCGCGGCGGAGCGCAAGTTCACCGAGATCGATGCCGGCCGCTTCGGCAAGTTCATGGAGGCGCTCGCGCCCCGGGTGAAGGCGCGGGTGAAGAACAGGATGCCGGCGAAGGAGGGGGAGACGGCCGACGAGGAGATGTTCGTCGATCTCACCTTCAAGAGCATGGCGGACTTTGCGCCCGACAGGATCGCCGAGCAGGTGCCGCAGCTTGCCGAGCTGCTGAAGATGCGCCGCCAGCTCGAGGAGCTGCTCAGCTACATGGACGGCAAGGTCAATGCGGAGAAGCGCATCGCGCAGCTTCTGAACAACGAGCCGCTGCTGGCGCAGGTCGCCGAAGAGGCGATGAAGACAGGCAAGGAGGGCTGAGCCCATGGCCGAGGAGCAGAAACAGGGCGCCGCCGGCGCCGCCGAGGCTCAGGCGCTTGACCTGGGCGAGTTCAGCGACCTGCTGGAGAAGGACTTCCGCGTCAAGGAGGACCAGAGCGCCAAGCTGAAGGCGCTGGTCGCCAACCTTGCCATCGCGGCGAAGGAGAAGTCGGGCACGGCGACGATCAGCGGCAACGCGGTGAAGTCGATCAAGTCGCTGATCGCGGGGATCGACAGCCTGCTGACGACGCAGATGAACGAGATCCTGCACTGCCCGGAACTGCGCCAGCTGGAAGGCACGTGGCGGGGCCTGCATTACCTGGTCAACAACACCGAGACGGACCAGAAGCTGAAGATCCGGGTGATGAACATCACCAAGGACGAGCTCAGCGACCAGCTGGAGGATTACGAAGGCCAGATGTGGGACCAGTCGCCCACGTTCAAGAAGCTCTACACCGAGGAATACTCGATGCTGGGCGGCGAACCCTATGGCTGCATCATCGGCGCCTACGAGTTCAGCCACCATCCGAAGGACGTGAAGCTGCTGCGGAACATGTCGGGCATCTGCGCCTCGGCGCATGCGCCCTTCATCGCCGCGGCCGCGCCGCAGCTTTTCCGCATGGAAAGCTGGCAGGAGCTGCCCAACCCGCAGGACCTGCAGCAGATCGTGTCCTCGCCCGACTATGCGAGCTGGCAGAGCCTGCGGGAGAGCGAGGATGCGCGCTACATCGGGCTGACCATGCCGCGCGTGCTTGCCCGCCTGCCCTACGGCGCGGCGACGGTTCCGGTGAAGGGCTTCGCCTTCGAGGAGGAGATCGACGGCAAGCACGACCACTATGTCTGGATGAACGCGGCCTTCGCGATGGGCGTGAACATCAACCGCAGCCACAAGCTGTACGGCTGGGGCACGCAGATCAGGGGCGTGGAGTCGGGCGGTGCGGTGCTGAACCTGCCGGTCCACACCTTCCCCACCGACGACGGCAGCGTGGCGATGAAGTGCCCCACCGAGATCGCCATCGACGACCGCCGCGAGGCCGAGCTTGCGAAACTGGGGATGATGCCGATCCTGCACCGCAAGAACACCGACATCGCCGCCTTCATCGGCGCCCACAGCCTGCAGGACGACGAGGCGCGGGCCGGCCGTCTGGTGGACCCGGACGCGCAGGCCAACGAGCGGCTCAGTGCCAACCTGCCCTACCTGTTCCCGGTGAGCCGGTTCGCGCACTACCTGAAGGCGATCGCCCGCGACAAGGTCGGCACCTTCAAGGAACGCGACGACATGCAGAAGTGGCTGACCGAATGGATCAACCGCTACGTCCTGCAGAACATGGCCGGGGCGGACGACAAGGCCAAGGCGCGCAGGCCGCTGGCCAAGGCCGAGGTCCAGGTGGACAGCGTGGAAGGGCGCCCCGGCTATTACAACGCGCGCTTCTACCTGCGCCCGCACTATCAGCTGGAAGGCATCAACGCGAGCCTGCGGCTGGTGTCCGAACTGCCATCGGTCAAGAGCAAGTGATCCTGCGGGATCGTTCATTTTCTGCGAGGAGGAAAGGACTTAGAGAATGCCGATTTACATGAAGATCGACGGGATCAAGGGCCAGGTGAAGACGACCGGGTTCGAGGACGAGATCTCGCTGGAGAGCGTGCAGTGGGGCACCAACCGTCACGTGGCGTCCTTCACGGGAACGGCGCGCGAGGTGTCGGCCCCGACGCTGAGCGAGGTCGTCTGCACGAAGTTCCTCGATTCGTCCTCGATGGCGCTGCAGAAGAACGCCCTGTTCGGCGACCCGCTGCCGCTGGTCGAGCTGCATTTCGTGCGCGACAAGGGCGGCGGCGAATCCGAGGCCTACCTGACCTTCAAGCTGGGTCAGGTTCTGGTGACGAGCTATTCGATCTCGCACAGCAGCGGGTCGGACGTGCCGATGGAGTCGCTGTCGCTGAACTTCCTGACGATCGAGAACAAGCAGTCCTGGCGCGCCGACGATTATGGCGGTGGCGGCGAGGACGACGCGAGCTACGACCTCCGCACGAAGGCGTCGGTCTGACCTGCCTGAACGCCCCTCGACGCAGACGGAGGTAGCCCCACCGTGGCCGATGCGGGGACACAGTCACGCAGCGAGGCGGTCCAGCCCAGTCTCTGGGACCGCCTCGTCGACGATCTGCCCGGGCTGGCGGCCGATACCGACCGGCGCCGCAGGGAACTGGGCGCCGAGATCGGCGCCGAGCGGCTGGAGCGGCTTCTGGCCGGCGGGCGCCGCGAGATCGAGCAGGACACGGAGCTGACGGCCGAGATCAGGGCGGCCCTGCGCATCCTGATCGGCCAGATCGAACGGCTGGACTTCCTGCGCCAGCGCGACGTGGTGGTGACGCCGGAGGTGCTGAAGCAGGCGGTGCGCCGCGACATCGAGGCGCTGTTCAACACCGAGAGGATGGAGGCGCGGCTGTTCGCCACCGACATCGAGCGGCTGACGCACGAGGACCCCGCCGACATCGTGTCGGAATTCCCCGAGGTCAGGCGCAGCGTGCTGAACTATGGCGTCCCGGCCTTCTCGGGGCGCCGGGCGGCGGACATCGATGCGGAAGCCCTGGCACGGGAACTGCGCGAGGTCATCGCCACCTTCGAGCCGCGCTTCAAGCGCGAGGGCATGAAGGTGACGGTGGACACCACCGACAAGCGCGGGATGCGGGTTTCCATCGACGGCATCCTGATGCTGTCGCCGGTGCCCGAGCGTATGCGGTTCGCCACGACCATCGACCTCGACAACGGGCGCGCGGCCACGACGATCGAGGACGGCTGATGGACCGCACCTTCCTTGCCTATTACGAGAACGAGCTTGCCCATATCCGGGCGATGGCAGCGGAATTCGGTGCGATCCATCCGAACGTGGCGCGCAGCCTGGCGCTGGATTCGGTGCCCTGCCCGGATCCTTACGTCGAGCGCCTGCTGGAGGGGGTGGCCTATCTTGCCGCGCGGACGCGGCTGAAGGTCGATGCCGAGAGCACGCGCCACGTGCGCGGTGTGCTCGACGCGCTCTATCCCGATCTGGTCGGCCCGGCGCCGGCCGTGTCGACCGTGATCCTGCATCCCGGGCCGCAGGTGCAGACGATGCTGGACGGGCACCACGTCGCACGGGGCACGCGCATGGTGTCGTCGATCCGCGAGGGGCTTTCGACGCGGGCCACCTATTCGACCGCCCAGGGGGTCACGCTGTGGCCGGTGGCCCTGGACGGGGCGGAGTATCTGCAGGACCGCGGCGCGCTGGCGGCGGCGGGGCTGACCGAGGCCGACACGTCGGGCGCCGATGCCGGCCTGCGGATCACCCTGCAGCGCGCCGGTCCGGGCGCCCTGGCCGAGCTTTCGCTGGACCGGCTGGACCTGTGCTTTGCCGGCAGTGCGCGGGCCGGCGCGATCTTCGATGCCGTTCACGGCTGGGGGCGCGGGGTCCTGGCGCGGCCGCAGAAGCCGGGCAGCCCCTTCCTGCGCGCGGGCCCGGTCGGGACCGTCGGCATCGGCGACGGCGAGGGCCTGTTCCCGCGGCTGCGTCCGTCCTTCGAGGGTTACCGCCTTCTGCGCGAATACTTCCTCATGCCGGACCGGTTCCATTACCTGCGCCTGGAGGGGCTCAATCCGGCCGTCCGGCTGTGCAGGGCCGGCAAGCTGGAGATCGTCATCCTGCTCGAGCGGGCGCGGCCGGAACTGGCGGACCTGAGCCAGCGCGACTTCAGGCTTTTCGCAACGCCGGTCGTGAACCTGTTCGAGAAGGAGTGCAGCGTCGTCGAGCTGGACGGGCGGTCGCATGCCCATGTCGTTCATGCCGACCGCGCCCGTCCGCGGGATTTCGAGATCGTGCGGCTGGTCCGCGTGGAGGACGCCGAGAGCGACGGGCCGGGATCGGTCCTGCAGGAGCTCTACTCGCTGGGCCAGTTCCGCGGCTCGGGCCTGATCTACACGACAGAACGCCGGCCGCGCCGTCCCGCCGAGGACGAGGTGCGGCGCGGACAGACGCGCACGAGCTATCTGGGCGACGACCTCTTCATCTCGGTGGCGCGGCCGCAGGGTGCCGTCGTCGACCGGCCCGTGCGGCGGCTGGACATCCGGGCCCTGTGCACCAACCGCGACATCCCGATCCTCGACGACACGCCGACCCTGACGCTGGAATCGGGCGACCCGGTGGGGCGGGTCGAACTGACGGGCGCCTTCCGCCGGCCGCGGCCGTCGCTGTCGGCGGCCCTGCCGCAGCTTGGCCAGGGCGGCGAGAACCGGCTTGACGACCTGGCCTGGCGGTTCGTCGCGCAGCTCTCGCTCAATCACCTGTCGATGGCAGACGATGCGCGCGACGCCGAGCCGCTGCGCGCGATCCTCGACCTCTATGCCGACCGCGGCGATCCGGCGCTGGCGCGCCACGCCCGGGCGATCGGCCGGGTCGGCGCGCGGCAGGTCATCGAGCGCCTGCCGATCGCGGGGCCGGCCTGCTTCGGCAAGGGCGTCGAGATCACCCTGGATGTCGACGAAGGGGCGATGGCGGGGTCGAGCGCGCTTCTGCTGCCCCTGCTGCTTGACCGGGTCTTCGCCCGGCATGCGGCGATCAATTCCTTCGTCCGATCACGGACGCGGCTTCTGCAGCGACAGGAGGAGGTGACATGGCCCATGTCGCCGGGCAACCGCGCCCTGATCTGACAGGCGATCTGGCGCCGCCCGAGACGATGGACTTCTTCGAGCTGCTCCGCCGGCTGGAGACGCCCGAGGCGCGTTTCGGCCGGGCCGGCGGACCGGAGCGGGAACCCGCCCGGCTGGGACAGCGTGCGCGACTTGCCTTCGCCACGCGCGACGTGGCCGAGTTCCGCCCCTCGACGGGGAAGCGGCCCGCCGAGGTGGATGTCGAGGTCCTGGGGCTGCTCGGCCCGGAGGGCGCGCTGCCGCTGCACCTGACCCGCTGGGTCATGGCGCGGCTGTCGGAGCGCTGGTTCGCCGGCGGGGACGGACGGGCGACGGCCGACACGACGTTCCTCGACTTTGCGAACATGCTGCAGCACCGGATGCTTGCGCTTTACTGGCGCGCCTGGGCGGATGCGCGCGGCGAGGTCCAGGCCGAGCTGGGAACCGGCGGGCGCATCGCGGCGATGATCGACGCGCTGGCCGGAATCGGCCTGCCGGGCACGAAGGGGGCGCCGGCCATCGACGCGGTCAGGCGGCGCCATGCCTCGGCCCTGGGTCACGAGGTCAACGGGCCCGAGCGGCTGACCCGGCTGGTGGCCGACATCGTGGGCGCGCCGGTGGAGCTGGTCGAATTCGTCGGCGACTGGATGGAGATTCCCCAGGGCCTTCAGACGCGGGTCGGGACGGCGCATGCGCGGCTCGGGGCCGGCGCCGTGGCCGGCCGGCGCGTCTTCCAGCGCCAGACCCGGGCCGAGCTGCGGATCGGGCCGGTCGGCCTTGACCACTATCTGCGGATCATCGGGGATGGCGAGCTGCGCCGCGACCTGCGCGAGGCGATCCGCTTCGCCGCGGGCCGCGAGATCGACTTCGACATCCGCCCGGTGCTGTCACGCGAGGCGGTGCCGCCCCCCGCGGTCGGCAGGGTCCAGCTTGGTCGCACGGCCTGGCTGGCCGGGCCGCGGCAGGACGATGCGGCGGACTACCGCATGGCCCGCGTCACGGCCGGGACGGGCGAAGCGGAGAGGCGCGCCGCATGAGCCTGCGCATCGTCATCGAGAATTCGCCCCACCCGCAGCCGGTGCGGGAGATGCGCCACGCCGGCGGCGACCTGACGATCGGGCGCGCGCCGGACTGCGACTGGCAGATCGACGACCCCGACATGTACATCTCGCGCCGTCATGCCGTCATCTCGGGGCGCGACGGGCAGTGGACCGTCACGGATGCCAGCCGCGGCGGCCTTTTCGTGGACGGCGCGACGACGCCCCTGGGCGCGGGCAACTCGGCCCGGCTAGAGCACGGGACGCGGCTGCGCATGGGCGATGTCGTCCTGCGGGTGGAGTTCGAGGAGGAGGCCCCTGCACGCGCCGGCGCACCGCCCGCGCAGGCCCGTGCGGCGCAGGACGACTTCTTCACGCGGCCGGTCGCAGCCGAGCCGCGGGTCGAGCGCCCGAAGTCGCTGCCCGAGCCCTTCGACGCGCCGCGCCCGTCGATGGCGCCCGAACCGGCCCGCCGGGCCGCGGCACCGCCGCCGCAGTTCGACGATCCCTTCACGCTTGACCCGGTGCGCCCCGGCGCGTCGCCGGCCCTGCCCCCGGGTCCGCCCGGCCCCGCGCCGGCGCCGGCCGTGGAGGATTTCAGGTTCGACGACTTCTTCGGTCCGCGACCGCAGCCCGAGCGTCCGGCGCCGCGCGTCGCGGTCGAGGCGGATTTTTCCTTCGGCCCCGCGCCGGTCGCGCCGGCCCCGGCCGGGCCCGCCGTCAGCCCCGAAGCCCCCCCGGCCGTGCCGCCCGGTCCGGCCGGCCCCGCCGCACCGGCGGCCGCGGCTGCGCAGCCCCTGCCCGCACCGCAGCCCCCGCCGCAACCGCAGCAGCCGCCGCAGCCCGACCTGCGGGATGCCGCCGCGGCCTTCCTGCGCGGGGCGGGTCTTCCCGCGGCGGCGCTTTCCGAGGAGGAGCTGGAGGCGCTCGGGCGGCGTTTCCGCCTGCTTGTCGAGGGGCTGGTCGTCCTGCTGAGGACGCGCGCGAAGGAGAAGGGCAGCGCGCGCGTGGCCCAGACGGTGATCGGCAGCGCTGATGTCAACCCGCTGAAGTTCCTGGCGACGACGGAAGAGGCGGTTGCCGCGCTGGTCGCGCCGCGCGGCCCCGGCTATCTGGCGCCGGATGCGGCGATCGACGCGGCCTTCCGCGACCTGTCGGACCATCACGTCCGCACCTGGGCCGCGCTTCAGGCGGCGCTGCGGCGGATGATCGACCGATTCGATCCCGAGGGATTCGAGAAGGAGGCCGAGGAGGCCGGGGCCCTGCGGTCGCTGATTCCCGGCAGCCGCGGCGCGCGGCTGTGGCAGTACTACGTCGAGCGCTACCGCGAGATCGCCAAGGCGGCGGAGGACCGTTTCCTGGGCGATGTCGGCGCGGATTTCAGGGATGCCTATGAAGGCAGACGACGGGAGGAGAGGACGAAATGACATTCAGTCGCAGGGTCTTTCTGGCCGGCGCCGGTGCCACGGCGGCGCTGGCAGCGTGCGGGCCCACGGGGCCGGGTTCGGTGACGATCGTGGCGCAGGCCACGGCCGGCGCGAACCGGGGGGCCGACGGCGCGGACCGTCCGGTGACGCTGCAGGTCATCCAGATGCGCGGCACGGGGGCCTTCGATGCCGCCGACGCGCTGGCCCTGCAGAACCCGGCCGCCGCGCTGGGGGGCGACTTCATCCGGGTGGACCTGATCTCGCTGCCGCCGGGCGGCAAGGCGACCAAGACGATCGGCCTTGATCCCGGCGTGGCGGCGATAGGCGTGGTGGCCGGATTCATCAACCCGGCGGGCAAGGCCTTCCGCGCGAAGAGCGCGGTGTCGCCGACCGACAACGTGACTTTTTCGGCGGCGGTCGGGCCCGGCGGGCTGGTGCTGAGCCCCGCCTGAGTGACACAATGGCGGCGGGCCGCCCGGCCAGTCCGGCGGCCCGCGCGAGGGGAGAGCGGAAGGGGCGCGCATGTCGGACGCGAACAGGGTGGTCTGGACCGAGGGGCTGTTCCTTCGCACCCAGCACTTCCAGGAACAGGACCGCCATACCGAGGCCCTGATGCGCGCCGGCCTGAGGGCGGCGCCCTTGCAGGCCTGGGGCTTCACGCGCATCGAACTGGACGAGGCCGCGCTTGGCGCCGGGCTTCTGGGCATTGCCCGGGCAGAGGGCATCCTGCCGGACGGCACGCCCTTTGCCATGCCGGGCGACGCGGCCCTGCCCGCGCCGGTCAGGATCCGCAACGACCAGCCCGCGGGCGTCGCCGTGCTGGCCGTTCCGGCCGAACAGCCGGGGGCGGCGAGCATCGACCCCGCACATGCCGAGCCGAGCGGGGCGCGCTTTCGCGGCCGCCCGAAGACGGTGCGCGACACCGTGCGCGGCGGGGCGGAGGCCGAGGAGATCGAGGTTGCCGAACTGCAGACGCGGACCTTCCTGCCGGGTGAGCCGACGGCGGGTTTCGTCACCCTGCCCTTCGCGCGGATCGACGGGGTCAGGGCGGACGGATCGGTGTCGCTTGCCGACGGCTATCTGGCGCCCGCGCTGACCATCGGCGCGGTGCCCTGGTACGGCGCCTTCCTTCAGGAGGTCGTGACCGGGCTGGACCGCATCGCCGAGGCGCATGGCGGGCTTGTCCTCGGCGGGGCGGGCCGATCGGTCGAGAACCTGCTGATCCTCGAACTCGCCAATGCGGCGCGGCCGCGCTTCGCCCACCGCCACGCGCAGAACCTGATGCATCCCGGCGAGCTTTATGCCGAGCTGGCCGAACTGGCCGGCCGGATGGCGACCTATGGTTCGTCCTCGCGCCGGCTGAGCGAGCTTCCGGTCTACGATCACGCCGATCCGCAGCCCGCCTTCTCGGCCCTGGCCGACACGCTGCGGTCGCTGATCCTGACGCTGCGCCATGTCGAGCCGAAGTCGCGGGCGCTGCCGGTGGCCCGCCATTCGCAGAACATCTGGAAGGTCCGCATCGACAATCCCGAACTGCTGAAATCCAGCAGGATCGTCATCCGCGTCGGTTCGGAACTGTCCGACGAGAGCCTGCGGCGGCTCTTCGTGGATCAGGCCACGGTCGGGGCGGCCGATGCCTTCGAGGCGCTGTGGAAGTCGCGCCTGCCGGGGATACCGCTGAAGCCGCTGCACTCGCAGCCCCGCGAGATCCCCTATGACGGGGAACGCCTGTGCCTGGAGCTTGACCAGAAGTCGGAGCACTGGGCGCAGCTTCTGGAGGCGCCGGGCTTCGTGCTGGGCGTCTCGGGCGTGCTGGAGCGCGAGCCGCAGATCGACTGCTATGCGGTGAGCCGCTGAGATGGGTCAGGACGACGATCCCTTCGGCCTGTCGAACGACGCGGGTCGGACGCGGATCCGCCCCATCCGCAGCGGTCAGGCGCAGGGCGCGGGGACGGCGGCGGTGCCGCCGGCGACATCGCAGGGGGGAACGGGCTATGGCGGACAGGGCGCGACGCTGAGCGGCGGCGCCCAGTCGACGGCGGCGCGCGGCACGGGCGGCTACGTGCCCGAATACGTGCCGCAGGGCGCGCCGCGGCTGCGACGGTCGCGTCTGCATCCCAATCCGCTGGTCTCGGCCTTTGCGGGCCTTCTGGAGATCGCGCCGGAACTGGAGCGGGCCGCGCCGCCGGCGCAGCCGCAGGCCCTGCGCCAGCGGATGTTCGACAGCCTGATCGACGCGCGGGACGCTGCCGTCGGCATGGGAATTCCGCTGAGCCGTGCGGAGGCCGCGGCCTGGTTCGTCGGGGCGCTGATCGACGACATCGCGCTGAACACGCCCTGGGGCGGTCATTCGGACTGGCCGCGCCAGCCCCTGGTGACGCAGCTCAAGGGCGACGTGGATGCCGGCACGAAGTTCTTCGACCGGCTCGACGAGTTGCTGCGATATCCGAACCGAGACCCGCAACTGCTTGAAATCGCCTATATCTGCCTGGGGCTCGGTTTCCGCGGGAAATTCCGCGTGCGGCCCGGAGGCGGCGAGGCCGAGCTTCTGAACCTGCGGATGCAGGCGGCCCGTGCCCTTCGTGACCGCGAGGCCGAGACCGCCCCCCTGTCGCCCAACTGGCAGGGCGTCACCGCGCCGGACGGGCCGCGCCGCTTCGTCGTGCCGATCTGGACCGTCTTCGTGGGCGCGGTCGCGCTGGTGACGGGCATCTATGTCGCGCTGTCGATGCAGCTTTCGAACAAGGCCGAACAGCTTTACGCCCTGGCCGGCCTCGTCCCCCCGCCCGAGCGGGCCGCCATCTACCGCCCCGTGCGCGAGACCGTCGCACCACCGCCGGAGATCAAGATCGAGCCCGTGGTGATCGAGCTTCTGCCGACGATCGAGGCGCTGCTGCCGCCGGACACGGCCGGCGCCTTCCGCGGCAGCGAGGACACGTCCTTTGCCGACATCATCCTTCAGGGCACCAACCCCGAAGTGTTCCGTTCGGCCAAGGCCGACCTGAACGATGTCTATCTGCCCCTCGTCCAGGCCATCGGCGCGGGCATCGCCGGCAATGTGGAGGTGATCGGCGGCGTCACCGTGATCGGGCATACCGACAACGTGCCGGTGCAGCGCTCCAACCCCTTCGGCACCAACCAGGGCCTGTCGGAGGCGCGCGCCGCGACGATCGCGGCCTTGCTGGTGGCGGCGGGGGTGCCGGCGGAGCTGGTGAAGTCGGAAGGCCGGGCCGACAGCGAGCCCATCGCGGACAATTCGACCAAGGACGGGCGCGCGCAGAACCGCCGCGTCGAGATCAAGATCCAGAAGAAGCTCTGACCATGCGCGTGCTCAAGGCCATCCTGCGCTTCCTGTTCTCTCGCGGCCTGTGGATCTTCATCGGCCTGGCGATCCTCAGCGCGCTGATCTGGCTTTTCGGGCCGCTGGTCAGCGTGGGCGAGGTCGAGCCCCTGGCCAGCGAGCTGGTGCGCGGAATCGTCATCGGGGTCATCGCCGTCCTTTGGCTGTTCTCGCTGCTGCTGGCCCAGCTGCGGGCGGCGCGGAAGAACCAGCTTTTCGTGACCGAGCTGGCACGGCCCGAGGAGAAGGCGCCCGCGAAGCCCGGCGAGGCGAACATCGCCGAGGTGAGCGGACGCTTCCAGTCGGTCATGGCCGAGATGAAGCGCTCGAAACTCGGCAGCAAGAAGTTCCTGCGCGACATGCCGTGGTACCTGCTGATCGGGCCGCCCGGCACCGGCAAGACGACGGCGCTGAAGCAGTCGGGCCTGCATTTCCCGATCGATCTTTCGGACGACATCAAGGGCGTCGGCGGCACCCGCAACTGCGACTGGTTCTTCACCGAACAGGCGGTGCTGGTGGACACGGCCGGACGCTATGTCCAGCAGCAGAGCAACCCGGAGGTGGATGCGGCGGAATGGGCCGGGTTCCTGGAGATGCTGAAGAAGCATCGCGGGCGACGGGCGCTGAACGGCGTCATCGTCGCGCTGTCGATGAAGGAGCTTCTGGGGCCGGAACAGGAGCTGCGCGCCCACGGGCGCGAGATCCGCAAGCGGCTTGCGGAACTGGGCGAGCGGCTTCAGATCCACCTGCCGGTCTACCTGATGATAACGAAGGCCGACCTGGTGCCGGGGTTCGAGCCCTTCTTCGCCGATCTGACGACGCGCGACCGCGAGCAGGTCTGGGGGGCGACCCTGGCGACGGATGCGCGCATCGACAGCGTGACGGTCGAGCGCGAGACGCGGGCGCTGCTCGGTGCGGTGGAACAGCGGCTGTCGGCGCGGATGGCCGAGGATGTGCCCCTGCCGCGGCGGGCCGAGATCTTCCGCTTCCCGGCGCAGATGGAGCGCGCGGAGGGGCCGCTGAAGATCCTGATCGACACGATCTTCGGCGAGAGCCGCTACGAGGAGAGCCCGTGGCTGCGCGGGTTCTACTTCACCTCGGCCACGCAGGAAGGCTCGCCCATCGACCGGATGCTGGGCGAGATGGCGGGAAGCTTCGGCCTGCAGGCCGATCCGCCCCCGCGCCGTGCCCATGGCGAGACGCGCTCGTACTTCCTGCGCAACCTGATGACCGACGTCATCTTCCCGGAGGCGGGCCTGGGCCAGTTCGACCGCGCCGCGGAGGAACGCCGCAAGTGGGTCTGGCGCGGCTCCTTCGCGGCGGCGGCCCTGGCCGCGACCATGGCGGGGCTGATGTTCCTGTTCTCGTTCCTGCGCTATTCGGGGGCGATCGACGACCAGGAACGGCTGACGGCGGACCTCTCCGGGCGGCTGGCCAACGTGGCGGCGCGGCAGGCGCCGACCGATCCCCTGGACCTTGACGTGGCGCTGGACGCCATGACCGCGGTCGATGCCGCGCGCACCGAGGTGCCGCAGAACCTGCTGACGATCGCCGGCCCGCGTGCGGATGCCGAACTGGCCCGCGCCCAGACCATCGCCTACGAGCGGACCCTGCGCAACGTGCTGGAGCCGCGCATGGTGGCCCTTCTCGAGGCAACGATGTGGCGCCACATCCGCGACCCGGAATTCATGCTGGGCGCGCTGAAGGCCTATTACATGATGACCGGCCTGCCCGATCACCCATCGGGCCTTGCCCCCTACGACACGGAATTCCTGGCCGGATGGTGGCAGGGCACCCTGCCCGACCAGGCGGTGATCCCGCCCTTCCCGACCGAGGCTGCGCTTGTCCATCAGGTGGCCGCGATCGAGCGGCTGGGGACCGAACAGGTGAAGGTGCCGGGCGATCCCGAGCTGATCGCCGCGGCGCTGGAAACGGTATGCACGATCCCCCTATCGGTGCGCGCCTATTCGGCGCTGCTGTCGCATCCCGAGGTCGCGGCCCTGCCGGAATGGACGCCGGCCGAGGCGGCCGGGCCGAACGGACTGCGCGTCTTCACCCGCGTCTCGGGCAAGACGCTGCGCCAGGGCCTGCCGGGGGCCTTCACCTATGCGGGTTTCCACGACACGGTCCTGCCGCTGATCCCCGAGGTGGCCGAACAGGCGGCGCTGGACCGCGCCCTCTTCGCGGGCGGCTGCGCGGAGAGCGCGCAGGTCTCGGTCGACCAGCTTCAGGCCGACATCCTGAAGCTCTACACCGACGACTTCATCTCGCAATGGGACGTGCTGCTGCGGGACATCCGGCTGGCGCCGGTGAAGGACCTGACGACTGCGGCGGCGAACCTCAAGGACCTGTCGGGCCCCTCGAGCGCGCTCAAGCGGCTGCTCGAGGGCGTGGTGAAGGAGACCGACCTGACGGCCGTCCCGGCCGATGACGGGGCCGAGGTCCCGCCCGGCGCGGTCGGCAAGGCGGCCTCGAAGCTGGGCAAGCTCGGCAAGCTGATCAAGACGGGCACCAAGATCGCCGCGTCGAGCGGCGGCGCCGCGGCCGGACCGCCGCCCGGCGAGGACATCGCCCGCCATTTCGCGGGGCTGAAGGCGATCATCGCCGAGGTCGACGGCGTGCCGCCGCTGCTGACCGATACCGAGACGGCGATCACCGCGCTGGTCGACGTGCTGAACACGGTGGCCTCGACGCCCAATCCCGAGGCATCGCTTGCCGAACAGGGCGGGATTGCCACCTTCACCGGGCGGCTGGTCGACGTGGGCGCGACGCTGCCCGATCCGGTCGACGACTGGATCACCGGCCTGACCGCCGACATCGTGGCGCAGGCGAAGGGCGCGGTCCTCGACCAGCTGAACAGCCGCTGGAAATCGGACATCCTGCCCTTCTGCAGGTCGGCGACGGCGGGGCGGTTCCCCTTCGAGCCGGGCAGCAACATCGATGTCAACACGGCGGACTTCCAGCGCCTGTTCGGACCGGGCGGGATGTTCGACAAGTTCTTCACCGAGACCCTGTCGCCGCATCTTGCCAGCAAGACCCCGCCGCTGGCCTGGCGCGCCGATTTCGGCCTGTCGGACGAGGCGCTGAAGCCCTTCGAGCAGGCGATGAAGATGCGTGACGCGCTGTTCCCCGGGGGGGCCGGCCCGATCATGGCCTTCAACCTGCTGCCGACGGCCCTGTCGGCGGGGGCGGCGCGGGTGACGCTGAACCTGGACGGGCAGGTGCTGACCTACATGAACGCGCAGGTGCCGCCCCTGGCCATGTCCTGGCCCGGCAAGGACGGGACGAACCTGATCACGCTGTCCTTCACCCCGGCCGACGGCTCGCCCGACGTGATGACGTCGGAGAGCGGGTCCTGGGCCTGGCTCAGGCTTCTGCGGAAGGGCCGCCTGTCGCCCACGGACCTGCCCGAGAAGTTCAAGCTGGGGCTGGCCGCGGGCGGCCATTCGGCAAGTTTCGACCTGATCGCGAATTCGGTGGACAACCCCTTCGACCTGACGATGTTCGGCAACTTCCGCTGCCCCGAGGGGTTCTAGTGGACGAGGACGCAAGGCCCGTCGCGGGCTTCTTCGGCAAGATCCCCGCGACGGGAGACTTCGTGTGGCGCGGCCTGCCCGACAGGTTCCGCCAGAGCTGGGATGCCTGGATCACCCGGCATGTCGCCCCGGCCCTTCGCGCGGGCGACGGCCCGGCGGCAGGGGGGCTGCGGTTCCGCCTTGTGTCGGGGGGGCGCGCGGCGGCGGGCGTGATCCTGCCATCCGAGGACAGCGCGGGGCGCCGTTTTCCCCTGAGCCTGGTGCTGACGGCAGACGACCTGCCGTCCCCGGAGGCCCTGGATCCCTGGTGCGATGCGGCAGCCGCAGCGCCGCGCGACAGCGCCGACGGCCTGTGGGAGGCGCTCGACGCCCTGCCCGCCCCCGAGGGCCCGCCACCCGCCGGCGCCCCCGCCCTGTGGCTCTGGCGCCGCGGCGGGGCACCCGTCGAGGCCGATCCGGCCGATCCGTCCGCGGCCCTTGCGGCGCTGTCGGCAGAGGTCAGTTGAGGTTGATCTTCGATCCCTTGCCGTTGATCTTGCCGTCGGCCTTGAGGTTGATGTCGCCCGATCCCTTGACGCTGATGTCCTTGCCCTGGATCGAGATCGTCCCGTCCTTCTTGAGGGTGATCTGCGCCGAGCCGCACTTGAGGGTGATCTCGTCGGCCACGTCGAGGACATACTTCTTGCCGACCTTGATGCCCATCTGACCGTCGGCCTTTAGCATGTCGTCCTTGGTGATGGCGCTGGCCCGGCCGCCGCTGATGGTGAGGGACTGGTCCTTGCTGATCGTCACCCCCTGGCTGCCGGCGATGCCGACGGTCTGGTCGCCCCCGACCGTGACCGACTGCGATCCGCCGACCGTCCATTCGTCGTCGGCACCGACCGAATGGGACTGCCCGGCCCCGACCGAGACGCTGCGCGAGGCGCCGATCGTGTTGGTCTGGACGGCACCGACGGAGCGCGTCTCCTCGCCGCCGACGGAGACCGTCCGGGCCGCGCCGACCGTGAGTGTCTGCGAAATGGCCACGGTATGGGCGTGGTTCTTGCTGATGGTCTTGGTCGAATTGCCGCCGATGGTGATCGTCTCGTCCAGCGAGACGGACAGCTTGCGGTTCTGGCCCACCGTCTCGTCATCGTTGGCGACGATCTTGACGAAGCGGTTGTTGCCGACGGTGACCGACTTGTCGTTGCCCACGGTCTCGATGCGGTCGTGGCCGATGTCCTGCCGGGCGTCGTGGCCGACATCCTCGGCGAAATCGTTGCCGATGGTCCGCGTCTCGTTGTTCTTCACAAGCTCGTTGTGGTCCTTCTCGGCCTGGAAGTAGACCTCCTCGGCCCCCTTCTTGTCCTCGAAGCGCAGTTCGTTGAATCCGCCGCCGCCGGGCGTGGAGTTGGACTTCCAGCCCGACTGGGTCGCGCTGCCGGGAAGCCCGTAGGGTGGCATGTTCTCGGCATTGTAGACGCGGCCCGTGATGATCGGCATGTCGGGATCGCCCTCGAGGAAGTCGACCACGACCTCGTGACCGATGCGCGGGATCTGGATGAAGCCCCAGCCCGCCCCGGCCCAGGTCTGGCTGACGCGCACGAAGCAGGTCGTGTTCTCGTCCTTCCTGCCCTTGCGGTCCCAGTGGAACTGCACCTTCACGCGCGCGTGCTTGTCGGTGTAGATCTCTGCCCCGGCCGGGCCGACGACCCGCGCCGTCTGCGGCCCGCGCATGACCGGCTTCGGCGTCCGCCGTTCGGGACGGAAGGGGACGGCCTTCGGCGCCAGGGTCAGTTCGGCCCTGAAGCCGCCGGCGGATTCGGCTTCGCTGCGCTGCTCGAGATGGCGCGCAAGGCTGTAGTCGCAGCGCAGCACGAGATAGTCGCCGTTCTCGGCCTCGCGCGGGTGCCCGTCGAAGGTGAAGGTATGGCCCGACCAGATCGGGCGGGTGCGCCCGATGGCATGGACCCGGGCAAAGGGATGCTGCAGCTCCTCAAGCCGCACCGCGGCCAGCGCGTCGCCGCGGTCGTGCTCGATATAGGCGCCGGGATAGTGGTAGACCTCCATCGCGTCGGAACTGTGGCCGAGCGGGTTCTCGGCCAGGGCCATGAGGTCGGTCGACGGCTTCTTGAAGTGATAGTCGGTGTGGGTGAACTTGCCCGAGCGCACGGCCGCGCCGGGCGTCCAGGCCGAGATGAAGTCGATGTCCTCGGCCGAGCCGCCGCGATCGGCCGCGAACTCGATCGTCGATGTGCCGGGCGGGGGCTTCAGATCGCTGGACATGTCGAACAGGACGAGCCTGTGCCCGTCCTCGGCATGTTCGAAGAAGTAGCCGATCCCCTCGTGCTCGAAGAGCCGCTGGACGAAATCGAGGTCGCTTTCGCCATACTGGACGCAGTATTCGCGCTGCGGATACTTCTTCTTGAGCCGGCCATGATCGAACTTGCCGGCGGAAGGGTCCTTGTAGACTTCCTCGACGATCTCGATGACCGTCTTGTTCTGGAATATCCGGTTGTCGGACCTCAGCGACAGGAACCACAGCCAGGGACGGGCGACGACGCGGTAGTCGGTGACCTTGTCACGCACCGAGACCACCGAGAACTCGCTGACGAAGCCGTGGAAGTGGCGTGGCCTGTCGCCGGGCACGGTGACGGTGACGGGCTTGCCCAGGACATCCGTCGCCTTGATGTCGGGCGCGTCCGAGGTGAAGGAGATCTCGTACCGGAAGGGACGGCTGATCTCGTCAAAGCCGGAGAGCGCCGCGAACTCGATCTCGCCCTTGCCGCCCTTGACATCGACGGTGAAATGCTTGGCCTCGGCCATCCTCAAGTCCTCCGGGGGTGCGAAGAAGCGCGCGGGCGGAAATCCTGCCCCGTCCGGCCACGCCACTATAGCCTGCTTTCGCGTCAGTCCGATGGGGGAATTCCGTCACAGGACCTGCGGACATGCCAGACCCTTCATGAGGCGGAACGCCGCGAGCGGATTGGCGGGGCTGGCGAAGGTGATCTCGAGGAACAGGCGCGATCCGCCGGCCTTGACGTCCACGAGGAAGCGCTGCCCCTCGTCGCGCTGCCGCACCTTGAAGGGTGCGAGCAGGCGGAACAGGCCCCAGGGACCGGGCTGGGCCACCCGTGCCGAGCCTTCGGGGGCCGTGAAGCTGACCTCGGCCCCGGCCGCCGGATCGGCGCCCGGCCAGGTCAGGCGCAGGTCGTCGGCATCCGTCGTCACCGGCCCGCCCTGTCCGCCGATCGAGATGAAGGCCTGACCGCGTTCGGCGAGCGCGGCAAGCGTCATGTCGCTGCCGCCGCCGCCGACGGGGGCGAGACTGTCGCGGATGGCGCGGGCACGCTCGAAGAAGGCGGCGCTTTCGGGCGAGAGCCCCTCGAAGCGTGCCTCGGGCTTCCATCGCCAGGGCGACACGGTGGTGTCGAGGTAGGTCTCGGCGCGCCCGGCGAGGAAGCGGTCGATCGCGCCGCCGGGCCCGAGCAGGCCGAGCACGGCGCCGACATCGGCATCCTCGCCGTCAGGGACGAAGGGGAAGCGGCCCTCGACGCCATTGCGGCAGGCGGCGAGAGCCTCGGTCTGCCAGGCCCGCGTGAGCGGATTGGTCAGCAGGTCGGCATGGCTTGCCGCGGTCTGGGCGAGCGCGTCCTCGACGATCTGCACCACGACGACGGGCGCCTGGCGCAGGGCGGTGATCGAGGCCGCGCGGTCCTGGACGCTCATCAGCCGCTGGAGGCCCGCCTCCTCGTCGCGATCCATCGCGCCGAGCGCGACGTTCAGGCTGGCGAAGAGCGCCGAGATCTGCGCCATCCGGCCCTGTTCGACATACTGGATCATCGGCCCGAAGGTCGCCGCAACACGCAGCTGCTGCTCGTGCGCGCGGCGCCGGTCGGTTCCGCCGGCCTGGACCCAGACCTCCCTGAGCAGGGCCACGAGAGGCGAGTCGGTGAGGGCAAGCCGGCCCGAGACGAGAACCGCCGTGTCGGGGTTCAGGAAGGGCCGCACGCGCAGGTCCGACAGGAAGCCGCTCCACTGGGCGAGGGTCTCGGCCTGGAGGCGGTCCATCACGCGGTCGGGCGCGTCGTTCTGCGGCAGCGGCGTCGCCCGGGGCCAGAGGCGGGACGCTTCCCTGCGGGCGGTCTGCACGGCAAGACCGGCACCGAAGTCGCGCGCATAGTCCCAGCCCGCCTGGGTGAACAGGCCCGCGATCGGGGCGTCGAGCGGCAGTCCGGAGCGGCGCACGAGGACGTCGGCGATGGCGGGCACGGCACGGTCGGGCACCCAGGGCGGAAGGGCGGCGACGGCATCGGAACGGCGGAGCTCGAGGAAGGCGCGGGCTTCCTCGGGCGCCTCGGCCGCGAAGGCCGTGGCCTGGGCGAGAAGCTCGGCATCGGGCACCGGCGGCGGAACGGCCGGAGGGTCGAGGAGGAGGGCGTGGGGCGCCAGCGCGCCGAGCGCGGGATCGGCTGCCGCCTGCGCCGCCAGCCACCCCGCGAGGTAGCCCGGCGACCAGTCCGCCTGCCCCGACAGGACCGACCAGGCGCGCACGGCATCATAGAGCGTCACGGGATCGCCCTCGCTGGCGATCACGTTGCCGATGGCATCGGAGATGACGGCAGGAAGCGCCGCGTTCACCGCCGCCCGGTAGACACCGCGGGCATGGGCCGCCGCATCGAAGCCGAGGAGCCCCGCCCCCAGACGGACCGGCGCCTTCGCGGCCTGCGCGGCCACGCCGGCCGCATCGGCGGCGAGCCGGTCGAGCGTCGGGGCAAGGCCGGCGGCCCCGGCAGGCGCACCGGCCGGCAGGGCTGCCGCATCGGCATCGAAGACGCGCGAGAGCCGTGCGTGATACTGCCATTCCACCCGCACGGCCCAGCCCGCGACGAGCAGGACGAAGGCGAAGACGAGCACCAGGGTGATCCCCGTCCAGTTCATCCCGGTCGAGGTGTCGAACGACCTGCGTCCGGCTTCCATCCGGGCCTGGCAGCGCTCGAGGAAGCCGCGCACGGGATCGAAATCGTGGCCCGCCTCGGCCGCCCGGCGGATGAAGTCGCGCAAGCTGGCCCCGGAGATGTCGCGCCCGTCGAAGAGATGGCGTGTCGCGCCGGCCGACCAGGAGAGGGGGTCGAGGTTGCGGTTCGCGCGCGCCTTCTGGTCGATGACGAGCGCGAGCGCGTAACGGGCGGGCGGGATCGTCGAGGCGATGGCGCCGGCCCGCCGCAGGCTTTCGGAAAATGCATCCAGCGCCCTGACCGCTTCTGCCAGGACGGCCGCCGTGTCCCTCGGGCGCAGGGACGCGAGATCCTCGGCGAAGGCGAGGACGGGTTCGGCCGCGCGGTCGTAGTATTCCGAGGGGACACCGCGTGTGGACGGTCCGGGCCGCGGCGGCAGCACCGTCCTCGGTCCCGCGCCATCCTCGATCATGGTCTAGAGCTTCCCCTCCGCCACCCAGGCCCTCAGGGTTTCCTCGCCGACCTCGAAATGCATCGAGTCCTCGCGGTTGTAGGCCGCGCCCCAGTACCAGCCTTCCTTGTTGAAGTAGTCGGCCAGCACCACCAGTCCCGCCTGGGTTCCGCCGTCGGCGAAGGGGTCGAGCTCGCCGGCGAGCGTCAGGTCGATGGCCGTGCCCCAGGAATGGTTCGAGACCGCGGTCGTCGAGCCGCGGATGAAGCGCGCGCAGAAGGCCCCGGCGGTGCCGATCGCCTTGTAGATGTCCGGCTCTTCGGCCTTGAGCCGCGCCAGCACCCTCTCGAGGCTGTCGAGCGCGGGCTTCAGCATGGTCACGGTGATGGGGCCTACCGTCCGCGTCTCCATCTGCCCCTTCAGCCGTTCGTTCGTGACCTGCTGGCAGGCGGTGGAATAGCTGTCGCGAGGCTCGCCGAGGATTTCCTTCATCGTGCTGTTGCGCGGTTGCGTGATGCCCTTGTTGAAGCGGGTCTTGGCCAGCTTCATGGCCTCGGTCATGCCTTCCTCGGGCTGGGTCTCGAAATCCTCGTCGGGCAGGCTGGGATCGGCCCCGGCAGGGTCCTGGAAGACGACCGGCGCGCTGCTTTCCTGGACGGCGGGCGCCGGCGCGCGATTGGCAAGCAGGCTCATGTCCTCGCGCAGGCGTGCCAGATCGGCGCGCAGGCCGGCGACCTCGGCCTCGAGGGCCTTGCGCGCCTCGGCCTCGGCGGCCAGCGCAGCCTCGCCGCGCTGCAGGCGCATGTCGGTGGCGCTGTCGGCCGTCTCGAGTAGCGTCGTCACGACGGCGAAGGCCATCGCCGCGACGATGACGCCGATCGCCACGATGATCGGGCCGATGACGTTGGCCTGACGCATCCTCAGGACTCCCGGATGTCCACGACGATGGCCGAGACGTTGTCGGGCGCGCCGCTCTCGAGTGCCTCGGTCAGAAGGAGCCGGCAGGCCTCGTCCGGGTCCGCCGCCTGCCGCAGGAGCTGTTCGATCGTGCTGTCGTAGACGCAGCGCGGCAGACCGTCCGAACACAGAAGCAGGCGGTCGCCCGGATAGAGCGGGACCGAGAGGCTGTCGATCTCGATCTCGGGCCCGCCGCCGACGGCGCGGGTCACGACATGCGACTCGGGGTGGTTCCCGGCCTCTTCGGGCGTGATCTGGCCGGCATCGACCAGGGCCTGCACGAAGGTGTGGTCGCGGGTGAGCTGGCGCAGGCGCCCCGCCCTGAGCAGGTAGGCGCGGCTGTCGCCGACCCAGGCCACATGCGCGATGGCGCGCACGATCATCACGGCGACGACGGTCGCACCCATGGTTCCCTTGCCATGCGCCGCGGCATGGGCGAGGACGGCCGCATTGGCCGCCTCGATCGCGGCGGCAAGGGCCGGCCCCGGGGCCGCGTCGTCGGGCACCGAACCGAGATGGTCGATGACGATATCGGCCGCCACGTCGCCGTTTCCGTGGCCGCCCATGCCATCGGCAACCGCCCAGAGGAACCCGGACGGATCGGTGAGGATGGCGTCCTCGTTGCGCGAACGGATGCGCCCCTTGTGGGTCAGGCCGGCCCCGCTGGCGACAGGGACCCCGCGGGACATTGCGGGAACGACGGTCGTGATCCCGCTCATCTTGCGCCCGCCCGGAGCGGGCCGCAGCGGCTGGGCAATCCGTGTCCGATCATCGTGCCGTTCCAAAAGCGTGAATTGAATGCACGGGGATGATAGCCTACAATTCCCGCAGTTTAATCCATTTTCTGGTGCCGCCATGCGTATCGCTCCTGCCGTTGCCGGCCTGCTTTGCATTTGCGCGACCCCTGCGGCCTTCGCCCAGGAACGGACGGACGAGGAGCTTCTGGCGATCTTCGCAAGGCAGGTCGAACTCTTCCGGGCGCAGGCAGCAGGCGAAGAGGTGGCGACGCGCGGGCTGAAGCTGGTGGCCGGGGACACGATCCTTGAACTCGACGGCAGCCCCTTCGCCGGACAGACCGGCCCGTCGCTGATGGCCGGCGTGGGATCCGAGGAGGTGGGCACCGGGCTTGCGGCGACGGACGGAAGCGTCACCGTGACGGCTGCGCCGGGCGGTCTTGCGGCGCCGGCGGGCGATGGCGTGGACATGGCAGCGGCAACCGCGACGGCCGCGCCGCCGGTGCAGGCGGCGCCGCCGCAGCCGGTGACGGTTGCGCAGTTCTCCGACGAGCTCACGATCGACGTGAACATCCGCTTCGGTTACGATTCCGCCGCGCTGACGCCCGACCAGATGCCGCGCCTCGCCCAGATGTGCCGGGTCATGCTGAAGAGCAGCGTCAACATGTTCGAGATCAGCGGACATACCGATGCTGCCGGCCCGGAGGACTACAACAGCCGCCTGTCGCTGCAGCGGGCGCAGGAAGTCGCGCGCTACATGGTCAACGACTGCGGCATCGACCCGGCACGGATCCGCACCGTCGGCAAGGGCGAGGCGGTCCTGAAGAACCCGGCCGATCCCCGTGGGGCCGAGAACCGCCGCGTGGAGTTCCAGGCGCTGAGCTGACCGCGGGGCATCGCGGGATCCTGTTCCGACATCGCCGCTTCGCAATTGACTGCGCAGTCAATGCGCGGATAGGCATCATCCGCCATGACAGGGGGAGGCTGAGATGGACTTCGGACTGAACGACGAGCAGCGGATGATCGTCGAGACGACGCGGGCCTTCGTCGAGGCCGAGCTCTATCCCCACGAGCGGGAGGTCGAGCGCACCGGCAGGCTCGACCCCGGCCTCGTGAAGGACATCCAGAAGAAGGCGATCGCGGCCGGCCTCTATGCCGCGAACATCCCGGCCGAATACGGGGGCGCGGGCCTCGACACGCTCTCGTGGCTCCTCTACGAGCGCGAACTCGGGCGGGCGAACTATGCGCTTCACTGGACCTGCGTGGCGCGGCCCTCGAACATCCTCTGCGCGGGCAACGAGGACCAGCGCCGGCGCTACCTCGATCCTTGTGTCCGGGGCGAGACCTGGGACTGCCTCGCCATGACCGAACCCGGCGCCGGGTCGGACCTGCGCGGCATGAAGGCGAGCGCGGTGCAGGACGGCACCGACTGGGTGCTGAACGGCACCAAGCACTTCATCAGCCATGCCGACATCGCGGGCTTCACCATCGCCTTCATGGCCACCGGCGAGGAGGAGACGGCACGGGGCAGGAAGAAGCGCATCACCGCCTTCTTCGTCGACAAGGGCACGAAGGGCTTCACCGTGCGCGAGGGCTACCGCAACGTCAGCCACCGCGGCTACACCAATGCGATCCTCGAGTTCGACGACTGCCGGGTTCCGGCCGAGAACGTGCTAGGGGAGCCGCACAAGGGCTTCGAGGTCGCCAACCAGTGGCTCGGCGCGACGCGGCTGCAGGTCGGCGCAACCTCGCTCGGCCGGGCCGAGCGCGCCTTCGCGCACGCCGTCGAATGGGCGGCCACGCGCGAGCAGTTCGGCCAGAAGATCGGCAAGTTCCAGGGGGTGAGCTTCAAGCTCGCCGACATGGCGGTGCGGATCCGGGCGTCGGAACTGCTGCTGCTGGAGGCGGCGTGGAAATACGACCGGGGCACGGTGACCGACGCCGACATGGCGATGGCCAAGCTGCACGCGACCGAGACGCTGGCCTTCGTCGCCGACGAGGCGATCCAGATCCACGGCGGCATGGGGCTGATGGACGAGCTGCCGCTCGAGCGGATCTGGCGCGATGCACGGGTCGAGCGGATCTGGGAAGGCACTTCCGAGATCCAGCGCCACATCATCAGCCGGGCGCTCCTGAGGCCCCACGGCGCGTGACCGCAGGCCCCGGGGGTTTTCCACCCCCGGACCCCCGGAGGATATTTCCGGACAGAAGATGAAGGACCGATGAACGCTTTCTTTACCATGCGCCCCGAGGATAGGACTGCGGTACAGGCTGGGAAGCCGATGACCGCGGCAGGAGATGGCACGCCGTTCCGGGGTCCGGGGCGGCGTGCTTTCATCTTCTGCCCGCAAGTATCCCGGGGGGTGCGGGGGGCAGAGCCCCCCGCCCGGGTCCGGGCGCCGGAGGCGGCCGGATGAAGGACCTATCGCGCCTCCTGCGGCCGGCCTCGGTCGCCGTCTTCGGCGGCAGCTGGGCCGTCAATGTCGTCGAGCAGCTGAAGAAGGCGGGCTTCACCGGCGCGATCTGGCCGGTCAACCCGAAGCGGGCGGAGATCCTCGGGCTTCCCTGCTTCGCCTCGGTCGAGGCGCTGCCGGGGCCGCCCGACGCGGCCTGGGTGGGCGTGAACCGCGAGGCCTCGGTCGATGTCGTCGCGGCGCTGGCGCGCATGGGCGCGGGCGGGGCCACCTGCTTTGCGAGCGGCTTTGCCGAGAGCGAGGCGGAGGGCACCGGCGGCGCGGCGCTGCAGGCGCGGCTCGTCGCCGCCGCCGGGGCGATGCCGATCGTCGGGCCGAACTGCTACGGCCTCCTGAACTACCTCGACCGGGTGACGCTCTGGCCCGACCAGCATGGCGGCGTGCCCGTGGCCTCGGGCGTGGCGATCGTCGGGCAGTCGTCGAACATGCTCATCAACATGACGATGCAGGCCCGCGCCCTGCCGCTCGCCTATGTGCTCGCGGCCGGAAACCAGGCGCAGGTCTCGCTTTCCGAGCTCGGGATGGCGGCGCTGGCCGACGACCGGGTGACCGCGCTCGGCCTCCACATCGAGGGGTTCGGCGACATCCGCTCCTTCGAGCGGCTCGCGGCCTTCGCGCGCGCGCGGGGCAAGCCGGTCGTCGTGCTGAAGGCGGGGCGCAGCGAGGCGGCGCAGGCCGCCACGATGACGCACACGGCCTCGCTCGCCGGCGGGGCGGCCGCCGCCTCGGCGCTGATCACGCGGCTCGGCATGGTCGAGGTGACGGGGCTTGCGGCCTTCCTCGAGACGCTGAAGCTTCTCCACTTCGGCGGCCCCCTGCGCGACGCGGGCATCGGGTCGGTCTCCTGCTCGGGCGGCGAGGCGAGCCTGATCGCCGACCTCGCCATGGGCACCGCGATCGAGTGGCCGGCCTTCTCGGCCCCCGGCAAGGCGCGGCTCAATGCGGTGCTCGGGCCGATCGTCACGGTGGCCAACCCCTTGGACTACCACACCTTCATCTGGGGCGACACGGAGCGGATGACCGAATGCTTCACGGCCGTCCTGGCCGAGGGTCGGGCGCTGACCGTCTTCATCCTCGACGTGCCGCGGCCCGACCGCTGCGACCGGTCCTGGTACCAGTGCGCCCATGACGCGATCCTTGCCGCGGCGAAGGCCACGGGCGCGCGGACGGCGGTCCTCGCCTCGCTGCCCGAGAACCTGACCGAGGATCTCTCGGCCATGTTCGTGGCGGGCGGCGTGGTGCCGCTGCACGGGATCGAGGCGGGGATCGCGGCGATCGAAGCGGGCATCCGCGCGGGCCGGCTGGCCGCGGGCGCGGTGCCCGCGCCGGTCCTGCTGCGCGGGCCCGCACCTGCGGGTGGCGTGACCCTGGGCGAGGCCGAGGCGAAGGCGCGCCTTGCCGCCTGCGGGCTTGACGTGCCGTGGCGGGTGACGGGGGAGACGCCTGAGGCGGTGGCCGCGGCGGCGGCGGCGGGCCTGACCTTCCCTGTGGCGCTGAAGGGCCAGGGCATCGCCCACAAGACCGAGGCGGGCGCGGTGCGGCTGAGCCTGCCCGACGCCGCGGCGGTGGCCGAGGCGGCGCGGGCCATGGCGGGGGCGGAGGGCTTCCTTGCCGAGGAGATGGTCACCGGCGCGGTGGCCGAGATCCTTGTCGGCGTCACGCGCGACCCGACGGGGCTGATGCTGCTCACGCTCGGCGCGGGGGGCGTGATGGCCGAGCTTCTGGCCGACACGGCCTCGGTCCTTCTGCCCGCGGGGCGCGAGGAGATCCGCGCGGCGCTGGGGCGGCTGCGGGTGGCGCGGCTTCTTGCCGGCTGGCGCGGCGGGCCGGCGGCCGACCTCGGGGCGCTGGTGGACGCGGTCTCGGCGATCGCGGCCTATGCGGAAGCCGAGCCGCGGCTTCTGGAGCTTGACGTGAACCCGCTGATCGCGACGCCCGGCCGGGCCGTCGCGGTCGATGCCCTCATCCGGCTGACGGAGGACTGACATGCCCGAGATGACCATGCTGACCGAGGGGCCGGTGCGCACGCGCCGCGAGGGCGCGATCCTCGAGGTGACGCTCGACAGGCCGAAGGCCAACGCGATCGACCTTGCCACGAGCCGGATCATGGGCCTGGCCTTCCGCGCCTTCCGCGACGACGAGACCTTGCGCGTCGCGATCCTGCGAACCGCGGGAGGCCGGTTCTTCTGCCCCGGCTGGGACCTGAAGGCGGCCGCCGCGGGCGACGCGGTGGACGGCGACTATGGCGTCGGCGGCTTCGGCGGACTGCAGGAGCTGCCGAACCTAAACAAGCCCGTCATCGCAGCGGTGAACGGCATCTGCTGCGGCGGCGGGCTGGAGCTTGCCTTGTCCTGCGACCTGATCCTCGCCTCGTCGAACGCCACCTTCGCGCTCCCGGAGATCCGGTCGGGGACGGTGGCGGACGCGGCCTCGATCAAGCTGCCGAAGCGCATCCCCTATCATGTGGCGATGGACCTTCTCCTGACCGGGCGCTGGTTCGATGCCGAGGAGGCCTTGCGCTGGGGGCTCCTGCGGGAGATCACGACCGAGGAGGACCTGATCCCCAAGGCCTGGGAACTGGCGCGGCTACTGGAATCGGGGCCGCCGCTTGTCTATGCAGCGATCAAGGAGATCGTGCGCGAGGCCGAGGACATGCGCTTCCAGGACGCGCTGAACCGCATCACCAAGCGGCAGTTCCCCACCGTCGACCGGCTCTATTCCAGCGAGGACCAGCTCGAGGGCGCCCGCGCATTCGCCGAAAAGCGCGATCCGGTCTGGAAGGGGCGCTGAACGCCGCCCCTACCCCGCTGCGGTGACGTCGTGCCCGTAGAGCCAGTCGAACCGCCCCAGGAGGGCATTCGGCGCGAGGCGCGACAGGATGCGCAGGCCGAGATGCCCGACCTCGCGGCGGATGCCGCTCAGGTGGTAGTTGCGGGCATTGGCATTGGCCGCATCGACGACCTGCCGGGCGCGTGACTGGCGGCGCGCCTGATAGGAGGCCAGCGCGGCGTCGCGGTCGGGGTCGGCAGACAGGCAGTCGGCCAGGACCCAGGCGTCCTCGAGCGCCATGTTCGCCCCCTGCGCAAGGAAGGGCAGCATCGGATGGGCGGCATCGCCGAGGATCGCCAGACCCGGCCCCCACCAGCGCGACGCAACCTCGTGCCGGAAGAGGCCCCACAGGTTCGGGGCCTCGATACGGTCCAGCCAGCCGCGGACCTCGGGGACGAAATCCTCGAAGGCCACGCGAAGCGCCAGCGCGTCGTCGGTGAGCGACCAGCTCTCCTCGGCCCACCTGCGGCGTTCCTCGACGGCCACGATGTTGCGCAGGCGGCCGCCGCGCAGCGGATAGGTCACGACGTGCCGCCCCGGCCCCATGAACACGCGCGCGACAGGCGGCACCGGCGCTTCGGAGGGAATGACGGCGCGCCAGGCGACCTGATGGGTGAAGAAGGGGGCCGTGCGCCCGTTCAGGGCCTCGCGCACCACGGAATGGATGCCGTCGGCGCCGGCGATCATGAATGCGCCGATCGTCTCGCCCGAAGTCGTGATCGCCGTGGGCCGGTCACCGGGGCGCAGCTCGGCCACCCGGACCCCGAGGCGGATCTCGACCCCAGCCTCACGGGCGCCGGCCGCGAGCAGCTCGATGAGATCGGCCCTGTGGAAGAAGCGGAACATGCCCGCCGTCGGCCCCGATCCGAGCGGCAGGCGGGCGACGGTGCCGCCGCCGGTGCCGTCGACCAGTTCGACCGACCGGCCCTCGGTGCCCAGGCGCGCGGCCGACTCGCCAAGGCCCAGCGCGTTCAGCACTCGCAGGCCGTTCGGCGAGACCTGGAGCCCGGCGCCGACCTCGCGGATCGCCTCTGCCTGTTCGAGAACGGTCACCTGCGCACCGCGCAGCGCCAGCGCCCGTGCGAGCGCGAGGCCTGCGACACCGGCGCCGATGACGACGATCGGCTCACCGATCAGCATCGGGGGATCCCGCGGCTGCCGGGCGGCCTTGCCCGGCGGTCCGGGCCTCGGCGTCACTCGTCGCGGTGGACGCGCTCGCGACGTTCATGCTTCTCCTGCGCCTCGAGCGTCATCGTGGCGATCGGCCGGGCATCGAGTCGCTTGAGGCTGATCGGCTCTCCGGTCATCTCGCAATAGCCGTATTCCCCGTTCTCGATCCGGCGCAGGGCAGCGTCGATCTTGGCGATCAGCTTGCGCTGGCGGTCGCGGGTGCGCAGTTCAAGCGCACGATCGGTTTCCTCGCTGGCGCGATCGGCGATGTCGGGCACGTTGCGCGCTGAATCGCTGAGCCCCTCGATCGTGTCGGCCGACTGCTCGATCAGATCCTGCTTCCAGGCCAGCAGCTTGCGCCTGAAATATTCGAGCTGTCGATCGTTCATGAAGGGTTCGTCCTCGGCAGGACGGTAATCATCCGGAAGAAAGACCTCTGCCCGCATCTTCGCTCCTTCCCCAGCCGCGCCGGAGCTTTCCGCGATTTGTGTAATGCCCATCGGGTAAGCTCCTCGCGGCGCGCTCATAACCCATGCCTCGGGGGATGTCACTAGGTGAAGGCCGCAACCTTGCCTCGCCCTGCGCCGGTCGTTAGCCTCGGGACGCAACATCCGGCAGATCGCGACGAATTCCTCATGAAGTTCAATGGCTCGGCCCGCTATGTGGCGCCACCGGACCTGACCGTGGCCGTCAATGCGGCCATCGTCCTTGAACGCCCGCTGCTGGTGAAGGGCGAGCCCGGCACGGGCAAGACGGAGCTGGCCCGCGAGATCGCCGCGAGTCTCGGCCTGCCGCTGATCGAATGGCACGTGAAGTCCACGACCAAGGCCGTTCACGGCCTTTACGAATACGACGCGGTGGGCCGCCTGCGGGACAGCCAGCTGGGGGACGCGCGCGTCCACGATGTCGGCAACTACATCCGCCGCGGCAAGCTGTGGGAGGCCTTCGAGGCCGCGCAGAAGGTCGTCCTGCTGATCGACGAGATCGACAAGGCGGACATCGAGTTCCCCAACGACCTGCTGCAGGAGCTGGATCGCATGGAGTTCTTCGTCCACGAGACGGGGGAAACCGTGCGCGCCCGGCACCGGCCGATCGTCATCATCACCTCCAACAACGAGAAGGACCTGCCCGACGCCTTCCTGCGGCGCTGCTTCTTCCACTTCATCCGCTTTCCCGACGAGGAGACGCTGCGCGCCATCGTCGAGGTCCATCTTCCGGGCCTGAGGACGGCCGTGCTGAACGAGGCCCTGGCGCAGTTCATGGAGATCCGCGAGACGCCGGGCCTGAAGAAGAAGCCGTCCACCAGCGAGATGCTCGACTGGCTGAAGCTGATCCTTGCCGAGGACCTGGGACCCGAGGACCTGCGGCGCGGCGCGAAGGACATCCTGCCGAAGCTGCACGGCGCGCTTCTGAAGAACGAGCAGGATGTGCACCTGTTCGAGCGTCTGGCCTTCATGGCGCGGAGGGATCGCGGATGACCGGCAGCTACAGGCTTTACGGGCGGCGCGGCAGCGGGTCGGCCTGTATCGAGGCCGCCCTGGCCGAATGCGGAGTGCCGTTCGAGTTCGTCGAGGTACCGCGCGCGCCGGAGAGCGAGGGGATGCGCGCGCTTGTGGCACTCAACCCGCGCGGGCAGGTGCCCGTGCTGATCCTGCCCGACGGATCGGCCGTCACCGAAAGCACGGCGATCCTGTTCCACATCGCCGATGCGCATCCGGAAAGCCGGCTGGCCCCGGAACCGGGCAGCTTCGCGCGGGCGCATCACGACCGCTGGCTGCTTTTCCTTCAGGCCAACAACTACGAGGCGGCGCTGCGCTATTTCTACCCCGACCGCTACACCACGGCGCCAGGGGGCGCGGACGGCGTGAAGGATGCGGCGCGGGACTACATCCTGCGTCACTTCGGGCTGGTGGAATCGGCGATGGCCGATGGCAGCTATCCCGTCGGACCCGAGCTGACGCTTGCGGACATCTATCTCTGGATGCTGTTCAACTGGCATCCGGCCGATTTCTTCGGCGAACGGTTCCCGCGCATATCGGCGCTGGCCGCGCGGGTGGCCGCCCGCCCCGCGATCGCCCCCATCCACCGGCTGAACAACGGCTGAAGGATGCCCCGGCGGGCCGCCCCGACGTTTTCCCGGGTGGGTCGTCAGGCGGCGGCGAAGCCGCCCTTCTGCCGTGCCGTCCAGCGGACCCGGATGCGGTAGCCGCCGTCCCCGGCCTGTTCACCGACGACGACCCCCATCTCGTGCAGCCGTGCCCGCGTGCGGCCGTCGGCGAAGGGGACGAAGAGCTCTTCCTCGATACGGTCGGCCGCGAGTGTCGCTGCGACAGCGGCGAGAAGCGCATCGACACCTTCGCCGGTCAGGGCACTGACCGCAAAGACGCGCGGCGTCCGGTCCTCGCGGACGTCGAGGCTTGCCCGCGCCTCGGGTGCAAGAAGGTCCACCTTGTTCCAGACCTCGAAGAGCGGGACGTCGTGGGAGACCCCGAGGGAGTCGAGGATCTCTGCGACATCGGCCGCCTGTTCCTCGGTCTCGGGGTGGGCGATGTCGCGGACATGCAGGATGAGGTCGGCGGACAGCACCTCCTCGAGCGTCGCCCGGAAGGCCGCGACGAGCTCGGTCGGCAGGTCGCTGATGAACCCGACCGTGTCGGACAGGATGACCTTCTGTCCGCCCGGCAGGAGGACGCCCCGCATCGTCGGATCGAGCGTCGCGAAGAGCATGTCCCGCGCCAGCACCCTTGCGCCGGTGATGCGGTTGAACAGGGTGGATTTCCCGGCATTCGTGTAGCCGACCAGCGCAACGACCGGGAACGGGACCTTCGCCCGCGAGGCCCGGTGCAGCTCGCGTGTCCTGACCACCCTGGCAAGCTGGCGCCGAAGCTTGACGACCTGTTCGTCGATGGCGCGCCGGTCGCTCTCGATCTGGGTCTCGCCGGGACCGCCGACGAAGCCGAACCCGCCACGCTGGCGCTCGAGGTGGGTCCAGGCCCGCACGAGGCGCGTCCGCTGGTAGGTCAGCGCCGCAAGCTCGACCTGGAGGACGCCCTCGCGCGTTCTGGCGCGGTCGGCGAAGATCTCGAGGATGAGACCGGTCCGGTCCAGAAGCTTGACCTTCCATTCCCGTTCCAGGTTGCGCTGCTGGACCGGCGTGACCGGCCCGTCGACGAGGACGAGGTCAACCCCGGCCGCGGCGAAGCGCTCCTTCAGTTCGGCGACCTTGCCGGACCCGAACAGAAGGCCTGCCCTGGCCTCGGGCAGGCGCACGACCTCGGCGCCGACGACGGTCAGGTTGGGCAGGGCCGCGGCCAGCGCCACCGCCTCGGCAAGGGCGAGCTCGGGCGCGCGCCGGCGTGCCCCCCGCATGTCGGGATGCAGCACCCAGGCCCGCGTCGGCCTGGCGGCGACCGTGACAGGATCGGTCAGTCCTCGCCCTCGTAAAGGCTGATGGGCTGGCCGGGCATGATGGTGGAGATCGCATGCTTGTAGACAAGCTGCGACTGCCCGTCACGGCGCAGGAGCACGCAGAAGTTGTCGAACCAGGTGATCACACCCTGAAGCTTGACGCCATTGATCAGGAAGATCGTCACCGGAACCTTTGTCTTGCGGACATGGTTCAGGAAGGCGTCCTGGAGGTTCTGTTTGTCGGCAGCCATTATCTTTCGCTTCTTCTTGTTCTGAATACCGTTCCGCGCCCCTCGTCGTCGCGTGGCTGCTTGACGGAGACTTGGACGAAGGATTGCAAAGAAACGCGCAGAGTTCCACCCCGTTTTTCAACGGGGCGCGGAAGGGGCGGGCAGACCGTCGCGCGATCAGGCGGCCTGCTCGCTTTCCTCGGCCGCGTCGTCGAAGTCGTCCTCGAGATGGGCGATCCGCGCGCCCGATTTCGACGTCGTGACGACCCCGAGGGACTTGAGCTTGCGGTGCAGGGCCGATCTTTCCATCCCGACGAAGGTCGCCGTCCGGCTGATGTTGCCGCCGAAGCGGTTGATCTGCGTGAGCAGGTATTCGCGTTCGAAAAGTTCGCGCGCCTCGCGCAGGGGCAGCGTCGCCAGCGCCCCGGAGAGGACAACCTTTCCGTCGTCGCCTGCGGAATCGCCCTGCCCCGGCAGTTCGCGCACCTCGATCGGTCCGGTCCCCTCGCCGAGGATCAGGATCATTTCGACGGTATTGCGCAACTGCCGGATGTTGCCCGGCCAGGGCATCGTCTGCATCAGGGCGATGGCCTCGTCCGAGAGCGGCCGCAGGGGAAGGCCCTGCGTCTTGTTCAGCACCTCGATGAAATGGCGGGCGAGTTCGGGAATGTCCTCGCGCCGCTCCTCGAGGGCGGGAACGGCGATGGGAACCACGTTCAGGCGGTCGTAGAGCTCCTGCCTGAAGCGCCCTTGGGCGATCTCGGCGGGAAGGTTGCGCGTGGTGGACGAGATGACGCGGAGGTCAACGCGCACCTTGTCCGTGCCGCCCACGCGCGCGAACTGCTGTTCGGTCAGCACGCGCAGGATCTTGGACTGCGTGCCGAGCGGCATGTCGGCCACCTCGTCGAAATAGACGAATCCGCCATGCGCCTGTTCGAGAAGGCCCTTCTCGACGCCGCGCTCGGGTGTCTCGCGTCCGAAGAGGACTTCCTCCATGCGCTCCGGCTCGATCGAGGCGGAGGAGACGGTGACGAAGGGGCCGCTCGCGCGGTTGGAATGGACGTGGATGTAGCGCGCGGCCACCTCCTTGCCGGAGCCCGGCTGGCCGGTGAGCATCACCCGCGCATTCGACTTCGTCACCTTGTCGAGGTTGGCGCGCAGCGTACGGAAGGCCGTCGAGGATCCGATCATGTCGGAGGACGTCACATCCTTGCGGCGCAGGGCCGCGTTCTCGCGCCTGAGCCGCGAGGTCTCCATCGCCCGGGCGATGACGACGAGGAGATGGTCGATGTTGAAGGGCTTCTCGATATAGTCGTAGGCCCCCTGCTTCATCGCCGCGACGGCGATCTCGATGTTGCCGTGGCCCGAGATGATGATGACCGGAACGTCGGGATTGTCACGGCGGACGGCCTTGAGGATGTCGATCCCGTCCATCCGGCTGTCCTTGAGCCAGATGTCGAGGATCATCAGCGCCGGCGGCGCGGCATTGAGCTCGGCCATGCATTCGTCCGATCCGCCCGCGAGCCGCGTCGTGTAGCCCTCGTCCTTCAGGATGTCCGAGATGAGTTCCCGGATATCCCTCTCGTCGTCCACGATCAGGATGTCGTTCATCTGCTCTCCTCCGCTGGTTCGGGGACCTTGTCCTTGGCCTGTCGCGGAACCCTTCCCCGCGGCAGCCTCATTTCCGCCATCGCACCCCGGCGGCCGCTGTCGTCGAAGGCGGGGGCGTCCGTCAGGATCAGTGTTCCGCCGTGCTCCTCGATGATCTTCTTGACGATGGGCAGTCCGAGGCCGGTGCCCTTCTCGCGCGTCGTGACATAGGGTTCGAAGAGGCGTGCGCGGTCCTCCGGAAGGCCGATCCCGTTGTCCATGATGCGGATCGTCACGCTGTCCGGGGCTTCCTCGAGCGTTACCCTGATCTCTGGCGCAAACCCGTCCGGCGGACCCTTCTCGATCAGGGATTCAATCGCTTCGCCGGCGTTCTTTATGAGGTTCGTGAAGGCCTGCCCGATCATGGTCGCGTCGATCTCGGCCGGAACGGGGCCGTCCGGCAGGGCGGCCACGATATGCGCACCGTGAACCGCGCCGTCCTGGAGAGCCACGGCTTCGCGCAGGAGCCGCGCGATGTCGTGCTCGCGGCGGTCGGGGTCCGGCATCCGTGCAAACTTGGAGAACTCGTCGACGATGCGCCGCAGATCGCCGGTCTGGCGGACGATCACGTCGGTCATCTGTTCGAGGACCGCCGCATCCTCGCCCACCATTGGCGCGAACTTCCGCCGCAGGCGCTCGGCCGAAAGGCGGATGGGGGTGAGGGGGTTCTTGATCTCGTGTGCGATGCGTCGCGCGACATCGCCCCAGGCCGCCATGCGCTGGGCCGAGACGAGATCCGTCACGTCGTCGAAGGCGACAACATAGCCCTCGAGGCGGCCGTCGGCGCTGCGACGCACGGCGATCCGCACAAGCAGGCTTTCCAGCTTGCCGCCACGGCTGAGCCGCACCTCCTCCTGCACGGCGTCGGCCGCGCCGTCCTTCAGCCGGTCGAAGAGCGGCGCGAATTCCGGCACGAGGTCGGCCAGCACGGAGTCCTCGCCGCGGTCCTCGGCGATGGCGAGGATGCGGCGTGCAGACGGGTTGAGGAAATCGACCCGGCCGCTGGCCGTCAGCCCGATGACGCCGGAGGTGACGGAGGACAGGACGGAATCGAAGAGGCGGCGCCGCCGGTCGGACTGGCGGTGGCTGTCGATGAGCGCGTCGCGCTGCCCCTTGAGCTGCCGGGTCATGCGGTTGAAATCCCGGCCGAGCTCGGCGATCTCGTCATCGCCAGGCTCCTCGATCACCTGAACGTCGAGATCGCCGTTGCCGACCCTCTGGGCGGCGCTGGCAAGCCGGCCGACGGGACGCGCCAGACGTTCGGCGAACCACAGCCCGGCCCAGACGGCCGCAAGGACGAGGATCAGCGCGAAGCCCACGTAGACGAGCCCGAACTCGAACAGGACGCGGCCCCGCGTCTGTTCGAGCTGCTGGTAGAGGCCGACCGTCTCACGCGTGTCGTCGAGCAGGCTGAGGATGCTGCCATCCACGTTCCGGCTGACATAGAGGAAGCGGTCCGGAAAGGCCCTGAGTTCGACCAGGGCGCGGAATTCGTTGTTGGCCCAGTCCTCGATCAGGACGGTCTCGCCGCCCCGTGCACGGGCGATGAGGTCGGCCGGGGGCTGCTCGAAGTTGAACAGATAGCTCCGCTCGCCGCGCGTGCGCAGTGCCCCTGTCCCGTCGATGACATAGGCCTCGCGCAGCCCGCGCTGGATCTGCGACTGGCCCTGCGTGAGAAGGTCGCGCAGTTCGCCGTCCGACAGGAAGGGCGAGGCACGGCGCGCGGAGTCGAGGAAGCGGCCCAGCGCCTCGGCATCCTGTTCAAGATCGCGGCGATGCTCGTCCTGGTAGGCCTCGGCCGCGGCAAGCGAGGTGCCGACGACCTGGCGCACGCGTTCGGAAAACCAGCCTTCGAGGCCGATGTTGATGGAGAGCGCGGCGAAGATCGCGACAAGGATCGTCGGCACCAGGGCGATGCCGGCGAAGACCCCGGTCAGTCGCAGGTGGAGCCGCGAGCCGGCCGAACGCGCGCGTCTTGCCGCGATCATCGCGGCAAGGCGCGTGACGATGAGCCCCGCGAGAAGGAGGAAATAGACGAAATCCGCGAGCAGGACGAGGCGCAGTGTCGTCGAGCTGGCACCCTCGGCGAAGGGGCCGAGGGCGACATAGGTCGCCAGCGCCAGGACCGGACCGGCAGCGATGAGCAATACCGTGGCCCAAGCCTGGACCCTCCGCTGCTTGCGCAGGCGGCTCAGACGTTCCCAGGGAGCGCTGTGCGCAATCTGCTGCACGGTTCCGCCTTCGCCTGCCCTTGCCGCCGGCTGCATGCCGGCGGCCGCCGAAACGCCCGGTCTCGTTCTTCACCGGCTGACGCCGATCGGACACAGGTTCTGTTGCCAGATTACATCAACTTGCGGCGGCGTGTCACGCGAAGATCGAGGTCGGTGATCTTCTTGCGCAAGGTATTGCGATTGATGCCGAGAAGTTCGGCGCATTTCACCTGGTTTCCGCCCGTCGCCTCGAGCGCGATGGTGAGCAGCGGCATCTCCAGTTCGCGCAGCACCCGGTCATAGAGGCCCGGAGGCGGCAGTCCGTCACCATGCAGGTCGAAATAGCGCTGCAGGTGCTGGGCGATCGAGGCCGAAAGCTGCGCCGCCTCTCCCGGCCGCGGCGGGGCAGCACCCTGCTCTGCCCCGCTGGCGCCGATTGCGGCCATGACCTCGCGCGCGGAGAGTTCGGGCGCCTCGGCGGTCATGCAGAGGCGCTTCACCGTGCCCTCGAGCTGTCGCACATTGCCCGGCCAGGAATGCGCCCGCAGCACCTGCATCGCTTCTGGGCCGATCCGGAGGGATGTTCCTGCATCGCGCGAGAATCTGGCGGCAAATGCCTCTGCCAGAAGGGGAATGTCGTCCGACCTGTCGCGCAGGGCTGGCAGGGCCAGCGTCACGCCGCCCATCCGGTAGAGCAGGTCGCGACGAAGGGCGCCGGACTCGGCGAGCGCATCGAGATCTGCCTGGCTGGTGGCGATCGGGCGCACGCCGAGGTCGGGCGCACGATCAAGCATCCAGACGATCCTGGCCTGAGCGTCGAGGTCGAAATCGCCGACTTCCTCGATCAGGACGGTGCCATTCGCCGCCTGGGCGAGCATCCGCCCCGGGCCGTCCGCCCCGGCGAGATCGGGTGGACGGATCACCGTCAGCGGCATCGCCCGGCGGTCCGAAAGCTCATGCAGGGTGCGGGCAAGGGCCGTCTTGCCGGTGCCGCTTGCCCCGGTGATCAGGACGGGAATGTCGGCATTCATCACCTTGGCGACGATGCGGTAGACGGCCTGCATCGCCGGCGTGCGCCCGATCAGCGGCAGTTCGTCGCCGCCGTCCCGGCGGACGGGCGCCGGTTCCGGCCCTTCGGCCCGGCGCTGTTCGAGCGCGCGCGCCGCCCGCTTCATCAGGTCGGGCAGATCGAAGGGCTTGGGCAGGTAGTCGAAGGCCCTTGCCTCGCTTGCCTGGACCGCGGTGATGATCGTGTTCTGGGCCGAGATGACGATGACGGGCAGACCGGGGCGGACCATGCGTATCTGGGGAAGGGCCTGGATTCCATTGCCGTCGGGCATCACGACATCGGTGATGACCAGATCTCCCTTGCCCTCCTCGACCCAGCGCAGAAGGGTCATCATCGAACCCGTCGCATGAACCTTGCAGCCCGCGCGGGTGAGGGCCTGGGTGAGGACCGTCCGGATCGTCCGGTCGTCGTCGGCGACAAGGATGGTTCCGTCCATCAGGGCACCTCGTCTGTCGTCTGGGCTGCGGGAAGCGAGACGCGAAAGACCGTGCGGCCCGGCGCCGACTCGACGCTGATCCATGCGCCATGGTCAGCCAGGATTCGCGACACGAGGGCCAGGCCAAGACCCGTGCCGTTCTCCCTGCCGGACACGAAGGGTTCGAAGATCTGGCCGGCGATGGCCTCGGGAATGCCGGGGCCGTCGTCGGCGATCTCGACCTGGAGGGGGAGCGGCTGTTCCGTTCCGTCCGGGCGGCGCAGTCTGAGCGCGACATCGTAGAAGGTGCGCAGCCGGATGGTTCCTCCATCCTTTCCAGCCGCTTGTGCGGCGTTCTTCAGGATGTTCAGGAAGACTTGCAGAAGCTGGTCTGCGTCGCCGCAGGACAGGGGAAGCGACGGGTCGTAGTCCTCGACGAAGTGCATGTGCGCCGCGAAGCCGAGTTCCGCCGACCGGCGCGCCCGGTCGAGAAGGTTGTGGATGTTCACAGCGCGCCGTTCGGGGGGGCGCAGCTTGCCGAACTGGTCGACCTGATCGAGGAGCTTCACGATGCGGCGCGTCTCGGCCACGATGAGGTCGGTGAGTTCGCGATCCTCTGCGCGCAGGGACATCGACAGCAGCTGGGCCGCCCCCGCGATCCCGGCGAGCGGGTTCTTGATCTCGTGCGCCAGCATCTCGGCCATGCCGACGGCGGACCTTGCCGCCGCACGCGGCTGGCGCCCGAGCCCGAGCCGTTCGGCATTGTCGGCCGGCTGGACGAGCAGCATCACCGCCCCGTCGCCGCCATCGACAGGAGCCGCCATGAGGCTGCAGCGCACCTGCCGGCCCCCGGAAGCGATCACGCCGACATCATTGACGAAGAGATCCGACCGGTTCGCCCGCACCCGCGCAAGGACATTCGCAAGATCGACACCGGCCGCCAGGCGCCCGGAGAGCGGCGTCCGGCACAATGCGCGCTCGGACAGGTTGAAGAACGCCTCGGCCGCAGGATTGGCGGCAACGGTCCTGTCGTCGGCGCCGATCAGGAACGTGGGCACCGGAAGCGTCGACCAGATTGCGGCGGCCTCGGGAAGGGTCATGCGGCCACCAGAGCCTCTGGCGGGCGGGGCCGCCCCGGCGCCTCGCAGAAGATCGTGCGGATCAGGCGGGCAACCTCTGGCGCCGCGTCGCAGGACAGCAGCAGGCGCCGTTCGGCAGGACCGACGCCGGCGCGGTCGGCATACCAGCCCAGATGCTTGCGCGCGACGCGCAGGCCGAGGTCCCGCCCGTAGAAGGAGAGCATTCCGGCGTGATGCTCGCCGACGAGGTCGGCCAGGGCCGCACCGGCAGGCGGCGGCGGGGGATCCCGGCCCTCGATCCGGGCCGCCACCTGCGCGATCGTCCATGGCGCACCCTGCGCCCCGCGCCCGATCATCACCCCATGCGCCCCGGATGCAGCGAGGGCGGCGCCTGCGCTGGCCCCGTCGACGATGTCGCCGTTGACGATGACGGGAATGCGCACGGCCCGGCGCACGGCTGCGACGGCGGCCCAGTCGGCGCGACCGGTGTAGAACTGCGCCCGCGTGCGGCCATGAACCGTGACCATGCGCACGCCGGCATCCTCGGCCCGCCGCGCAATCTCGGCGGCATTGCATGACCCCGCATCCCAGCCGAGTCGGCACTTGAGCGTGACCGGCACGTCGGTTGCCCCCACGACCGCCTCGATCAGGCGCAGGGCATGGTCGGGGTCGCGCATCAGGGCCGATCCCGACAGGCCGCCCGTCACCTGCTTGGCCGGGCAGCCCATGTTGATGTCGATCAGGGCCGCGCCCATGGCCGTCACGCGCCGCGCCGCCTCGGCCATCGGCGCGGCCTCGCGCCCGGCGAGCTGGACGGCCGTGGGCCCTTCGCCAATGCCGAGCTCGGCGCGCTGCCGGATGCGGGCAGAGGGGCGGGAGGTCACGATATCGGCCGAGGCGATCATCTCGGACACGACAAGACCGGCGCCGAAGCGGGTCACGAGCCGGCGGAAGGGCAGGTCGGTGATTCCGGCCATCGGGGCGAGAAGGACGGGCATCCCGATCCCGAGATCTGCGAGCGGGGCGTTCAAGGCGATGCGCGACCTCCTTTCCTGCAGCTAGTGGGACAGGCCGGGCGGGGCAACCTTTCGCCCCGGCGTACCATGGCGAGAAATGCAGCATTGCACAAAAAACAGGCAATTGCCTGCCCGTCAGCGGAAGGCGCGGCCATTGTCAGTTCACCGGCCCTTCCCTAGCCTGCCAGATGCCGGGGACAGAAAGGCACATGGACACAGCAATCATCCTTGTCGCCGCGGGGCGCGGCAGCCGGGCGGGCGGCGGGGTTCCGAAGCAGTGGCGCCCCCTGGGCGGGATGCCGCTGGCATTGCACAGCGCGCGGACGCTGGCGCCGCTCGGCCGTCTTGTCGCGTCAGTCCATCCCGACGATTTCGCCGTCGCGTCCGGGGTCTTCGCGGGCGGTGCCACGCTGGTCGCCGGGGGAGAGACCCGCGCCGCGAGCGTGCGCAACGCGCTGGAACTTCTGGACGGCGGGGACGTGCAGCATGTCCTGATCCACGATGCCGCACGCCCCTTCGTCACCCTGGCGCTGGCGCAACGGGTGCTGGCCGCGCTGGACAGGGCACCGGGTGCGGCGCCCGCCGTTGCGGTGACCGATGCGCTGTGGCGGGGCGAGGACGGGAGGGTCAAGGCGGCAGTGCCCAGGGCCGGGCTTCTGCGTGCGCAGACGCCGCAGGGCTTCCGCTTCCCCGACATACTTGCGGCACATCGCGGCTTTCGCGGCGAGGCGGCAGACGATGTGGAAATAGCGCTTGCCGCAGGGCTTGACGTGGAGATCGTCGATGGCGAGGAGTCGAACTTCAAGGTCACCTTTCCAGAGGACTTCGCGCGGGGCGAAAGGCAGATCGGAATGAGCGACGGGATCCGCGTCGGGCAGGGTTATGACGTGCATGCCTTCACGCAGGGCGATCATGTCATGCTCTGCGGGGTGCGGGTGCCGCATGACCGCGGGCTACTGGGCCACTCGGACGCCGATGTCGGCATGCACGCGCTGACCGACGCGATCTATGGCGCGCTGGCGGACGGCGACATCGGCCGGCATTTCCCGCCTTCGGACATGCAGTGGAAGGGCGCGCCGAGCGAGACTTTCCTTGCGCATGCCGCAGGGCGCGCGCGGGACCGCGGATTCAGGGTGGGGAATGCCGATGTCACGATCGTCTGCGAACGCCCGAAGATCGGCCCGCATGCCACGGAAATGGCACGGGAACTGGGCCGCATCATCGGCGTGGACCCGATGCGGGTCAGCGTGAAGGCGACAACTTCGGAGGGGCTGGGTTTCACCGGTCGCGGCGAGGGAATCGCGGCGATGGCAATCGTCACCCTGGTGCGCCCGTGAGCCTGGCGCGGATCGTGGCGACAGTGGGGGGGATCGGCCGCCTGCGGCCTGCGCCCGGCACCTGGGGATCCGCCGCTGCGGTGATCCTGGGCCTGGCGATCGACCGCTTCCTCGGCTTTCCCGGCCTGGCGGTCGCCACGGCCATTGCCGTTGCGGCGGGGTTCTGGGCCACACGCATGCTCCTGCATGGACGGCCGGGCGAGGACCCTGGCGAGATCGTCATCGACGAACTGGCGGGCCAGTGGATCGCCCTGCTCTTCCCCTCGGCCGCCTTCTGGCAGCGGGACATCCCCGACTGGGCCTTCGTCGCATGGCCCGGCTGGGTCGCGGCCTTCCTGTTCTTCCGCCTGTTCGACATCTGGAAGCCCGGCCCGATCGGACGGGCGGACCGGCGGGGGGATCCGGCCGGCGTCATGATCGACGACCTGTGGGCGGGGATCTTCGCCGGACTTGCGACAATCGTTGCCGCCGGGATCGCGCACGGGATCCTGATGCGATGACGCTGGCCGAGAGGCTTCTGGCAACGGCCCGGGCGAAGGGCGCCACGATCGCCACGGCGGAGAGCTGCACGGGCGGCCTGGTCGGGGCAGCGATCACCGATGTGGCAGGATCCTCGGAGGTCTATCTCGCCGGCTTCATCACCTACTCGAACGCGGCAAAGATCCGCGACCTGAACGTGAAGCCGGCCAGCCTTGCCGCACATGGGGCGGTGTCCGAGGAGGTGGCCCGCGAGATGGCCGAGGGCGCGCGCACCCGCAGCGGCGCGACGCTTGCGGTTTCGGTCACCGGGATCGCCGGGCCGGGCGGATCCGAGTTCAAGCCCGAGGGACGTGTCTGCTTTGCCGTAGCGGCGCAGGGACGCCCGACCCTGAGCGAGACGGTGGATTTCGGGGCTGCGGGCCGTGCCCGGGTGCGGGAGCGCGCGCGCGACCATGCCCTGACGCTTCTCCTGTCGGCGCTGGGCGGGCCCGAGGCGGACGGCCATGGCCGGGGCTGACCGCGCAGAAGGGTGGAGGCGGAGACCGGGATGAGGATCGTGACCCTCACCGGGTTCCTTGTGGCCCGTTCGCTGGACGAGGCCGACCGGATCTCTGTCCTCGTTCCCGATTATGTCCGGGAGACACTGGCCGAACCGGGATGCCTGACATGCGAGGTCTGGCGATCCCGGGCCGATCCCGTGCGCTTCGCCCTGCGCGAGGTCTATGCCGGCCAGGGGGCCTTCGAGGCGCACCGGAGCCGGATAGAGGGAAGGCCCTGGGGCAAGGCGACGGCCAACGTGCCCTCCGACCTGCGGATCACCGAGGGTCTGGCGCCTGCAAGCCTCAAGGGCGACGCTGACGAGGGCCGCGGGGCCTGAAAGCCACCGCGGCGCCCAGCCGGACCGGCGGCGTCACCCGCCGAGGATCGCCACGACGTAGGCCTGCGTCTCGTCATAGGGCGGGATGCCGTCATGTTCGTCGACGGCGAGCGGCCCGGCATTGTAGGCGGCCAGCGCGAGGCGCCATGTTCCGAACCTGTCATACATCATCCGGAGATAGCGCGCCCCACCGTCGAGGTTCTGGTGCGGGTCGGTCGCGTCGACGCCCAGAAGGCTTGCCGTTCCGGGCATGAGCTGGGCAAGGCCCGTGGCGCCCTTGACCGACACCGCACCGGGGTTCCAGCCGCTTTCGCGCTGGACCAGCCGCAGGAAGAGGTCCTCGGGGATGCCGTATTTCCGCGCCGCTGCCCTGGCGGCCTCGAGGAACTCGCCACGGTAGGATCCGGCGTAACGCGGAATGGGGCCGTCGGCACCGGCTGCCGCATCCTGGTAATGGGGCGTCAGCCGCACCGAATTCGCGTATTGCACGGCTGCGCGACTGTCGAGAACGGCTGTCTTTGCTGCAAAATCGGCGAAGCGCGACTTCTTCTTGCCGGAGGTCGACAGGACCAGCCCCTCGGCCGAAGCCGGGGCCGGAAGGGATGCCAGACCGATCACGGCGGAAAGCGCCGTCGCCACGAGGATACGAAGGAACATCAGGCCCCCGGCCGATCAACTGCACGATCGCCGACTATATCGCATCGGACGGCCAGCACCAGCCCTCAGGCCGCATCGGGCCTTGCCGCGACGCCGCCGTCGAGCAGATCCTCGATGAGCACGCTCACGAGCTGTCCGCGGCCCTGGACGCCGGCCTTTCGGTAGATCGCGTTCAGGTGGGTCTTGACCGTGCCTTCGCCCGAGTTCCTCAGACGCGCGATCTCGGCGATCGTGAAGCCCTTGATCGTGAAGGCGGCGACGTCGGCCTCGGCCGGGGTCAGGCCCCATTCGGCGAAATGCGACTCCATCACCTCCTGCAAGGCCCCCGACGCGATCGAAAGGGCACGGTCGGCGCGCGCCTGCCGCGCGACGAGAGCCTTGAGGAACCGCCATTCGACCCAGATCGCCGCCACGAGCGTCAGGTTGGCGAGAAGCTCGAGCGACAGGTGCGTATTGAGCCACTCCCGCACCGGCATGTCCGCCAGATCGCCCACGATGTCCGAGAGGAAGAAGGCGGCGCAGATGGCCTGCACCGCCATGAGCACGGCCAGCAGGCCGGTGCCGATCGCGTTGTCCCTGTCGCCCTTCACCTGCCGATTCCCGCACCCTCACGCATGGTCCGGATCGTGCACCTTCTTCGTTCCGGTTACCATCGCACGTGGCAGGTTCACGCCGAGCCTCCGGCTTTCCAGCATGACGGCGGCAATGTGCGCGACGGCCGAGATCTCGGCCCAGGTCACCGCGGCCTTGTGGACCTCCTCGACCCATTCGATCCCGAACCATGTGACTGTCGTCATCATGTACCCCGAGACGGCGATCACGACGAGCGTCGCCAGCATGTTGTAGATCATCAGCGCCCCGAGCGGCGAATGGCCGAGATGGACGCGCCGCGCGCCGGTCGCGATCTCGCGGACCTGATCGAGGGCGGCGGAGGGCGATGGCGGGAAGTCGGCGAAGCGCGCATGGCGGGGGCCGGCGAAGCCCCAGAGGACGCGAAGGACGACCAGGGCAAGGATCGCGTAGCCGATCACGTGATGCGGCAGCTTCTCGGGGTTCGTCCAGATCGCGTTCGCGGCGAAGAGGATGACCAGGGACCAGTGGAACATCCGCACGAAGGGGTCCCAGACCCTCACGTTTCTCATCTGCATCTCCTGTCTGGATTGCGGCGGGCAGGGACGGTCGTGCCGCTGCCCGCCGGTGAGGCAGGGCCTGTCAGCCCTCCTGGCCGCCTTCGCCGCCGTTGAGGGGCTTCAGGGCGCTGTCGAAGTAGAGTTCGAAGGTCTGGCCGTCCTTGACGGCGTAGACCTCGATCTTGCCGTCCTCCATCTGGATCTTGCGGACCTCGTAGCCCTGGGCGACCAGCTGCTCCGTCAGCTTCTGCTGCAGCGCCGGATCGACGGACGCGCCGTCCTCCGAAGCGAGGGCCGGCAGGCCGAGGGACAGGGCGAGGAGCGCGGCCGAAGTGAGAATCCTGAAGCTCGTCATGGTGTTGTTCCTTGCATGTTGCATGAGGCCGGGGTCATGGCGGCGGTATGCGCCTTCCGGCAGGGCCGATCTGGCAGGCGGGGGAGGCCGGCGCCATACAACTGGCGGCAGAAGCGCGCCGCATTGCAGCATCTCCAACCGGAGTGATACGCGGCCTTCCGCCGAGACCCGTTTACCCGGAAGTAACCGCCGGGGGTGTCTAAGCGGTGACGAAGCCGGTAAGGTTAACGGAATCGCAGCAGGGGAGATGGCGCATGGCAGGTTCGGTCAACAAGGTCATCCTGATCGGCAATCTCGGCCGCGATCCCGAAGTGAGGTCGTTCCAGAACGGCGGCAAGGTGTGCAACCTGCGCATCGCCACCTCCGAATCGTGGCGCGACAAGCAGACCGGCGAGCGCAAGGACAGGACCGAATGGCATTCGGTCGCGATCTTCAACGAGAACCTCGTGAGAATCGCCGAGCAGTATCTCCGCAAGGGGTCGAAGGTCTATGTCGAAGGGGCGCTCGAGACGCGGAAATGGACCGACCAGTCGGGCCAGGAACGCTACACGACCGAGGTCGTGCTGCGCCCGTTCAGGGGCGAACTGACGCTGCTTGACGGCAGGGACGGCGGTGGCGGTCAGGCCGGCGGGATGGGCGGCTACGACGATCCCGGGATCGGCGGGCCGGGAGAGGCGGGCGGCGGCGCGGCCCGCCGCGCGCCGGCGACCGTGGGTGCGGGCGGACGCGACTTCGACGACGAGATCCCGTTCTGACGGATGCGGGGCCGCGGCCCGCGCGGGCCGCGCGGACGGGCCTTCGAAGGCCCGTCCCCGGGCCCGCGAGGCATCGGCACGTTCAGTAGCCCGCGCGCGAATCCTTCAGAAGCGAGCGCACTTGCGCAATGTCGATCCCGTCGGCCACGAAGGCCGCGCCGATGCCGCGCGCAAGGACGAAGCGCAGGCGTCCGTCGATCACCTTCTTGTCCTGCGCCATGAGCGCCAGAAGCCCTTCAGCATCCGGCAGGTCTCCCGGGACGTCGGCCAGGCTTGCCGGCATGCCCATCGCCCGCAGATGCGCCCTGACCCGTACGGGATCTTCCTGCGGGCAGAGCCCCAGCCGCGCGCTGAGATCGAAGGCCAGCGCGCATCCCACCGAGACCGCCTCGCCATGCAGGAGGCGCTGCGAATAGCCGGTCGCCGCCTCCAGCGCGTGGGCAAAGGTATGGCCGAGGTTGAGGAGCGCACGATCGCCCTCCTCTGTCTCGTCGCGCGCCACGATCGCGGCCTTCATGGCCACGGAGCGGACGACGGCATGATTGCGCAGCTCCGGGTCCCCGGCCGGAAGCGCGGGTCCGTTGCGCTCGAGCCAGGAGAAGAAGCCGGCGTCACCCAGAAGGCCGTATTTCACCACCTCGCCGTAGCCGGCAAGGAACTCGCGCCTGGGCAGCGTGGAAAGCACGGCCGTGTCAGCCAGCACCAGCGACGGCTGATGGAACGCGCCGATCAGGTTCTTGCCGTGGGGTGAGTTGATTCCCGTCTTGCCGCCGACGGAACTGTCGACCTGCGCCAGAAGCGTCGTGGGCACCTGCACGAAGCGGACGCCCCGGCGCAGGATGGCCGCGGCAAATCCCGCGAGGTCGCCGATCACCCCGCCCCCCAGGGCGATGACCAGATCGCGGCGTTCGACCTTCGCGGCCAGAAGCCATTCCGTGGCCTGCCGCAGGCCGTCCCAGCCCTTTGTCGCCTCGCCCGGGGACAGGACCAGGGTCGCGACCTCGATGCCGGCGAGGGCTGCCTTCAGGGTGTCGAGGTGCAGAGCGGCGACATGTTCATCGGTCACCACGGCGACCTTCGGCCGGCTCAGCAGGGGCTGGATCTCGCGGCCCGCCCGGGCGAGGAGGCCCTGCCCGATCCGCACGTCGTAGGACCGCGGCCCGAGTTCCACCCTCACGGTCTCGGCATCATTCATCGCGCTATCCCCGTTCCAGGACATCGGGCCGAAGCGCCAGTGCCTCGATCACACGCTGCGCCATCTCTTCGACCGAATAGTCCGCATGCGCCTCGACGACGATCCCGGCAAGGGCATAGTACGGCGCCCTTGCCGCGTAGAGGTCTGCCAGGGTCTGGCGCGGGTTGTCGGTCCGCAGCAGCGGGCGCGTCGTCTTGTGGCGCACGCGGGCCCAGAGAAGATCGAGATCGGCCTTGAGCCAGACCGACACGCCCTTCGCCGCGACGAGGGCGCGGTTGGCCTCTGACAGGAAGGCCCCGCCCCCCGTGGACAGGATGGCCGGAGGGCCCGACAGCAGACGCGCGAGAACCTGCGACTCCTTCTCGCGGAAGAAGGCCTCGCCATCGCGCGCGAAGATCTCGGCGATGGAACGGTTTGCCGCGCGCACGATCTCCTCGTCCGAATCGAGGAAGGGAACGGCCAGCATCCGCGCGACGGCCGTGCCCACGGCGGTCTTTCCAGCCCCCATCATGCCGACGAGAACGACCGTCCGCCGCAGTTTCCACCTGACCGCCATCTTCCTGCGGACGCCCCGTTCACACATCGCCGCGGCCAGCACCCAGCACCGCGATTTCTGCCGTAATGGCGTGAAGTCCCTGCGAATGCCATATATAAGTTCCTCGCGAAAGGGCGACCGGCGGACGGGACGCCCCGGCAGGAAACCCGAAGGACCGCATACGGCAAGACTCCATGGCCCGACTCATCAAAGCGCTGTTCCTGCTTGCCGTCCTGGCCCTGGTGGGGCTTGCCGGGTTTGCCTACCTGGGCGACCTCGAGCCCGAACAGACAGAAGTGCGCCAGCCGGTGACGCTGAATGTCACGCCGTAGCTGCGCCGGATACGCGCTGGTCGTGGCGTTGACCGCCCTGGCGGGGCCCGCAGGGGCCGAGGCGCCGCTCTCTGCCATAGACTGGCTTTCGGAATCGGTGGCCGAGCCCCCCTTGCGCGGTCCCCTCCGGTCCCCGCCCGGCGTCTCGAGGATCGAGACGGTCTCGGCCCCGATCAGCGTGGAGGCGCTCGGGACAGGCCCCACGCTTGACGGGCTTGGCGTCATCCCGGCGGAACGGGCGGGGTTGCCCCACGATCTCTGGGGGGCGACGCCGTCGTCCGACCTCGTCAGGCTCCTGCGGGCGGAACGGACCGACACGCTGCCTGCGATCCAGTCGCTGCTTCTGACGCTCCTGCTGGTCGAGGTCTCACCGCCGAAGGCCGCGCAGGGCGAGGGCGGCCAGCTGTTCCTCGCCCGCGTTGACAAGCTTCTCGACCTTGGCGCGGTGGATCAGGCGCTCGCGCTTCTCGATCTGGTCCCCGATCCGACGCGCGAGACGTTCCGCAGGTCGTTCGACGCAGCCCTGCTTCTGGGACAGGAGGATCGCGCCTGCGACACGATGCGCGCCAACGCCCAGATCGCCCCCAGCTTTCCCGCGCGGATCTTCTGCCTTGCCCGCGGCGGAGACTGGAATGCCGCTGCACTTTCGCTGAGCACGGGAACGGCCCTCGGCTTCATTCCGGCCGAAGAGAGTGCACTTCTGTCGCGCTTTCTCGATCCGGAGCTTTACGAAGGCGAGCCAGACCTGCCGCCGCCGGTCCGCCCCTCGCCCCTCGTGCTGCGCATGATGGAGGCGATCGGGCAGCCGCAGACCACCGCGACGCTGCCCATCGCCTTCGCGCATCTCGATCTGGGGCCGACCTCGGGCTGGAAGGCCAGGATCGAGGCAGCCGAACGCCTGGTCCGAACCGGCGCCGTCGACGCAAACAGCCTTCTCGGCCTTTACACGGAAAGGAAACCTGCTGCATCGGGCGGTGTCTGGGACCGTGTCGCCGCCATCCAGCGCCTCGATGCGGCGCTGGCCGCGGGCGACAGGGACGCGGTGGCCGCGGTCCTGCCGCAGGTTTGGGCCGAGATGGAAGCCGCCGAACTGGAAGTGCCCCTGGCCGAGATCTATGGCGAGAGGCTGGCGGCGCTGGAGATGCCGGGCCGCGCGGGCGAGCTGGCCTTCAGGATCGGGCTTCTCTCGCCAGCCTATGAGTCGGTTGCGAGGCGCAGGATCCCGGTGACGGGAGAAGAGCCCTTCCTGATCGGGCTTGCGCAGGGCAAGGTGGGCGATGCCGCCCCGCCGGACCAGATGGGGGGCGCCATCAAGGCAGCATTCGAGGGCCCTGCGTCGGACGAGGCAAGTGACCTGGATCGGCTTGCCGGAGAGGGGCGTCTGGGCGAGGCGCTTCTTCGGGCCATCGATCACGTGACCGAAGGCGCGCGCGGCGACTTGCGCGACGTGACGGACGGGCTGCGGTTCCTGCGGCGGGCGGGGCTCGAACCGGTCGCGCGCCGGGCCGGGCTGGAGCTTCTGCTGCTCGAGCGGCGCGGCTGAGCCGATGCACGGGCAGGATTCCCGATGGATCTCGGCCTTCCTCGAGGGGATCGCGGCCGAGAAGGGGGCCGCGCGCAACACGCTTCTGTCCTACGGGCGAGACCTTCAGGATGCGGCGGCATGGCTTGGCGCGCGGGGACAATCCTTCGCGACGGCCGGCCGGGCCGATGTGGAGGCCTATCTGGTGGCCTGCGATGCTGCGGGCCTGTCAACTGCCACACGTGCGCGACGACTGTCGGCAATTCGCCAACTGTTCCGCTTCGCCCATGCCGAAGGCTGGCGGACAGACGACCCGGCCATCAGGATTGCCGGACCGGGCCGGCGGCGGAGCCTGCCGCAGGATCTGGGCAAAGACGAGGTTCTGGCCCTGATCGAGGCCGCGGGAAGGACCGGCCGCAGCGAGGCCGAGCGCGCCCGCAACCGCTGCATGCTGGAGTTGCTGTACGCGACCGGGATGCGGGTGTCGGAGCTGGTCGGCCTGCCTGTCTCGGCCGTGCGCGGCGATCCCAGGATGATCCTTGTTCGCGGCAAGGGTGGCAAGGAACGCATGGTGCCCCTGAACGAACCGGCGCGGAAGGCGCTGGCCCAGTGGCTTGGACTGCGCGATGGCGCCGCAGGTGAGGCCGCGAAGGGATCGCGCTTCCTGTTTCCGGCCCGGGGTCGGGCGGGACATCTGACGCGACAGGGCTTTCACGGGCTGCTCAAGACCCTGGCGATCACGGCAGGGATCGACCCGGCAAGGGTTGCTCCACACCGCCTGCGCCACGCCTTCGCCACGCATCTTCTGGCGGGCGGCGCCGACCTGCGCGCGATCCAGACGATGCTGGGCCACGCGGATCTGGCCACGACCGAGATCTATACCCATGTGCTGGACGGCAGGCTGCGCGAGCTTGTCCTGAAGAAGCATCCGCTGGCACGCAGGGGGTCTTCGTGACACCCCCGCGTCCGGGCCGTGCGCAAGCGGTAGGTCAGACGAAGATCACGGCATCGGCGACGGCGGCGTAGGACCCGGCCCCGGCCACCCACAACTGGTCGCCTCCGCCGAAGTCGAACACGAGGTCGCTGCCGCTGGTCCGGACAAGGGCCGACAGATCCGTGCCGTAGGCATTCCGGATCGCCAGGTCGAAGGCGATGCGGTCCCCCGCGGCACGGGAGAAGTCGAGGATCAGGTCGGCCCCGTCACCGACCGAGAAGCGGAAGATGTCCGCGCCGGCTTCACCCCGCAGGCGGTCCGATCCCGCGCCGCCGGCCAGCCAGTCGTCTCCGGCGCCGCCGAAGAGCGTGTCGTTGCCAGCTTCGCCCCACAGCCTGTCATTGCCGGCCTCTCCGTAGACGAGATCGTTTCCGGCGCCGCCGAAAAGGCTGTCATCGCCATTGCCGCCAAGCGCCCTGTCCTCGCCGTCACCGAGGCGCAGCACGTCCGCGCCGTCCTGGCCGCGCAGAAGGTCGTTTCCGGCACCGCCCAGAAGGCTGTCGGCGCCCCCTCCCCCGGCGAGCGTGTCGTTCCCTTCCCCGCCGCCGAGCGTATCGTCGCCGTCCCCGCCCGCGAGTGAGTCATCCCCGGCCTCTCCGAGCAGCAGGTCGTGGCCAGCACCGGCAGCGACGATGTCGTTGCCTTCGCCGGCCTCAACGGCATTCGCCCCTTCGCCGGCATTCAGGTTGTCGTTCCCCGCCCCGCCGCGCAGCGTATCGTTGCCCTCCCCGCCGACCAGCCTGTCGCCTCCGTCGCCCCCGTCGAGGAGGTCGTCACCCATCCCGCCATAGAGCGAATCCGCGCCCGGACCGCCGGACAGGCTGTCCGCGCCATCCAGACCCTGAAGCAGGTCGTTGCCCTCCCCGCCCGCAAGGACGTCATTTCCGCCGCCGCCATCGAGCGTGTCGCTGCCGGCCCCGCCATCGAGGAGGTCATCACCGAGATCGCCGCGCAGGACGTCATCGCCATTGCCGCCGGACAGCTCGTCTGCCCCGTTGCCGCCATAGCCGGTGTCGCCCCCATCGCCCAGGAGCAGGCGGTCGTCGCCGTCCTCGCCCCAGACGCGGTCATCGCCGGCGCCGGCCACGACGGTGTCGTTCCCCGCCCGGGCGGCGATGACGTTCGCCCCCGAATTGCCCCAGAGCCGGTTGGCCGCGGCGTTTCCGGTCAGGCCGAGATCCTGCTGGCCGATCAGTTCGGCATCTGCCACCCCGGAGACAAGGACCAGACTGCCGGACGAGAGGAAGCGGTTGCCGTCCACGAGGTCGAGCTTGACGTTGCCGGCCGTGAGGTCGACGCGCAGGACCGACTGGATCTGGCCGTCGGTGACATTCAGTGTCGCGAGGCCCGCGGTCAGGGCCAGCGCGTAGCCACCGGCCGCGGCGGACTGGGCCTGAGATCCCCCGTCGGCGGCGGCAAACTGGATTCCGCCGCGCCCCTCGCCCGGTGTGTAGAAACCGTCGCCGTCGGTATCGCCATAGACGACGCCCGTGAGGAACGGACCGGCCGCCCCTGCGGCAAGGTCCTGGACGAGCATGGCCGTGTTGTAGGTCGTGCCGCCGAGCGCGAGCTGGCCGAATTCGAGACCAAGCCCGATCTCGCGCAGGGCACCGTCAAGCAGGACGCGGCGCATCGCCGGATTCTCGAACACCGCCGCGTGGAGGGTCTCGACGATCGAGGGACCCTGCGCGGCGATGTCGAGCGGCGCCGTCTGGCCGACATAGACTATGTTCTCCGCCCAGGTTCCCGCCGGCCCGAGGACATAGCCGGCATTCGCCATCCTCTGGCCCGGAGTCGATCCCCCTGCGCCGCCGTGCCCGACCGCATCCGCGTCCAGGATCCAGCGCGCGTGACCCTCTGCCGCCGCCGACAGGGCCAGGCTTGCGGCGAGGGGCTGGAGCGGCGCGGGCGCGATCGTTCCGGCGGGGAGTCCGTCGTTCAGGCCGATCCCCTGAAGTGCGGCCTCGGCGGCCGGACCGAGACGCGCGAAGTTGACGATCTCCAGCAGGTACTGTTCCAGCGCCGAAAGCGCCGCCGATGTGGTCATCCCGTTTCTCCACCGATTGCAGTTGCAGTCCCACGCACAACCCCTGCGGGTCGCCCGATTGCAAAATGCGACGGTCGGGTGAACGAATGGTCTACGCGGATGCAGGCCCGCCCGGCAGGCGGGCCGGAAGCAGCCGGGAATTGCGTAGACTTCTCATGATGGCGCCACCGAGGAACGGATCCTCACCGGGCCTTGAAGAGCGAGCCGAAGATTCCGCGGACGATCCGGCGCCCGGTCGTTCCGGTCAGTTCCTTCATGACGTTCCTTGTGAGCGCCTCGCCGAAGCTTTCCTCGGCCCGGCCGCGTCCGGCGGGTCGTTGCGCCGCCGTCCCGCCATCCCATCGCCGGGCCCGGCTGAATTCGGCATCGAGCTCCTTCATGCGCGCCGTCCTGTCGTCCCCGGCAGCGGCCTCGGCCGCCTCGGCCGCGCGCGCCTGCAGCTTCTCGAAGGCCGACTCACGATCGACGAGGGTGTTGTACTTGGCGCCCAGCGGCGAGGCGGAGAGGATCGCCGCGCGCTCTTCGGGCGCGATGGGCCCAAGCCGGCTTTTCGGTGGGCGGACGAGCGTGCGTTCGACCATGCCGGGAATGCCCTTGTCTTCCAGCAGGGATGTCACGGCCTCGCCGGTGCCGACCTGCTTGATCGCCTCTTCGGTACTGAAGCGCGGGTTCGGGCGATAGTTCTCGGCCGCACGCCTGAGATCCTTCTGGTCCTTCGCCGTGAAGGCACGCAGCGCGTGCTGGATGCGGTTGCCGAGTTGCCCGAGAACCGCATCCGGAACGTCAGCCGGGTTCTGCGTGATGAAGAACACCCCGACGCCCTTCGACCGGATCAGGCGCGCGACCTGTTCGACCTTGTCGACCAGCGCCTTGGGCGCATCCTTGAAGAGAAGGTGCGCCTCGTCGAAGAAGAACACCAGCTTGGGCTTGTCGGGATCGCCGATCTCGGGCAGTTCCTCGAAGAGCTCCGAAAGGAGCCACAGCAGGAACGTGGCGTAAAGCCTTGGCGAAGCCATAAGTTTGTCCGACGCGAGGATGTTGACGCGGCCCCGCCCGTCGGCTTCGGTTGCCATCATGTCGGAAAGTTCGAGCGCCGGTTCACCGAAGAGCCGGGTGCCGCCCTGGTTCTCGAGCACGAGGAGCTGACGCTGGATGGCGCCCACCGTGGCCGGCGAGATGTTGCCGTAGCGCAGGGCAAGGTCGCCGGCGTTCTGGCCGATCCATACCAGCATCGACTGCAGGTCCTTCAGGTCGAGGAGAGCGAGGCCCTGTTCGTCGGCGATGCGGAAGGCGATGTTCAGCACGCCCTCCTGCGGCTCGCTCAGATCCATCAGGCGCGACAGAAGCAGCGGCCCCATCTCGGTCACCGTGGTGCGGACGGGGTGACCCTGCTCGCCGAAAAGATCCCAGAAGGTCGCGGGAAAGGCCATGTATTCCAGCGTGTAGCCGATGGTCGCCGCGCGTTTGGCGAAGGGTTCGTGCAGCTTCGAGGCTTCCGATCCGGCCCTGGCGAGCCCCGCGAGATCTCCCTTCACGTCGGCCAGGAACACCGGCACGCCGGCCGAGGAGAAGCCCTCGGCAAGGACCTGCAGGCTGACCGTCTTGCCGGTTCCGGTCGCACCGGCGATGAGGCCGTGCCGGTTGCCATACCTGAGCAGGAGGTTCTGCGGCGTCGAATACCCCTCGCCGCCGCCGCCAACGAAAATCGCACCATCCGTATCCACCAGGTCCTCCTGCCCTTCCGTTGCGTCACCCTGCCAGAGCCGGGGACGCCGCTGGCACAATACATCGTTAACCGGAGTCTGCCAGAACTGAGGTTGTCCGCTGGCGGAGCTGCCGTGTGGCGGATGTCACTTCCCTCCCTGTCAGACTGGCCGCGCCCTTCAAGGCGCGGCTTTTTCCCTTTGAAATCAGGGGTGTGGATGATACCGCTCACATCGATTTTTCGGTTGACGGATGCAGGCGCGTGTCATAGCGTCTGGCGCAATGACTAAGTCGGCCAGTCCGACAGGGAGCACAGATCGGAAAGGGGCCACCTGCGGGCCCCTTTTCTATTCCGCCCCGGATCTTCCGCCTCAGGCAAGGGTCTGCCGGCCACGAAGGCGTGAAACGCGTCGCCTCCGTTTCTGCCCTGACACCGGCGTCGCGTCATGCTAGAGCGCGCAGCGCGAAAAGGACCTCAAGGTGCAAAGACATGAACTTCACGATCCGCCCACTTGCCCTGCTGATCGCCCTCGGGCTTGGCGGCATGGCCACTGCGCAGTCGGCGGATGCGCCGGCAGGCGGGGCACCGGCAGCCGATACCGCGGGTGACCCCGCGGCCTTCTCGACGGGACAGGAAGTCGGGGGCGTGGGCGAGACCTACACGAAGGAGACCTTCGGCGACTGGCAGCTCAACTGCATCCGCACCGCAGACGGATCGGATCCCTGCCAGCTCTACCAGCTGCTGAAGGACGACAAGGGCAACCCCGTCGCCGAGGTGAACCTCACCGCCCTGAAGCCGGGGGGCGAGGCGGTCGCCGGGGCGACAATCATTGCCCCGCTCGAGACCCTGCTGACGCAGGGCCTGGCGATCACGGTCGATGGCGGGAAGGAGAAGAAGTATCCCTTCACCTTCTGCGCGGCGATCGGCTGCATCAGCCGCGTCGGCTTTACCGCGGCCGAGGTGGAGGGCTTCAAGAAGGGGGCGAAGGCGACGGTGACGGTCGTTCCGGTCGCTGCCGCCGACCAGAAGGTCAGCGCGAACATCTCGCTCAAGGGCTTCACCGCAGGTTTCGAGGCGATCTCGAAGCTGGTCGCGGAATCCGCAGCCCCCTAGCCACTGACGGGGGGCATCCCCGTGCCCCCCTTCCCGTCCTGCAGGCGCCTCAGGGCGAGGACCGCGTTGAGCCCCCCGAATGCAAAGGCGTTGGAGAGGGCTGCACCGACCCGGGCCGGTCTTGCGGCATGCACCACGACGTCGATCGCGCATTCGGGATCAGGCCTGCGGAAGCCCGCCGTCGGGGCAACGATCCCCTCGCCCAGGGCCAGAAGGCAGGCAAGGATCTCGACCGCCCCCGCCGCGCCCACCAGGTGGCCATGCAGCGACTTGGTGGACGACACGGGGATGCCGGCGGCTGCCTTTCCGAAGACGGCCAGGATCGCCTCGGACTCGGCGCGATCGTTCGCCCGCGTACCGGTGCCATGCGCATTGATGTAGCCGATCTCGCCCGGCGCCAGTCCGGCATCGTCCAGCGCGGCTGCCATGGCTCGGGCGGCGCCTTCGGCCGAGGGCTGCACGATGTCGCCTGCATCGGCGGTCATCCCGAAGCCGGCGACCTCGGCCAGCACGGGTGCCCCGCGGCCCAGGGCACGGGAGGCCTCCTCGAAGACGAGGATGGCGGCCCCCTCGCCCATGACGAAGCCATTGCGGCTCTGGCAGAACGGGCGGCAGCCGTCGGGCGACATGACCCTCAGCCCTTCCCAGGCCTTGATCCCGCCGAAGGTCAGCATGGCGTCAGCCCCACCCGTCAGGACGACATCGGCCATGCCCGCCCGGATCATGTGCAGGGCAAGGCCCATTGCATGATTGGAGGCCGCGCAGGCCGTGGCCACCGTCAGCGCCGGGCCCTTCAGTCCGTGACGGATCGAGAGCTGGGCTGCTGCCGCATTGTGCATCAGGCGCGGCACGGTGAAGGGATGAACGCGGTCCCTGCCCCCGACAAGGACTGACCTGTAGGCATCCTCTGCCGTCGCGAGGCCGCCCCCCGCGGTGCCGAGGATCACGCCCGCGCGCGGCGCCTCGGCCGGCAGGATCCGCAGGCCGGCACGGGCGACCGCCTCATCTGCGGCTGCGACCGCAAGGGCCGTCGCCCGGTCGAGCATCACCGCCTCGGCCGGAGGGAAGCGGCTGGCCACATCCCAGTTCCTGACCTGGGCGCCGATCCTGATTGCCAGCCGATCGACATCCGCGATGTCGAGCGGACCTATGGCGACGTCTCCCCGGCGCATCGCGTCAAGGGTTCCCGGAAGATCGCCCGCGAGGGGATTGACGGTTCCGGCCCCGGTGATGACGACCCGCCGCACGCCTTCAGACCCTGGCGGCGAGCAGCGCCTCGACCGCCTCGACGACGCCCCCGACCGTCGTCAGGTCGACCGGTGCCTCGCCGGGGCGGTTCGCGTTGTAGGGAATGACGATCCCGTAGGTCTCCTCGAGGGTGAACAGGACCTCGACCATGGCCATGCTGTCCATCGGCAGGTCGGCGATCCGGGTGTCGGGCCCGATGTCCTGCGCATCGATGCCCGACCGCGCTGCAAGGACCCCGCGGACCGTCGCCAGAACGGTCATGCCTTGTCGTCCTCCCCGCCGGGCCTGCCACCCTGAAGGGCGGCGCGAAGCTCGGCAACCTGGGCAAAGAGGCGGCCAAGGCGGCGGATGTTCTTCCATGCCTCGATGTTCGCCTCCATCTTCATGGCAGGCGAGCCGAGGACGACCCGCCCGGCAGGCACGTTGGTGAACATCTTGGTCGCGCCGCCGGCGACGACGTCGTCGCCGACGATGATGTTGTCGCTGACGCCGCATTGTCCGCCCATGACGACGCGATCGCCGATGCGCGCCGAACCCGCGATGCCGACCTGCCCGCAGAGAAGGCAGTCGCGGCCGATCTGGACGTTGTGACCAACGTGGACGAGGTTGTCGAGCTTGGTCCCGCTGCCGATGCTGGTCGCACGGATCGTGCCGCGGTCGATCGCGGCATTGGCGCCGATCTCGACATCATCGCCGATCTCGACGGTCCCGAGCGAATGGATCCGGGTCCAGGCCTGGTTGACGGCGTCACCCCGGTCTCCCAGCGTTTCGCGCACCTGTTCCACCGCGGACTTCTCGGGCGTGACGAACGAGAACCCGTCCGACCCGACCACTGCGCCAGGCTGGCAGATGAAGCGATCGCCGATCCGCACCCGTGCACCGATGCGCGCGCCCTGCAGGATCAGGGCGTCGGCGCCGATCACGGCCCCCTCGCCGATGACCGCATGGGCGGCGATCCTAGCGCGCGGCCCGAGGCTCGCGCCCGCAGCGACGACGACGAAGGGGCCGATGGCGGCGCCCTCGGCCACGACGGCAGATGGATCGACGAGCGCCGAAGGGTGGATTCCCGGCGCGATTCCCGGACCCGGATCGAGAACCTGCGTGATCCCCGCCATGGCGTGGCGCGGGCGCGGCGCGAAGAGCGCGCCCTCGAGACCCAATCCCTGCCAGTCCGCGCCATCCCACAGGATGGCGGCGCGCGCCCGCCCGGCGGCAAGACCGGCTGCATAGGCCGGCGTCATGGCCAGCGCGAGATCGTCGGGGCCTGCCATTGCAGGCTCGGCAGCGCCCCGGATGACGATCGAGGCATTGCCCTCGACCCGCCCGCCCAGCGCTTTCGCGACTTCTGCCAGGGTGAACGCCACGCGACCTGCCCAGTTCCCTTGCGGGCGGCGCGACCCCGTCCGCCCGTGCCGAGACCTATCCCTGAACCGCCACCGGCGCCACCCCGGCCTCCTGCATCTTCGCGAAGATGCGCGCATCGCGCCCGTAGACGTCGCGGCGGTATTCGATCCGCCCCTTCGCGTCGGGCCAGGCGGTGAAGTAGACAAGGTGCACGGGCACAGGTGTCGCCAGCGGCAGGGGATGCTCTGCCCTGTTGTCGAGGCTGGTCTGGAACAGGCCGACCGGATCGTCGGTCTGGCGCGCCAGAAGCGCATAGGCGAACTCGAAGGGCCGCCCGAGCCGGATGCAGCCGTGGCTGAAGGCACGGACTTCCTTGTCGAACAATGCCTTCTGCGGCGTGTCGTGCAGGTAGATGTTGTACTTGTTGGGGAACATGAACTTCACCTTGCCCAGCGCATTGCCGTCGGACGGCGGCTGGGACATCGAGAAGGGGAAGTTCGCAGCCGTGAACTGCGTGAAATCCACGGCCGACCGGTCGACCACGCGCCCGCGGCGGTCGACGATGCGAAGGTGACCCGCGGCATTTGGGTTCTTCTGCAGCATCGGCAGGTATTCCTTGACCGTGATCGAGCGCGGCACGTTCCAGGTCGGATTGATGACCATGAATTCCATCTGGTCGGAGAATTCCGGGCTGCGGCGGTCCGGCTGGTTCATGCCGACGACCGTGACGGACTCGAAGGTCACCTTGCCGTCATCGATGATCTTGGCGGTGAAGTCGGGAAGGTTGACCCAGATGTAGCGGCCTTCGAGCCGCAGGCCGTTCATCCACCGCAGCCGTTCCATGGCCACGATCACCGATGCCAGCCGGTCCTCGGGCCCGCGGTTGATCTCGTCGATGGTCGCTTCGCCCGCGATGCCGTCAGCCGTCAGGCCATGGTCAAGCTGGAAGCGCTGGACAGCCTTGCTGATCGATGGGTCGAAGACTGCGGTCGCCGTCGCCGCGAGATAGCCCATCGCCACGAGCCGGTTACGCAGGGCGATGACCGCTTCTCCCGTGTCGCCCGGTTCAAGGCGCGCGGCCTTGACCTCGGGCCCCCAGCCGCCTGCGGCGATCGCGGCCTCGAGATCGCGCTTGGCCTTCATCAGGCGCACATATTCGGGGCGATCCGGCGGAAGCGACCGCATGAAGGACGCAGGATCCTCGGCCACGGCAAAGCCCATGAGCACGGCCAGGGGATCGCGTCTGGCCACCTCGCGGACGATTCCCGGGTCGGCCGACTTCGGGTCGATCAGGCCTGAGCGCACGTCCTGCGCATAGAGGATGAAGGCTCGCGACATCGCTGCCTCGAGCGCGCCGCGCTGCCGCTCGGACGCGAGCGACCTGAAGGCGGCCCTCAGCCCATCGGGGTCGTACCGGCCGACCGGCAGGCCGTGGTCGCCAGCCCTGTCGAGGGCACCGAACAATGCCTCGCGGCGGGCGGCGTCGCCGGCCGTGGTCCAGATCGGGGCGAAGTTCCTGACCCTGTAGAATTCGGCCACGGCGCCGTCCACCGCGGCCGCCTCGGCCAGCCCCTGACGGAAGGCCGGAGGCTCGGCAGCGGTGCCCGAAGGTGCCGAGAACGGCAGGATGCCCAGAACGGCAGCAAACACACATGCCGACATCCGGCGGAAATCGCCCCGAAGCACGATCAAGACCCCATGACCTTCATGTAACGGACCCGTTACCGCGCACATTCCGGCAGGGGAATTGCCCTGTCCATTCACGATTCCGCCACGCGCGACCCCGCTGTCGCGGAATTGCCACAGCATGTTGCCGCCAGAACCCGGGACAGCGAAGGCCGCGGGATACTTGGCAATTTCTTGCCGATGCGGGGGCGATTTCGTGGCGTTCATGCGATGTCCTGTTGGCGACCTGAATCCGGCATGCCATAAAACCTCGTCTCCTGGGGACGGTGGCGATCTTCAAGCCGCTGAAAAGACGGCAAAAAAGGGCGACGGGACAGGACAACAATGACAACCGGCGAGACCCCTGCATTTTCGCGCCGCGGCCTGCTTGCCGCCTTTGCCGCAACGGCCGTGGTGGCAGCGCCGACATACAGCCAGGCCTTCGGGATCCTTCGCGGGGCCGGCGACGTGCGGCGGATCAGGATGTATTCGGGACGTACGGGCGAGTCCCTCGACACGATCTACTGGCTGGAAGGCGAGTACATTCCCGAGGCGCTGAAGGAGATCAACTACTTCATGCGGGACTGGCGCGAGGATGCCGTGAAGGTCATCGACCCGCGCACGATCGACATCGCCGCCGCGGCGCACAGGCTGATGGATGTCGAGGAACCCTACATGCTGTTGTCCGGCTACCGGACACCCAGGACAAATGCCATGCTGAGGTCCGAATCCCGGGGCGTGGCCAAGAACTCGCTGCACATCCAGGGCAAGGCCGCCGACCTGCGCCTGCGCAGCCGGACGGTGAGCCAGATCTACAAGGCCGCCCTGACCTGCGATGCCGGCGGCGTGGGCAAGTACTCGCGGTCGAACTTCGTGCACATGGATTGCGGACCGATCCGCACCTGGGGCCGCTAGCGGCCACCCCTGCACGGGATGGATCAGGGCGCCGGAGCGGCGCCCTTCCTGTTCGCGGCTTCAGGGCCGGGCCTCTGCGGCGGCGACATGGCGCTTCACGGCAAGGAAGCTGTCGGGCGTGACCGAGATCGAGTCGATCCCCGCCTCGACCAGAAGCCGCGCGAACTCGGGATCGTTCGAAGGCGCCTGGCCGCACAGGCCCACCTTCACGCCGGCCCTGTGCGCGCGCTCGATCACCGTGCGGATCATCCAAAGGACCGCCGGGTCGCGTTCGCGGAAAAGGTCGGCCAGCCCGCCCGAATCCCGGTCCACGCCAAGGGTCAGCTGCGTCAGGTCGTTCGAGCCGATCGAGAAGCCGTCGAAGCGCTTCGCGAACTCCTCGGCAAGGATCACGTTCGAGGGGATCTCGCACATCACGTAGACCTGCATCCCCCCTTCCCCGCGCCTCAGCCCGTTCTCGGCCATCACCTCGAGCACCCGGTCGGCTTCCTCGGGCGAGCGGCAGAAGGGGATCATGACGATGACGTTGTCGAAGCCCATCTCCTCGCGCAGCCGCCGGATCGCCCGGCATTCCAGCGCGAAGCCGTCGCGGTAGCCCTCGGCATAGTAGCGCGAGGCGCCGCGCCAGCCGATCATCGGGTTCTCCTCGTGCGGCTCGAACTGCCGCCCGCCCAGAAGCTCGGCGTATTCGTTCGTCTTGAAGTCGCTCATCCGCACAATGACCGGGTTCGGATACCAGGTTGCGGCGATGCGGCTGAGGCCCATCGCCAGCGTCTCGACGAAATAGTCCTCGCGCCGGGCGTAGCCCTTCGTCAGCCGGTCGATCTCGGCCTTCGCGGCCTCGTCCTTCAACGTGTCGTAGCGGGTGAGCGCCAGGGGGTGCACGCGCACGCCGTTGTTGATGACGAATTCCATCCGGGCAAGGCCGACCCCGTCCACGGGCAGCCGCCACCAGCGCGCCGCTGCGGCGGGGTTGGCGATGTTCAGCATCACCTTCGTGCGCGTCGCAGGCACCTCGTCGAGGCGCAGCTCCTCGACCTCGAAGGTCGATATTCCGGCGTATACATTTCCCCGGTCGCCCTCGGCACAGGACACCGTGATCTCCTGCCCGTCATGGAGGAGGTGGGTTGCGTTTCCGGTGCCGACGATGGCCGGGAGCCCCAGTTCCCGGCTGACGATGGCGGCGTGGCTGGTCCGCCCGCCGTGGTCGGTGACGATCGCCGAGGCGCGCTTCATGATCGGCACCCAGTCCGGGTCGGTCGTCGAGGTCACGAGGATCGCGCCGTCGACGAAGCGCCCGATCTCGGCTGCAGACTGAAGCAGGCAGACTTCGCCTGTGGCAATCGCCTCGCCGACGCTCAGTCCGTCGAGGATCTTCGCTCCCCTGGAGGTCAGGCGGTAGGATTTCAGGGCATGGATGTCGGCGCGGGCCTGGACCGTCTCGGGGCGTGCCTGCACGATGTAGAGCAACCCCGTCTCGCCATCCTTGGCCCATTCCATGTCCATCGGCAGGCCGTAGTGGTCCTCGATCGTGGCCGCGTAGCGCGCAAGTTCCAGGATCTCGGGATCGGACAGGACGAAGGCCTCGCGCTCGGCCCGCGAAGTCGGCACGTTGCGCACCGGCGGGGTCGCGCCGCGCGCATGGATCATCTTCACTTCCTTCGCGCCCAGGGTCTTGGCAAGGATCGGCGTGAGGCCTTCGCGGTTCAGGAAGGGCTTGAACACCTGGTACTCGTCGGGATCGACGGCACCCTGCACGACATTCTCGCCGAGGCCCCAGGCAGCGGTGATCAGGACGGCCCTGTCGAACCCCGACTCGGTGTCGATCGAGAACATGACGCCCGACCCCGCGAGGTCGGAGCGCACCATGAGCTGCACGCCCACGCTGAGCGCGACCTTCTCGTGCGCGAAGCCTTTCAGCGTGCGGTAGGTGATCGCCCGGTCGGTGAAGAGCGAGGCGTAGCAGCGCCGGCAGGCATCCAGCAGCGCCGCCTCGCCGGAAATGTTCAGGAACGTCTCCTGCTGGCCGGCGAAGCTCGCGTCGGGCAGGTCCTCGGCGGTGGCCGAGGACCTGACCGCGACGGCGGCGTCGGACTTTCCGGCACGGCGGCCCAGCTCGCGGTAGGCGGCGCGCAGGGCCTCTTCCATCCGGTCGGGCCATTGGCCGCCGGCGATCGCCGCGCGGATCCTTGCCCCGGCCGTCTGCAGGACGATGCGCCCCGCGGCGAGATCCGCGAGCGTGGCGGCGATCATCGCATCAAGGCGGTTGTGGCGAAGATACTGCCGGAATGCCTCGGCTGTCGTCGCGAAGCCCGGCGGGATGCGGATGCCCCGGGGCGCCAGCGCGGCGGTCATCTCGCCCAGGGACGCATTCTTGCCGCCCACGATCGGGACATCGCCGCGCCGCAGGTCCTCGAACCAGATGATGCCCTCGCCCTTGCCCGACATGGCGCTCCCCCCTTGCGGCTGGCGACCGTCATCGGACAAAGCGCCGCCGCGCACGTTGATCTGCATCAACGCCTGCTGCAGCCTCGCGCCATAGTGCAGGACCGTGCCGCCTTGCCGTCAGGAGGATCCCGATGGGCGCCGCGACCGATCTGAGAGACCTTGCCGCCCGGACGGAGACGACAGCGGGTGCGGATGAAGCCCTGTTCGCCGAAGTGGCAGCCGTCCTTGCGCCGGTGCTGGCGGCCTCCGGCGACCGGACTCCGCTCCGGCCCCAGGACCTGGTCTCGACGGATTTCGTCCTGCATGTGATCGCGCATGTCCTGCCGGGCTGGGCGATCCGGCTGCGCGGCCGCGCCTTCGACCCGGACGGACACTGGAAGTGCAGCCTGAGGCCGTCGGAGTCACGCGACGAGGCCGAGGTGATCGGCATGTCCAGCGGGCCGGACCTGTCGAACGTGCTGCTGGGTTCGCTGCTGCGCGTGCTTGCCTATCAGGCCGAACAAGCGTCGCGACGCTGACCGCAGGCCGTCCGGTGCATGAACCGGGAGGCGGGGGCGGACATCGGTCGGGACTTGCCGCGTGCATTGCGCCCGTGGCGCCGGGGACGGCGGGGCAGAGGCTCCGGACCGCGCCACGGACCTGGACCATTCCGGCGAGGTGCCGGTCACGCGCCCGGCGAGGTTTCATGCCGTTCGACCAGCCGGAAGAACACGACCGTGAGCGCAAGGACGAGGATGAGCAGGATCCATGACGCGGCGGCGCCCTCGTTCAGCGCCAGCCCGAGGAAGGCGCGGCGATAGGCGAAGTAGCTCAGCACCTCGGTGGCATTGCCCGGCCCGCCGCGCGTCAGGACGTAGGGCAGGTCGTAGGTGCGGAACTCGTTGATGAGCTGGATGACGACAACGATTGCGGCCACCGGGCGCAGCATGGGCAGCGTGATGTAGAAGAACTGCTGCAGGGCCCCGGCGCCGTCCACCTCGGCGGCCTCGTAAGGCTCGCGCGGAAGCGAAGCGAGACCGGCCGCAAGGATGAGCACGACAAAGGACGTCTGCTGCCAGATGTCCACCGCCGCCATGGTGGCCAGCGCCAGCCCCGGATCGCCGAACCAGTCCACGCCCTCGAAACCCAGTCCGCGCAGGGTCTGGTTGACGATCCCCAGATTGGGTTGCAGGAGCATCCGCCAGATCAGCGCCACGGCTATGGGCGACATGGCCATGGGGATCGTGAGGATGGCGAAGTAGACGCCGCGCCACCGGGCCACCTTCTGCAACATCAACGCAAGCGCAAGCCCGATGACGAACTCTCCGGTGACGGTGACGACCGAATACCTGATGGTCAGCCACGTCGCCTCCCAGAAGAGGGGGTCGCCCAGCACCCGCGCGAAGTTCTCGAACCCCTTGAAGGGCGCTAGCCGGAAATGGCGCAGGGTCAGGGAAGACAGGGACATCAGCACCGCGAAGACCAGGGGAAAGCCCATCACGATGACAAGCAGCGACAGGCCGGGCGCTGCGAAGGCCCAGCCGGTGCGTGCCGTCCGGCTCATGCGCGAAAGCGCAGACATGGCTCCCTCCGGTCGGGGACCGCGGGGGCCGGTCGCCCGGCCCTCGCGCCCGGGTCATTGTGCCATGAGATCGGCAAGGCCCTTGGCCGCGGCGGCGAGTGCCTCCTCGACCGTCGCCTGGCCAGAGGCAGCGAGCGACAGCTGGGTTCCCAGCACGTCCTCGTACTGCGCCGTGTAGGTGAAGATGGGGAAGGACTTGCCCGCGGCGACCACCTTCCCGGCATCGGCGTAGTAGGGGAACTTCGCCAGCACCTCGGCATCCTCGAAGGCCGCGGTCTGCACCGGGGCATGGCCGGCCAGCGCACGTGCCTTGACGATCTCGGGGCTCTGCACCCATTCGATGAACGCCCAGGCGGCAGCCTTCTCCTCGTCGCTCACGTTTTTCGGAATGCCCCAGCCCCAGCCGCCGGATTCGCCGTGCCCCCCCGGCACGACGGCCAGGGCCAGCTTGCCCGCGACGGCGGGGCAATCGGCCGCGTTGTCGAGCGCGGGAAGCATCCACCAGTAGCTGATCATGGCAAATGCCTCGCCTGCGCACATCAGCCGCCGCGTGTCGTCGAGATTGGCATTGAGAGCGCCCTGCTGGGCGGCCTCCGTCATGGCGCGGACATAGAGCCCGAGCGCCTTTCGCCCGGCATCGCTGTCAAGCACGACGTTGCCCTCGGCATCGAGATAGTCCGCGCCCGACGCGAAGAGGAAGTTCGAGAATTCCATCGAGTTGGGGTCACCACGCTGGCCCTGCATGGCAAGGCCAACAACGTCCTTCTCGGCCTTCATGCGCACGGCGAGATCGATGAAGCCCTCGAGCGTGTCGGGCAGCGGCTGATCCCCCAGCAGATCGGTGCGGTAGATCAGCCCCATCGAGTAGTTGTACATCGGCACGATCGGGATCGTGTCGCCGTCGCGGCCGAGCAGATCCCACATCGCGGGAATGAAGCCGTCGAGGTTCATCCCGGAATTCCTGGCCATCGGCCCCAGATCCTCGAGCCAGCCGGCCTCGGGAAACTCTCCAGCCCAGAGGAAATCGACTGAAAGAAGGTTGTAGAAGCTTTCCGGGCTGGTCAGCTGCAGCACGAGCTTGTCATGCATGTCGCCGTAGCCGATCTTCTCGAACTCGACCTTGATTCCGGTCTTCTCGGTGAACTGTGGCAGCAGCGACTCGATGATCGCGGTCTCGGGCACGTCCTCCATCAGGGCGCGCAGCGTGACCTCGGCCCGGGCGGGGCCGGCCAGCACCGCGGCGGCCACAAGCGCCAGGGCGCAGGTTGACGGGAAGAGTTGTCGTATCATTGCGTTACCTCCTGCTGTTGCGGGCGATCCGCGCCGCCCGGGTGGTCGGATCTGGGCGTCATTTCACGGCTCCGAAGGTCAGCCCCTCGACGATGAAGCGCTGGATGAATCGTGAAGCCACGATCAGGGGAAGGACCGCCAGCACCACGCCCGCGGCAACCGTGCCGATCTGAACCCCGTTCGATGTCTGGAGTCCCGCCAGGGCAACCGGGATGGTGGCGGTCCGCGGCCCCGAGAGGACCAGGGCGAACAGGAATTCGTTCCAGGACAGGATGAAGCCCAGAACCCCGGCCGCGGCGATGCCCGGAAGTGCCGTCGGCAGCACGACGATCCGGAAGGCCTGGGCCGCCGTCGCGCCGTCCGTCATGGCGGCCCATTCCAGATCGACGGGGATGCCCCTGAAGAAGCCCATCATGATCCAGGTCAGGAATGGAAGGTTGAGCGCGGCATAGACGAGGGTCAGGCCGAAAAGGCTGTCGGTGAGATGGAGGCTGCGCAGGATCGCGAAGGCGGGCAGCACGAGGGCCACCGGCGGAAGCATCTGGGTGGCAAGCACCGAGAAGCGACCGACCCTTCCGGCCGTGCCGAACCGGGCGAAGGCGTAGCCAAGTGTCACCGCAAAGGGCATCGCCAGAATGACCGATCCGGCGGCCACGATCAGGCTGTTCAGATAGGACCGCGGAAAGCGTCCGGCGAACAGGGCCTCGAAATTCTCGCTCGAGACCTGCGGCAGGAGGCCGGGGCTGTAGGACATCGAGGCCGGAACGACCGCAACCCGCGTGACCCAGACGATCGGCATGAGGACGGCGAGGCATGCCACGATGAGCCCCAGATGCAACCCGGCCTGGGTGACCCGCCCCCGCCGCCCGCCCATGCCCGCGAAGCTCATTGAACCGCCCCGCGTGCAAGTCGGGGAATCACCCGCCCGCTTTCGGGGTCGAACAGGTGCGCCGCCGAGAGATCGGCATGAACGACGAGGGTTTCGCCCAGGCGGGGCACAGGCCCTCGCCCCAGCCGGACCTTCAGCGCGGGCAGGTGCGGCGCGGCGCGGATCCTTCCGGTAACGATCGTCTCCGGCCCGAGCGCCTCGACAGCGATCGCCTCGACGTCGAAGGGCACCCGCCCGGCGGCGGGATGGGGATGGATGTCCTCGGGGCGCAGCCCAAGAGCGACGCTGCTGTTGCTCGCACGGCCCCAGCCGTCATGCGCCGCCGGGACGGGCCAGCGCAGGCCGGGGGCGAGGTCCAGCGCCAGGCCTTCGTCCGGCTCAAGCCGCGCCGGCAGGAAGTTCATCGGCGGGCTGGCAAGGAACTGCGCCACGAACATGTTGGCGGGATTGGCATAGACCTGCAGCGGCGCCCCAACCTGCTCGATACGCCCTGCCCGGAGGATGCAGATCCGGTCACCCATGGTCATTGCCTCGACCTGGTCATGGGTGACATGGATGATGGTGCGACCGAGGCTCCGGTGCAGGCGCACGAGCTCGGCCCGCATCTCGGCGCGCAGTTGCGCGTCGAGGTTCGAGAGGGGCTCGTCCAGGAGGAATGCCTCGGGCTCGCGCACGATCGCGCGCCCGAGGGCCACGCGCTGGCGCTGGCCGCCCGAAAGCGCCGCGGGCTTGCGGTCGAGATAGGGGGAGAGGCCGAGCAGCGTCGCCGCCTCCTCGACCCGCGCGCCGATCGCATCGGTTGCCATGCCGCGCATCTTGAGCCCGAAGCCGATATTGGCGCGGACCGTCATCGTCGGATAGAGCGCATAGGACTGGAACACCACCGCCAGGTTGCGGTCGCGCGGGCGCAGGCCGGTGACATCACGACCGTCGATCAGGATGCGCCCCGAGGTGACCTCCTCGAGTCCCGCGATCATGCGCAGCGTGGTCGACTTTCCGCAGCCCGACGGGCCGAGCAGGATGAGGAATTCGCCGTCGGCTACGTCGAGGGTTATCTCGTGCACCCCGACCGCACCGCTGCCGTAGACGCGCGAGACCCTGTCGAGCGTGATCCGCGCCACGGCCCTTCAACCCATGTAGACGCCGCCGGTGACGTTTATCCCCTGCCCCGTCATGAATCGCGCCTCTTCCGAACAGAGGAACACGACGAGGCCGGCCACATCCTCGGGCTCCTCCAGCCGGCCGAGGGGGGTCTGGCGGATGTAGTCGGCGATCACTTCTGCCGGCGTGATGCCGCGCAGGGCCGCCTCCCATTCGACCTCGCGCGCCTGCATCGAGGTGCGCACGAATCCGGGACAGACGGCATTCACGCGGATCCCCTTCGGCGCCAGCTCCCTCGCCAGCGCCTGGGTCCAGCCAAGGACCGCGAATTTCGATGCGGAATAATGTGCCAGAAGCGGCGCGCCAACCTTCGCGGCCAGAGAGGCGGTGTTGACGATGCAGCCCGCCCCCTGCGCCACGAAATGGCGGGCCGCGATCTGGTTGACGAGGAAGATGCCGCGTGCGTTGACGGCGAAATTGAAGTCCCAGTCGCGGTCCGTCAATTCAAGCGCGGGCCGCATCGTCGAGACCCCCGCATTGGCGATGCAGATCTCGCAACCGCCGAGCACCTCCAGCACCCGCGCAAAGCCTGCTTCCACCGAGGCGCGTTCGGTCACGTCCATCGTCACCGCCACGGCCCGAGGCCCGAGCGCCCGTGAAGCGGCCTGCGCGGCTTCGGCATCGATGTCAGCCACGGCGACGTGCACGCCCTGCGCAACCAGCGCCGCCGCGATGGCACGACCTATGCCCGCAGCCCCACCCGTGACCAGAGCCCGGCGGCCATCGAGTTCGCTGTAGCGGGCGGACATTGGGTTCTCCGTCTGGGGCATGCAAAGCTTACGTCACAATATTTATGTTGTAAACACAAAATTTATGGACTATTAGTAACAATTGATCTGGCTGATCGCACATTATTCGATCCGGCCCGAGAACCCAGGTGGAGGATGCCAGGTGGCCGGGAGACCTTCGAGCGAGGCGATCGCATCGGGTCAGGTGCTGGCGGCCCAGGGGCGGCGCGAGGCGATCCTGCGCGAGATCGCCGAACGCGGCATCGTCCAGATCGGGCCGATGGCGTCGGCGCTGGGCGTTTCGGCCATGACGCTGCGCCGCGACCTTGAGGAACTGGAGCGCGAAGGTCGGCTTGCACGGATCCGCGGCGGCGCCGTGCGGCCGCCCGCCTGGGAACCGGTCGTCGTGGATGTCGAGGAGCCCGAGTTCCAGCGCCGGATGGGCCAGGCGCTCGGCGCGAAGGAGGCGATCGCGGCGCAGGCCGCGGGACTGCTTGACGAGGTGCGAACCCTGGCCCTTGACGTCGGGACGACAACCTTGTGCCTGGCCCGTCGGCTTTCCGATCTGCGCCAGGCGAAGATCTTCACCAACAACCTGCGCATTGCGCAGGCGCTCGCGGATGCCGCCCCCGAGGTCTATCTGGCGGGCGGGCGGGTGCGGCCGGTCGAGCAGGCCGTCGGCGGCCCGGCCGCGGTGGCGCAGTTCGGGGCGCTCTGGTTCGATGCCGCCATGATCGGGGTCTCGGGCATAACCGCCGATGGTTTCTACGACTATTCCTTCGAGGATGCCGACCTGAAGCGCATCTACTTCACCCGCGCCACACGACGCATCGTGCTGGCGGACAGCGGCAAGTTCAACCGCCGCTCCCTCGTTGCGGTCGGGCGGCTGGATGAAGCGACCGACCTCGTGACCGATGCCCCGCCACCAGAGCCGCTTGCGCGCGCCCTGGCCGAGGCGGGCGTGCGCCTGCATCTGGCCGGAGCGCCCGCCTGACGCGCCGGAATGAAGCGACCAGTTCAACAGGAGGATTCGCGTCCATGATCTTCGACTTCCTTGGATCGCGCAGGAAGGCGGTCATCGGCATGTGCCACATTGGCGCCCTGCCCGGCGCGCCGCTCTACGATGCAGCCGGCGGTGTCGACAGGCTGATAGACGGCGCCATCGCCGACATCGAAAGGCTTCAGGACGGCGGGGTCGATGCCATCATGTTCGGGAACGAGAATGATCGGCCCTATGTGTTCAAGGCACCTCCGGAGGGACTGGCGGCGATGACCGCCGTGGTCCAGGCCTGCAAGCCGGCGCTGAAGGTGCCCTTCGGGGTCAACTACCTGTGGGATCCGCTCGCTTCGGTGTCGATCGGCGCCACGACCGGGGCCGCCTTCGTGCGCGAGATCTTCACCGGGGTCTTCGCATCCGACATGGGCATGTGGCAGCCCGATTGTGCCGCGGCCGCCCGCCTGCGTCACAATCTCGGGCGCGACGACATGAAGATGTTCTTCAACATCAACGCGGAGTTCGCCCATTCGCTCGACCGCCGGCCGGTTGCGCTGCGCGCCAGAAGCGCGGTCTTCTCCTCGCTTGCCGATGCAATTCTCGTCTCGGGGCCTCTGACCGGCCAATCGGCCGACCAGACGGACCTTGCCGCCGTGGCCGAGGCCGTCGCGGGCACAGTGCCCGTCTTTGCCAACACCGGCGTGCGCATCGACACGGTGGCCCAGATCCTGTCGGTTGCCGACGGCGTGATCGTGGGGACGCATTTCAAGGTGGATGGCGACACCTGGAAGCCCGTGGACGGTGACCGGGTGAAGCGTTTCATGGACGTGGTCGAGGGCCTGCGCTGATGGCGCTGGTCCTGGGGCTCGACATCGGCACGACCTCGACCATCGGCATCCTGGCCGACACTGCGGGAACGGTCCGGGCGCTGGCCAGCCGGCCCGTGAGCCTGTCCTCGCCGCATCCAGGCTGGGCCGAGGAGGACCCTGCCGAATGGTGGGCCAACGTCTGCGCGCTCGTGCCCGAGCTTCTGGCCGAGGCGGAGGTGACCGCCGGAGAGATTGCCGGCATCGGCGTCGGCGGGATGTTGCCGGCCATCCTCCTGCTTGACGCAGAGGGACGGATCCTGCGCCCCTCCATCCAGCAAAGCGACGGCCGATCAGGGGAAGAGGTCGCGGCCCTGGCTGCCGAGGTGGACGCATCGGCCTTTCTCGGGCGCACCGGCAACGGCATCAACCAGCAACTCGCTGCGCCCCGTCTACGCTGGATCAGGCTGCACGAACCCGATGTGTTCGCCCGGACCGCGACCGTCATGGGCTCCTACGACTGGATCAACTTCCGCCTCACCGGGCGGCGAGCCGTCGAGCAGAACTGGGCCCTGGAAGCGGGCCTGACCGATCTTGCAACGCACCGCATCGCCGACGATCTGGTCGCGCTCACCGGCCTGCCGCGTCAGGCGGTACCCGAGCGGATCGAGTCGACCGCCCTCCACGGTCGGGTGACAGCCGAAGCCGCGCGCGCGACGAGCCTTGCCGAAGGCACGCCGGTCATCGGCGGGGCTGCGGACTTCATCGCCTCGGCGCTCGTCGCTGGCGTGACGGCGCCCGGCGACGTGCTTCTGAAATTCGGCGGCTCGGTCGACATCCTGACCGCAAGCACGACGGCGCGCCCCGACGCCAGGCTGTTTCTCGACTATCACCTCATCCCCGGCGTCTTCGTCCCGAACGGCTGCATGTCAACGGGCGGATCAGCGCTCAACTGGGCTGCAGCGACCTTCGCGGCCGGGATCGAGCCGGTCGGTGGCAGCCGGCACCGGGCGCTCGACCTCCTGGCGGCCGCGGTGCCCGCCGGGGCCGAGGGGCTGACCGTGCTTCCCTATTTCCTGGGCGAGAAGACGCCCCTGCACGATCCCGCTGCGCGCGGTGTCCTCGAGGGGCTGACGCTCTCGCACGGGCTCGGCCATATATGGCGTGCCCTCCTTGAGTCTTATGCCTTCGCCATCCGCCACCATCTCGAGGTGATGGCAGGAATAGGCCATGCGCCGCGCCGTTTCCTGGCATCGGATGGCGGATCCAGAAGCAGCGTCTGGATGCAGATCGTCGCCGACGTGATCGGCGAACCTGTCGAGGTTCCGGGCGGTCATCCCGGCACCTGTCTCGGCGCCGCCTGGACGGCCGCAATGGGCATCGGCGCGGCATCGGACTGGGCGGACGTCGCGCGTTTCGTCACGCGGGGGGCGAGCTACCGCCCCGATCCCGCAACCCGCGAAGCCTATGAGGCCGGCTACAGACGCTTCCGCGACCTCTATCCGCGAATCTACCGGCGGTGACCATGACGGCCTTGCCGTGCCTTGTGCGGCAGGGTCTGGTCTCACGGCTTCCGGGACAGGGCCTGCACAGTGGTCCCTGCCGCGGCGCGGAAGCCTGCCCAGGGCCGGGTTCCTTGATCCTTCGGAGCGGCCCCGGGGCGGAGGCGACCTCGCATTGGGTCAGGCCGCCGTGGCCGCCGCCCGCGCGCATCCGTATGGGCGGCCGGGTCGGTCCGACGCCTAGGTCGGCAGGCCGACCAGATGCCCTTCGCCGATGTCCTCCAGCACGACGCGCGGCGGTTCACGGCCCGGAGGGTGCAGGGGGCTTGGCGTTTCGGCGGACAGCCGCGGGCTGGGCCTGCGCCGGTGTGCCGGGTCGGGAACGGGCACTGCGTCGATCAGGCGGCGCGTGTAGGGGTGCCGGGGATCGCCGAACACCTGCTGATGTGTCCCCATCTCGACGATCTGGCCGAGATACATGACCGCTACCCGGTCCGATATGTTGTCCACCACCGCCATGTCGTGGCTGATGAACAGGTAGGACATGCCGAATTCGGCCTGCAGCGCCTTGAGCAGTTCAAGCACCCGCGCCTGCACCGAGACATCGAGCGCGCTCACGCTTTCGTCGGCGATGATCAGGTCCGGTTGCAGCGCCAGCGCGCGGGCGATGCAGATCCGCTGGCGCTGGCCGCCGGAGAATTCGTGCGGGTAGCGGTCGAGCTGCGACGCCTCCATTCCGACGCGGGTCATCAGGTCGGCGGCACGGTCGCGCCGCTGGGCAGCGTTGCCGATCCCGTGGATCAGCAGGGGCTCGGCGATCAGTTCCCCGACGCGCATCCGGGGGTTCAGCGCGGCCATCGGGTCCTGGAACACCATCTGCACCCGCCGCCGCATGGCCTTGAGCGCCGGAGGATCCAGCCCTTCCATCGCCTGACCCGCGATCTCGATCCGGCCCTGATGCGGGGCCAGGCCGACCAGAGCCCTTGCGATGGTTGACTTGCCGCAGCCGGATTCGCCGACGAGGGCAAAGGTCTCGCCCTTTCGGATCTCGAAGCTGACATGTTCGACCGCGTGGACATTCTGCGTGACCCGGCCCAGAACCCCGCCGCGCAACGGGTAGCGGACGACGACATCCTCGACCCGTGCGATCGGATCCGTGGTAACGGGCATCCGCGGCGCCCCCTGCCCCATCCTCGGCACGGCGGCCAGGAGGGCGCGGGTATAGTCTGCCTGGGGCCGGACGAAGAGTTCGGCGGTGGCCGCAGTCTCGACCTGGCGGCCATGGCGCATGACGATGACCCGGTCGGCCATCTCGGCCACCACGCCCATGTCATGCGTGATCAGGATGATCGCGGTGCCGAGGTCGCGTTGCAGGTCGCGCAGCAGGTCCAGCACCTCGCGCTGCACGGTCACGTCCAGCGCGGTCGTCGGTTCGTCGGCGATCAGCACCTCGGGCCGCAGCGCCAGAGCCATGGCGATCATCACCCGCTGCCGCATGCCGCCGGACAGTTCGTGCGGGTATTGGGTCATGCGGCGATCCGGTTCGGACAGACGCACGGCACGCAGCGCCTCGACCGCACGTCTGCGGGCCTCGGTCCGGCTGACGGGGTCATGGGCGCGGATCGCCTCGGCCAGCTGCGCGCCCACCGTCATTACAGGATTGAGCGAGGTCATCGGCTCCTGGAAGATCATGGCGATCCGGTCGCCGCGTACCGCGCGCAGGTCGGCTTCGGACAGACGCGTCAGGTCATGTCCGTCAAAGCGGATGCTGCCGCCGGTCACACGGACGGCGGGCTGGGGCAGAAGGCCCATGATGGCAAGGGACGTGATCGACTTGCCCGAGCCGCTTTCCCCCGCGATGGCCAGGGTCTCGCCCTTCCTCAGGTCGAAGGACAGGTCCTGCACCAGGGGTTTCAGTCCCCCTTCAGTTCGTGCGGCAACGCAAAGCTCCTCGACCCGCAGGACGGGCACCTGGGGGCTTGTGGCCGCCCCGGCGTCCATCGTGGCTTCCGCCAGGGTCATTCGAAGACGATCCGGGGGAAGTAGAAGCTGACAACCCAGTTCGGCATGTCCACGATTTCCGAGATGCGCAGGTCGCCGCAGACCGAACAGAGCATGTAGGCGTCCACCGCCGGGATGCCCTGCTGGCGGGTCAGCAGGTCGATCATCCCCGACACCGCGTCGCGGGCCGCCGTCATCAGGTCCGGCCCGACGCCCGTCGTCGCCTCGTATCCCCTGGCGTCCAGGTGCCGCGTCACCGGCCCCGGCGTGGTGAAGCGCGGGAACTTCAGCGGCTGGTCCTTCACCAGGTCCAGCGTCAGCACCACGTTCATCGGGCTTTCGATCGCCGTCCCGCAGACCTCGCCATCGCCCTGCGCCGCATGGGTGTCGCCGACGCTGAAGAGGGCCCCCTCGACCTCGACCGGCAGGTAGAGCGTGACGCCCGCCGTCAGGTCGCGGATGTCGAGGTTGCCGCCCACCCGCCGGGGCGGGACGACGGAGTGCAGCCCGGCTTCCGCCGGGGCGCAGCCGATGGTGCCCGAGAAGGGCTTCAGCGGCACCTTCGCGGCGCTGCCCCACATCGCGGGTTCCATGCTGGCCGGGTCGTAGGACCACAGGCAAAGGGCCGGGTCCTTGAACTGGTCGGCAAGAAGCCCGAAGCCCGGGATGTTCGCCGTCCAGCCGAAGCCCTTGCCGTCGAACACCTTCGGCGCGAAGCCCTCCAGCGTCACCTTCAGCACGTCGCCCGGTTGCGCCCCGTCCACCCAGATCGGCCCCGAGACCGGGTTGATCTTGCCGAAGTCGAGGTCGATCACGCTTTGCAGGGTGGACGACGGGCCAAGCTGGCCCGCCGAGGAATCATGACAGTGGAACTCGATGGTCGAGCCCGGGGCGACGCGCAGCGCCGGCGGCAGGGAATTGTCCCAGCCGAAGTGATGCTGCGCGCCGTGGATCGTGTAGTCGCAGGCCTTGCACATTACTGTTTGACCCAGACGTAATCGTAGTTGACCGGGATCGAGACCGGATCGACATAGAGCGCATCCTCGCCGCCCATGCGTTCGGACTTCATCGTGTAGCGTTCCTCGTTGAAGACCGGGACCCAGGGGGCCTGTTCCATCACGCCCATGTAGATGTCGGACCAGAGCTTGAGCCGGTCCGCCGACCGGGCCGGGTCGAACATGCTGTCGGCCTCGACCGCCTTGGCATCAAGGGCGGGGTCGCAGAACTTGGACCAGTTCCAGCCGCCCTCGCCGGCCCCGGCGCAGCCGAGGATGGGCCCGTAGAAGTTGGACGGATCGGGGAAGTCGGCGATCCAGGCCATGCCGCCCGACCAGATCATCGGCGCCGTGCCCGCGCCGCCGGCCTCGATCACGTTGGCCTGGGCGAGGTTCTGGATGTTGGCCTTGATGCCGATGGCCGCGAGGTCCTGCTGGATCGCCTGCGCGATGCGCGGGTTCGGATCGGTGTTCATGACGTAAAGCTCGGTCTCGAACCCGTCGGCGAGGCCCGCATCGGCCAGAAGCTTCTTCGCGCCTTCGGGATCGTAGGGATAGCCCGCGTAGCCCTCGGTATAGCCCGGCATCGAGGGCGGCAGCGGCTGGTTTGCGGGGACGGCGCGGCCGTTGATGATCTGGATGATCCGATCCTTGTTGATCGCCATGTTGATGGCCTTGCGCACCTCGAGTTTGTCGAATGGCGGCAGGGTGACGTTGAGCGTGATGTAGCCGGTGTGCAGCTGCCCGCCGACCACCACGCGTGCGGCCTGGGCCGGATCGTTCATCACTTCGGTGAACTTCGCCGGCGGAATACCGTCGCCGGGCACGTCAACCTCGCCCTTCTGAAGGCGCAGAAGGGCCACGACGGGTTCCTGCCCGACCTCGAAGACAATGCTGTCGAGGAACGGCACGCCCGGGCGCCAGTAGTCCGCGTTCTTCTCGAACACCAGACGCTGGCCGAGCGTCCATTCCGCCAGCCTGTATGCCCCGGTCCCGACCGGCTTCTTGCCGAAGTCGGCACCGGCTTCCTCGACAGCCTCCTTCGGCACGACGCTGGCGAAGTTCAGCGCCATGACGTGCAGGAAGGTCGCGTCGGGCCGCGACAGGGTGATCCTCACGGTCAGCGGGTCCACCACCTCGACCCCCGACAGGCCCCCCGGGCCGGCATTCTCGAATCCGGCGATTGCGCCGAAGAATCCCGCGCCCGGCGACTGGGTTTCCGGGTTCGTCACGCGGTCGAGCGAGTATTTCACATCCTCGGCCGTCATCTCGCGCCCGTTGTGGAACTTGACCCCGGGGCGCAGCTTGAAGGTATAGACCAGACCGTCCTCGGAGATCTCGTAGCTCTCGGCCAGTCCCGGCCGCAACGTCGTGGTGCCCGGGACATAGTCCATCAGTCCGTCGAACAGCGACTTGATCATCGACCAGTTCTGCCAGTCGTAGCCGATGGCGGGGTCAAGCGTGGCCACGTCGTCCTTGTAGGTGATGGTGATCGTGCCGCCGGGCTTTGCAGCCGGATCGGGGGTGTAGTCCTGCGCCGCACCGGGCAGCGCGAGCGCCAGCAGGACGGCGGTAGAGGCGAGCAGCTTCTTCATTCATTCTCTCCTGTTGGGTTGACGTTGTCGTATCAGCGAAGCCGGATTCTTGGGTCGATGAGCGGAGCAATGAGGTCGGCCAGAAGATTGCCAAGCACGATGGCGCAGGCAGAGACGAGTGTGACGCCCATGATGATCGGGATGTCGACGCGCTGGATCGCCTGCCAGGCCAGCTGACCGATTCCGGGCCAGCCGAACACGCTTTCGACGACGACGATCCCGCCCATGAAGATGCCGATGTCGATCCCGATCATGGCGATGACCGGCAGGATCGCGTTGGGCAGGGCGTGGCGCAGCACGATCCGCGCGCGGGTCAGGCCCTTGGCACGGGCGGTGCGGATGTAGTCCGCGCGCAGCACGTCGATCATGCTTGACCGCATCATCCGCGAATACCAGCCCGAGCCCAGGATCCCCAGGGTCAGGGCAGGCAGGACGAGATGCGCGAAGGTGCCGTAGCCGCCGATCGGGAACCAGCCGAGCCTGACGGCGAAGACGTAAAGGAGAAGGAGACTGACCACGAACTGCGGTGCCGAAACGGTGACAAACGAGATGATCATCAGCGTCTGATCCAGGGCCCGCCCGCGCCGCAGCGCCGCAACGATTCCCATGGTCAGGCCGAGCAGCAGTTCGCAGATGATTGCCCCCGCCATGAGTAGTAGCGTGGCCGGCAGTCGCGACCAGATGAGCTCGGCCACTTGCGTCTTCTGCAGGTAGCTGCGGCCCATGTCGCCCTGCACAAGCCCCCCCATGTAGCGGGCATATTGCACGACGAAGGGCCTATCGAGGCCCAGCTGCTGGCGGATGTTCTCGACCGTCTCTGCGGTGGCCGAGCGTCCTGCGATCTGCCGCACCGGGTCGGCCGGCAGGACATAGAGGAGGAAGAAGGTGATGAAGCTGACGCCCAGAAGGATCAGGGCGGACTGAACAAGCCTGCGGATCAGATAGGCGGCCATTCAGTCGCGCCCCCGTTGCGTGGGGTCAAGCACGTCGCGCAGCGCATCGCCGACCAGGTTGAATGCCAGCGCCAGGAGGATGATCGCGGTGCCGGGAATGAAGACCAGCCAGGGCGCGGACTGGAAGTAGGTCTGGTTCTCGAAGATGATGTTGCCCCAGCTGGGCGTGGGCGGACGGACACCGATCCCGAGGAAGGAGAGTGTCGCCTCCAGAAGCACCGTGGTCGAGATGCCGAGCGTTCCCCAGACGATGATCGTGGGCAGAAGGTGAGGCAGGATGTGGCGGAAGAGGATGCGCGGGGTCGAGGCGCCCAGCGTGCGCTCGGCCGCGATGAAGTCGCGCGTGGCGAGCGACGAGGTCTCGGTAAAGATCACCCGCGCGGTCTGCACCCAGTTCACGAGCGCGATGACCATGGCCACGATCCACAGCGAGGGCTGGAAGATTGCGGCAAGGCAGATGGCAAGGAGAAGCGCCGGGAAGGCCATCATCAGGTCGGTGAAACGCATCAGGATTCCACCGATCCACCCGCGAAAGAACCCTGCGGTGATGCCAACCAGCGTGCCGATGACAAGGGCCAGCCCGTTGGCCGCTATTCCGATGACGAGTGAGGTCCGCGCGCCGAAGAGCAGCCGGCTGAACAGGTCGCGCCCCAGCAGGTCCGTCCCCATAAGGAACTTGCCGCCTGGCGGCATGGGCGCACCTTCCAGCGTCAATCCGTCGAACATCTGGTCGTTCGGGTCGAAAGGGGCAATCCAGGGGGCAAAGACGGCACCGCCGACCACAACAAGGATGATGGCGAGCCCTGCGAGCGCCAGCTTGCGGCGCAGCAGTCTGGCCAGAGCGCTTGCAGGCGCGGCGTCAGCGGCGCCGGGTCCGGTCATCCGCCTCCCCCTGCGCCGCAACGATCCGTGCCGCCGCATCCTCGAAACTGATCCGCCAGGCCATCGCCATCCTGCGCAGCTGCGCATAGGCCTCGGTCTCGGACTTCCCCCGCGCTGCCAGCAGGGTCACCGCCCGCACGACGGTCTGCCGTTCCTCCAGACGCCGGCGCAGGTCGGCAATCTCGGCCGACAGCGCCTTCTGCGCATCGAAGGCGTCCCGCGCGATGAGCAGTGCCGAATAGGCCCCGCTGTCCCCCACCGGTTTCAGCAGTTGCGCGTGGGCCCCTGCCTTCAGTGACCATTCTATCCGGCCCGGCGCCTCCGATCCGATCAGCGCGATCATCGGGATCGGCGACTGGCCCGGCTCCCACGGGAACATGGCATCGTGGCCCATGTCGGCATCGAAGAATATGTAGTCCGCCGCCATGGCCTCGGGCCCCAGTTCAGGCCAGACCTGCGCGACCCGAAGGCCGATGGCGGTCAATTGCCTGCTCAGCGCCTGAACCGTGGCATGGGGGCGGTGCAGGATGATCGCCTGCGCGCCGCCCAGGTTCGGAATGCGGATCGGCCGACGCTTCATGACACCAACTTCAGGGTCGGGGCCACCAGCGCATGCCGGCTGCGCGTCAGGTAGGGATCGCCGGCCACGGCCTCCATCCGCTTCAGCGGGCGGAAGGCGCCGCCCTCGACCCGGGCGATGATCACGGGCAGCGCGGTGTGGTGCGTCTCGGGATCGACGATCCCCCGGCCCCGTTCGCCCGTCAGCAGCTGCGACAAGGGCCAGTTCTCGGCACCCGGCCGCCCGTCGAGAAGCCGCGCCAGTTCCATCACGGCCGAAAAGGCCGCCGCCTCGTGCGAGGAACCGAAGTTCCCCTCGCCCGGCCAACCGGGAACACCGCGGAAATAGGGTCCGGCCGCGACGAGGCCCTCCGCCGCCAGACCAAGCGCCGGCAGTTCGCATTCGGTCACGTTGCAGGACAGGACCGGGCAGCGGTCGGGCCGGAAGGCTGGATCCTCCTGCCCCAGTGCCCGGTAGGCCGCCATGAATTCATAGGACGACGGGCCGATGAGCGAGTTCAGGATGAAGTCGGGACGCGCGTAGCGCAGCTCGTCGATCATCCGCCCGACCTCCCGTGAGCCGATGGGCAGATAGCGTTCGCCGAGAACTTCGCCACCCGCCGCGGAGATGCGCTCGCGGGCCAGGCGGTTCATCTCCCATCCCCAGATGTAGTTCGATCCCGCCAGCCAGGCCCGTCGCCCCTGCGCGGGCATCACCCAGTCGAGCAGTGGCAGCAGGTGCTGGTTAGGGCAGGCATGGGTGTAGACCACGTGATCGGAGGCCTCGAATCCCTCGTAGGGCACCGCGTACCAGAGCGTGCCGCCGAATTTCTCGACTGTCGGAATAACTTCCTTGCGGCTCCAGCTGGTCACGCAGCCGACCACATGCCGTGCCCCGGTGTCGCGCAGGATCTCCTCGCAGAGTGGGGCGTAGGCATCGATGTTCCCGGCCGGGTCGCGCTCGACCGGCACGAGAGTGATGTCAAGGGCGGCATCGGAATTGATCGTCGCGATCGCGGCGAGAGCTCCGGACCGGCATGCTTCGGAAATGAGCGAATAGCTGCCCGAGCGCGAAAAAAGGAGCCCCAGTTCGATGCGCCGCTTCACGCGATCCCCCGGAAACGCCACGGGCCCCGTCGCAGCCGCAATACGGTCTGCGCGCGAGGCCCGGATGCCTGATTCGGTGTTGACAGGATTCGGGGTAGTTTCTGCCGCGACAGCGGTCAAGGACAATGCTGCGACCGCGGTAAGCAGATGCGGCCTGCAGTCCGGGCTGTCCGAAAGTCAGGCAGCCGGGCTGCGGGGTCCCTTCGCGCGGCCCGGCACGTGCCAGCGCGGGGGACGGGACCCATGCCGTGGCCCCGTCGGGGAAGAGGTAGTTGCGGATCAAGCCTCCTGAGTCGTCATGCGGCAGGCTCGGGCCGCGCGCTCCTTTGCGCAGGTCGCCGGGCCTCCGGGTCGCCGGGTCGCCGGGCCGCCGGGTCGCCGAGGCTCCATCGTGACTTCGCAAAGCCAAGGCGCCGACGGCAGCGCCGTCCCGAAGAGCACCTCGAACGACAGGCGGGCCCAACCCGGCGATCGCGCTGAATGGGCGGCCGGGCATCGCCACCACGGAAGCCGACCCTCCATGCGGGGGCACCGCCCGCCCCCCGCTTCCGCCTAATCCTTCGGCAGAACCACGCGATAGAAGGGCGCAGGCGCCTCGCCGCCCGCAGTGGCAGGAGCGGGGACCGTGTTCTCGACCGGTGGCAACGACAGCAGGAACGCGGCAAGGGCCGTGGCATCCTCGTCGGTCAGCCCCGCGAAACTGGGCCAGGGCATGGCCGGCGCCAGGATCCGGCCGTCGGGCCGTTCTCCGGTTCGGATCGCCGTCACGACCTCTGCCTCCGTCCAGCCCCCCAGGCCGGTGGCGTCCGGCGTAAGGTTCGGCGGCCAGAAGATGCCAAGATCGGGAATCTCGAACCCGATCGATCCGCCGGTCAGCGATTTCCCGGGGATCGGCGCACCGTCAGGCCCGCGCGGCGTATGGCAGCCGCCGCAATCCATCACGCGCGCCAGATAGCTGCCGCGGGCGATCCTGGCGGCGTCGCCAGTTTCCGCCAGGGCGGATTGGCCCGCAAGGGACAGGGCCATCAGGGCAAGAGCAAACAGGTCTCGTTTCATGTGATCCTCGGTTGCAGGGGCGGCCCGGCGCCGGGCCGGGCCGCCGCTTCGGCCTCAGGCCGCGCGTGCCCTGGCCCCGGGCCCGCCGAACAGGCCTTCGGGGTCGAAGCGGGACGCAAGTTCGTCGATTCGTGCGGCGGCGGCGGCCGAATGGATCTTCAGGCGCCGCGGACCGCGGTCGAGGTCGGACTCGCCGGCATAGGTGCCAAGGCCCAGCGGTGCGATCGTGTCCATCGTCGTGCGCAGCCAGTCGATCATCGGTCGGTCTGCCACCGGATCCTGCCAGATGCCGTAGACGGCGCCGAAGATCCGCCCGATCTGCGAGAAGGCCGCATCCTCCACGTTCCTGGCCATGGGCGAACGCAGCATCACCAGCGCAATGCTCTCGGGGCTCGGTGCCTGGGTCATGGCCCGGACCACTTCACCCAGCACCTCGGGATAGGTCGCATCCGACCAGACCGAATCCACGGCGTAGCGACGGCCCTCCGGCATGGACTTGGCCGTCAGCTCGTACAGCACGTCAAAGGGCGTGGGCACGTCGTCCAGCCTGTGCAGTGTCCCCTCCGGCGCACCCTCGGCAAGTGCGGCCAGCAATGCGCGCGCTTCGGCCTCGCCGGAAGCGAAGACGGTCGCGATTGCCTGCAGGATCATGCCCCCGACCGGCATCTGCGGCGGCGCGGCACTGATCTTCGTGGTAAACTCGATGTTGGCCGGCGCCCGCGCCATCGCCTGCTCGGCCCAGGCCGCAACCTGATCCACGGCATCCAGAGGATAGACGCGGACCGAGGTCAGTATTGCACGCGGCGCCTGATGCAGCCGCACATGATAGGCAGTGACGATGCCGAAGAATCTCGGTCCGGCGCCGCGCGCGGCCCAGAAGATCTCGGGATTCTCGTCGGCCGCGGCCGTGACCAGGCGGCCATCGGCCAGTACCACTTCCACAGCCATGACCGAGAAGCAGGCGATGCCCCAGGCGCCGGAGTTCCAGCCGACGCCACCCCCCAACAGATATCCGCTCATCGGCACACTGCCGCAATGGCCCAGCGGGAAGGCGAGGTCATGCCGCGCAAGCACCGTGGCCATCCGTTCATTCGTGACGGCGGGCTCGATCCGCGCGCTGCGGGCTGCGACGTCGATCTTCAGACCGTCAAGCGCACCCAGGTCGATCACCATGTCGGCCTTTGCGGCGATGCCGGTGAACTGGTGCCCGCCGCCGCGGGGGGAAACCGTCAGCCCGCTTTCCGCGGCAAAACGGACGGCTTCCTGCACATCCTCGACGCAGGCTGCGCGGACGATCAGCCTGGCCTGGCGACCGGGCTTGCGCCCATTCCAGATCAGCGCTTCGTGGGCACGCTCAAGGCCGGGATCGTCGGACGTGATCAATTCGCCGCGCAAGCGGCTTCTCAATTCCTTGATTTTCATGTGCATTATTCCAGATCAGAGGCGGCGTGCCCGATGGCATCGCCCTGAGCCAGACCTATCCCCGGCGAGGCCGTGCGCCATCCTAAGACTTTCTGCACGAAAGGCTCACCGAGGATCACGAATGCTAAATGAATGCTCAGAAAGGGGTCAGGCCGGATCAACCGCGCCGGCGTCCTCCAGCGTCAGGCCCCTGGGCACGATCAGGCCGACCCGGCCGCGGCCGCTCCGCTCGAGCCGGATGCAGGCCTTGCGCTCTTCCAGCCGGCGCCGCAGCAGTATCAGTCTGGCGTCCAGATTCTCGGCGTGGGTTGGCAGGCGCAGCGCCGGATCGACCCGCAATTCCCGCAGTGAGAAATCCGTCCGTCCGGTTTCCTCGTGCAGGCACAGCAGCCGCCAAAGGATTGCACCAGCCACACCCTTGATCAGGTAGTCGTTGTCCAGGAACACGCTCTGGTCAAAGGGATAATGACGTACACGCACGGCCCGCTCCCGGGGAACGGGGGGCAAGGGGGCTGTCGCGTCCTCCTCGGGCGGTTCCTGGCGCAAGAGCGCCATCCGCGCGCCCAGGTGGCTGGCAACCAGGGCCAGCGCATCCTCCTCGTCGTAGGAAAAACACATCATCTCTTCGGACTCGCCGAACAGGACCCCCAGCACCTTTCCCGAGACCATGACGGGCAGGGCGATCTGGCTGCGTGGCGCGGTCAGGCCGGGGAAAGGGATGATCCGCTGGGTCTCGGGCATCAGCCCAGCGCGCCGCGCCATGTCGCCCACCGCCGCGCCGTAGCGGTATTCCCGCGTCATGTGGCCGATGCGGATAGGCACGGCCTCGCGTGCTGCAACCCCGATCACCCCCTCGCCGAAGGCAACCTCTGCCCCTGCCCCGCTGGTCGGATATCCGCGGGAGGCGACGGCATAGAGCCGCTCTTCGCCATCCTCCACCAGCAGCAGGATGGAATGGCGGATGCCGAAGTCGTGCTCCAGGCTGGCCATGACGGTATCCAAGAGCTCCTCGAGGTCGCAGCAGCCATCCAGTGCCGCGCAGCTGCGTCTGGCCGCTGCCAACAGCGGGCGTGGTGCCGGCCGCGTTGCGGAAGGCAGGCCCGGCACCGGCTCGATCGAGACGATCCGGAACACGTCGGCGCCCAGCAGGCGGAACACGTTTTCCATTCCGTGATGCGAGGCGATGCCGGCCAGCTGCGCCTTCATCCGTTCGAACAGCGGGCCGGCTGTCAGGGTTTCCAGATAATCCAGTTCCAGCCGGTGATGCTGACAAGTCTGCGGGTCCGTGATCTGGACGGTGGCCCGCCGTGTTTCCAGCAGGTTGCGCCGCGTCTTGTTGAAGAACTGGTAGGAAAGAGCCACCCGTTCGGTGTCTACGTAATGCACCTGACTGATCATCGAGACGTTGGGCACGCCATCGGCGTCGCTCGTTGCCATGACGGCAGCGACCACCCCCTCCAGCGAGGCGCGCAATTGGTCGATGCAGATCTCGGTCATCTTTTCAGTTCGGCTCCGGCGCCAGGCCCGGGGGTCTGGGTGAAGACGCGGTCCGGGAGGAATTCGATGGCGATCAGGTCCGCCGGATCAAAGGCGACATAGCCGCGGGCAAGTTCCGGCGGGAAGCCCAGTTCCAGCAGGTCGTCCATGAAGCAGGCCGTCTGCCGGTCCATCTCGGGCAGGTCGTCCGAGGTGGCCGGTCGGATCTCGGCATGCGAAGTCTTGACCTGGAAGGAGCGATGATCAGGTGCTGCAGTGAATGTGACGGCCAGTCCAGCTCCGGCCCCCACCGCCTCCAGCAGGGCGACATTGCCAGCCCGTCCAAGCAGGATCCGCATGGAGCCGTCCTGTGCGATCCGGCAACCGACGGCGATGCCCGGCGCCGGACGCCCGTTGGCCCCCGGCGCGGCCATGATCACGCTGACGCCGCGCTGGGCAAAAGCCACGAGATCGGGGGTCAGGGGCTGGCTGCTTCCAGAAGGATGCTGTCTCTGCCAGGCGGCAATATCCTCGACCGGACTTGCAGGTGTGGACGTGGCAGCCATGCCGGCAAGCCCTTGCGACTCGGTTCCGGATCGGTGATGGGACCACGCCAGCCTACAGAGCCACACCGTCACGGAAAAGGGGCTTGGGCGTCGTCGCCCCTGACGCATGCGAGACGGCCAGACCGCAACCGGCCATCCTTCACGGCCCTGTCGCACGGGTCTGGTGGCGGTCGGATGTCACCACTCCCCCTAGGGACCTGCCCCGCGATCTCTGTGATAGGCTTGCTGAGCGTGGTGAAGCCGTGCAGCACGGCGACCCGAACCCGGAACTCCGCGACCTGTGGGGCGGAGTCCCGCGCGGACAGCCGCTGCCCTTGGAGCCTGACATAGTGCATCCCGGTCTCTGCGCGGCTTCCTCGGTCACACATGTTCCATCCTCGCCAGTTGGTCCGACCAACTCACTTCGATGTGCGGAGGATTTCGTTGCGCAGGACAGAACCGGCGTTGGCCGGCTTGCAGGGCATGGCGTTCTTGCAGGGCGGGAGCGAGGGCACGAGCGCCACTCTTTCGAGAGCCTGCCCCAACGCGCCGCCATGGGCGGCGGTTTCTGCGGGTGTCGAAGGCACCATCGGCGGTGACAGTCGTGATCTCCAGCGACCTCCCGTCTATCCCGAAGTGGATCCTGAGCCGATCGAGCCACTGACCTGCCACGGGTCTTTCATCCAGCCGCGACCGGAGCCCTGTGGTCATTTGCGCCTTTCGGCGCGGGTTGAGCAATCGCCCGGCGCGCGGAACTTTCATCGCGTGCAGCGGGACGGGCGATTGCGGTTGTCAGGTGCAGGGCGAAACCTGGGGGGGTCTGGTAGCCAAGGGCCGAATGGGGCCGCGCGGTGTTGTGGTCGGTGACCCAAGCTTCGATCAGGTCGCGGGCATGGGCCAGGTTCCGGAACAGGGTCTCGTTCAGAAACTCGTCTCGCATCCGACCGTTGAAGCTTTCGACAAAGCCGTTCTGCATCGGCTTTCCTGGCGCGATGTAGTGCCATTCGACCTTGTGCTCGGCGCACCACTTCAGGAT
>JAOADN010000030.1 GCA_026417295.1 Paracoccaceae bacterium
GCTCTCGGGCGGCCAGCAGCAGCGCGTGGCGATCGCGCGGTCGCTCTGCATGAAGCCGCGCATCATGCTCTTCGACGAGCCGACCTCGGCGCTCGACCCCGAGATGATCAAGGAGGTGCTCGACACGATGATCGAGCTCGCTCAGGAAGGCATGACCATGCTCTGCGTCACGCACGAGATGGGCTTCGCCCAGGCCGTGGCCAACCGCGTGATCTTCATGGATCAGGGCCAGATCGTCGAACAGAACGAACCGCGCGAGTTCTTCAACAACCCCAGGAGCGACCGGACGAAGCTGTTCCTCAGCCAGATCCTCGGGCACTGACCGGGGCGCCCGGCGCCCCTCCCCCGGCGGGGCGGGCGCGGGGCACCGCCTTCGGTATAATGATACCCCAAATCGTTAACGGAGTCCTAAGCGCGAAAATAACGCGTTGAAATCGCTTGCGAAAAAAAGTGTCCCATCGTGGGACACCCGGTTTCGGCCCTGCCGGGGCGGGGGCGCGCGGGCCGTGACCTTGATGGTTCAGTCGCGCCCCGAGGGCACGAAGAAGTCGAGGACCGATCCCATCCCCGGCTTCACCTCGGCCCAGGTCGCCGCCGCGAAGTCCACCACCAGGGTCGCCGCCGTCGGATAGCGGCGGAAGTCGGCGCTGTTCGGCGGGCGGGCCGGCAGCATGGCGGCAAGGGCGGCGATGCCGGGATTGTGGCCCAGCATCATCACGCAGTCGCCGGTGGCCTTCCGCAGCACGTCCAGCATGGCGTCGGGCGAGGCATGGTAGAGCCGGTCGACGAATTCCACCCGCGGCGTCACCTCCAGCGGCGCGGCCTGGACCCGCGCCCAGGTCTCGCGGGTGCGCGCCGCCGTCGAGCACAGGACTTCGTCGGGCTCGTAGCCCCGCGAATGCAGCCACTCGCCCAGCTCCATCGCCGCCCGCCGCCCGCGCCCGTTCAGCGGCCGGTCGTGATCGGCCATCGCCGGATCGTCCCAGGCCGACTTCGCATGCCGGGTCAGGATCAGCCGGCGGTGTCCTTGCGGGGTCATGGGTGGAAGCTCTTCATGTGATGGGCCGACTGTTCCGCCACCCTGCCATAGGCCTGCGAGACCGGGCAAGCGCGGCGAACCGCGCATCCCCGCGACATGCAGTCCTGCCCCTCCGCCCTGTCGAGGAAGGCATGGCAGGCCGGCACGTCATAACCCGCCCCGGTCAGGGCGCGCGGCGGGCAGGCCGTCAGGCAGGGACGGTCCGCGCAGCCGTCGCAGGGGCATGGCGGCGGCGGCGGCAGCTCGAGGCGCTCCTGCAGGCCGAGCGCACCGCGGTAGCTGACCATCAGGCCGGCCGTGTCGTGGACAAGGATCGTCACCGGCGATGCCCAGGCGCGCCCGCTGCGCCTCGCCCAGGCGATGAAGGGCATGAAGGGCGGGCCGCCGAAGGGGAACCACGCCTTGCCGCCAAGGTCGCAGGCCAGCCGCCCGATCACGCGGCGCGACCAGCGGTCGATCGGGTCTGGCCTGCCGTCCCATTCCGGTTCCGCCGTGACATGCGCCCAGAATCCGGGCTCCGCCGGGCCGAGCAGGATCAGCGTGCCGACCGGATGCGGCACGCCGTCCGCCGGGGCGGGGTGGAAGGCGCCCATCACCGCCAGGCGGTGCGGCGCGGCCAGCCCGGCGATGTCCTCCAGCGTCATTTGCCGCGATAGGCCGGGCGCGGCGTGCGCGGCTTGACGCGCGGCTCCGTCGAGCGGATCAGCGATCCCGCGCCGTGGTCGGTGAACAGTTCCAGCAGGCAGGCATTGGGCACCCGCCCGTCAAGGATGACCACCGCCCGCACGCCGTTGCGCAGCGCCTCCAGCGCCGTCTCCGCCTTCGGGATCATGCCGCCCGCGATGACGCCCCTCTCGATCATCGCGCGGACCTGATCGGGATGAAGCTGGGTGACAACCTCGCCCGTCTCGTCCTTTATTCCCGCCACGTCGGTCAGCAGAAGCAGACGGTCCGCCTTCAGCGCCGAGGCGATGGCCCCCGCGGCCGTGTCGCCGTTGACGTTGAAGGTCTCGTTGTCCTTCACCCCGGTACCGACAGGTGCCACCACGGGGATCATCCCGGCCCTGTAGAGATCGACGAGGATCTCGGGGTCCACATGCACGGGGCGGCCGACGAAGCCAAGTTCGGGGTCATCCGGTTCGCAGACCATCAGGTCGTCGTCCTTGCCCGAGATGCCCACCGCGCGCCCGCCCTGATCGTTGATCGCCTGAACGATCCGCTTGTTGACAAGGCCGGAGAGCACCATCTCGACCACCTCGACCGTGGCCTTGTCGGTCACCCGCTTGCCACGCACGAACCGCGATTCGATCCCCAGCTTCTTCAGCAGGTCGTTGATCATCGGGCCGCCACCGTGGACGATGATCGGGTTCACGCCGACCTGCCGGATCAGCACCACGTCGCGGGCGAATTCCGCCATCGCAGCGTCGTCGCCCATGGCGTTGCCGCCGAACTTGATGACGACCACCGCCCCCGCATAGCGCTGCAGATAGGGCAGCGCCTCCGACAGCGTCCGGGCCGTCCCGATCCAGTCTCTGTCCATCTCCTGCCTTCTCATCGCAGCGGTTTCCACCTTCGGGCCGCGTCGTGTTAGCCTCACCCTGCGCAGGTGCCAAGCCTCGATGCCGGGGCGTTGCCATTTCCGATGATAACACTAGGGTAATGGCGTGACGGAGGAACGGATGTCGGGCGCCGCGCAGAAGGTGATGCTATTGACCGGCGCAAGCCGCGGTATCGGGCACGCCACCGTCAAGCGGTTCGAGCGCGAGGGCTGGCGGGTCCTGACCTGTTCGCGCCAACCCTTCCAGCCCGAGCTCTGTCCCTGGCCGGGCGGGCGCGAGAACCACATCCAGATAGACCTTGCCGATCCGAACATGACGATCGCCGCCATCGAGACGATCAGGGAAAAGCTTGATGGCCGTCTCCATGCCCTGGTCAACAATGCGGGCATCTCGCCCAAGGCGCCGGGCGGAGGCCGGCTCAACACGCTCGAGACCGACCTGCGCACCTGGGGACAGGTCTTCCACGTCAACTTCTTCGCCTCGATCGTGCTGGCGCGCGGGCTGAAGGACGAGCTTTCTGCCGCGCGCGGCGCCGTGGTCAACGTCACCTCGATCGCCGGCAGCCGCGTTCATCCCTTCGCCGGCGCCGCCTATGCCACCTCGAAGGCCGCGCTCAAGGCCCTGACGCGCGAGATGGCCTACGATTTCGGCCCCCTCGGCGTTCGCGTGAATGCCATCGCACCGGGCGAGATCGAGACCTCGATCCTGTCGCCTGGCACCGAAAGGATCGTCGAGGGCCTGCCGCTGCGGCGGCTGGGCAAGCCTTCCGAGGTCGCCGACGTCATCTGGTTCCTGTGTTCGGACGCGTCGAGCTACGTCACCGGCACCGAGATCGAGGTGAATGCGGGCCAGCATGTGTGACCGGGGGCGGGGGCAGGGGCGCCCGCACCGCGCCGCCCGTCAGACCATGTTCGCGATGATCGCCCGCAGGGTGGAAAGGCCCGTGCCCTTCTCGGCCGAAGTCAGCACGATCTCGGGGAAGGCCGCAGGGTGCGCGGCCAGGGCCTCGCCGACCTGTCGGGCCACGGCCGCCCGGGCCGCCGCGCCCACCTTGTCGGCCTTCGTCAGCACCGCCTGGAAGGTCACCGCCGAACGGTCGAGCAGGCCCATGATCTCTTCGTCGACGGGCTTCACGCCGTGCCGCGCGTCGATGAGGACGAAGGCGCGCCGCAGGGTCTGGCGGCCGGCGAGATAGGCCTTCAGCAGGCGCTGCCACTTCTCGACCGTGGCCACCGGCGCCTCGGCGTAGCCGTAGCCCGGCAGGTCCACCAGATAGCGCGCCTCGCCCAGGGCGAAGTAGTTGATCTCCTGCGTGCGCCCCGGTGTGTTCGAGGCGCGGGCCAGGTTCCGCCGCCCGGTCAGGGCATTGATGAGGCTCGACTTGCCGACGTTGGACCGGCCTGCGAAGCAGACCTCGATGCGGTCGGGCGCGGGCAGGCCCTCGATCGCGACCACGCCCTTGACGAAGCCCACGGGTCCCGCGAACAGAAGGCGCCCTGCCTCTGCCGCCGCGGCGTCCGGCTCGGGGGCGAGCGTGAAGCGAAGGCCGGTCACTTCCTCGAGGCGTCCGTCCCGGTGCCGTCCTTCTTGCGCCGGAAGCTGCCGCGGATGTTGTCGAAGATGTCCGGGCGTTTCCCGTGCATCGACATGATCGTGTACTGCTGGGCGAAGGTGATCAGGTTGTTGGTGATCCAGTAGAGGACCAGGCCCGAGGCGAATCCGCCCAGCATGAACATGAAGATCCACGGCATCCAGGCGAAGACCGCCGCCTGCGTGGGGTCGGTCGGCGCGGGGGTCAGCTTCTGCTGAAGCCACATCGAGATGCCGAGGCAGATGGGCAGCACGCCGATCGAGAAGATGTGGAAGAAGCTGCCAACCTCTGGCGTGCCCCAGGGCAGCAGGCCGAAGAGGTTGAACAGCGACGTCGGATCGGGGGCCGAGAGATCCTTGACGAAGCCGATCCACGGCGCGTGGCGAAGTTCGAGGGTGACGAAGATCACCTTGTAGAGCGAGAAGAAGATCGGGATCTGGATCAGGATCGGCAGGCAGCCCGAGGCGGGGTTCACCTTCTCGCGCTTGTAGAGCTCCATCATCTCCTTCTGGAAGCGCTGGCGGTCGTCGCCGGTGCGTTCCTTCAGCGCCTCCATCTGGGGCTGGAGTTCCTTCATGCGGGCCATGGAGATGTAGGATTTCCGGGCCAGCGGAAAGACCAGCGCCTTCATGATGAAGGTCAGCGCGATGATCGCCCAGCCCATGTTGCCGATGGTGCCGTGCAGCCAGTGCAGGACGGCGAACATCGGCTTGGTGATGAAGAAGAACCAGCCCCAGTCGATGGAGTCGAGGAAGCCCTCGATGCCGCCCTCGTTCTGGTAGGCGCGGATCGTTTCCCATTCCTTGGCGCCGGCGAACAGCATCGTCGACACTTCGGCGCTGTCGCCCGGCGCCACGGTCATCACCGGCAGTCGCGCCTCGGTCTGGAACGTGTCGGTTGCGGGGGTGTATTTCGCGACGGCGGTGAAGGCCTGGCCGGGCTCCGGCACCAGGATCGTCTGCCAGTAATGGTCGGTGAAGCCGATCCAGCCGTTGGCGGCGACCTCGGTGACCTCGGCCGGAACCCCGCCCTCGGCCTCCACGGGATCCGCCTTGGCCAGGTTCTTGTACTTGATCTCGGTCAGAACGCCGTCGGCGCGCTGGATCGGGCCCTCGTGCAGGATGAAGAAGTTCTTGATGGCGGCCGGGATGCCCTTGCGTGCGACGATCCCGTAGGGATAGAGCGTGGCCGGTGCGCTGCCGGAATTCGTCACCTTCTCGGCGACGGTGAACATGTAGTTGTCATCGACCGAGATCGTCCGCGTGAAGACCAGCCCCGCCCCGTTGTCCCAGCGCAGGGTGACCGGCTTTCCGACAGACAGGGCATCGCCCGACTCGAGCGACCACAGCGTGCGCGCGCCCGGAACCCGGTCGAAGCCCAGCCCGGCCCCCGGCGCCCAGCCGTAAAGCGCATAGAGCGCGCCCTCCTGGCCGGCGGGGACGAGCAGCCTGACGATGGGCGAGGCGGGATCGACCTCTTCGCGGTAGTCCTTGAGCGAGAGGTCGTCGATCCGCCCCCCCATGAGCGAGATCGAACCGGTGATGCGCGGCGTGTCGATCAGGATCCGCGGTGCGCCGGCCAGCGCATCGGTCGCGGGTGCGGCGTCAGCGCCCGCGCCAGCGGCCGTGCCGGTGCCGGCGGCGCCGGTTCCGTCAGCGGGCGCCGTCGCCTCGACCTGGGTGCCCGGGGCTGTCGCGGGCGGCGGCGGGGGGGCGAAAAGCGTGTACCAGACGAGGATGACAAGGAACGACAGGACCGTCGCCAGGATGAGGTTCTTGTTCTGGTCGTCCATGTGGTCTGCCGCCCGCCCGTCGAGGCCCCCGCAGGGTCAGCGCGAGGTTCAACAGAAGGGGGCGGAAAAGGTCAAGCGGTTTCGGCGACCCGCCCGCCATCGTGAGCGCCCGCGCCGTCACCCCGCGCGGCGCCCGACTTCCGGCGGCGCCGCGAGGCCGGCGTAGTGCCGGTCCATCCAGGCGATGGTCTCGGCGAAGGGCATCGGGTGCCCGATCGCATGGCCCTGCACGTAGGCGCAGCCGAGCTGCGCCAGAAGCGCGTGTTCGGCCGGGGTTTCGACTCCCTCGGCCAGGGTCTCGACGCCAAGCCGGTCGGCAAGGGCGAGGATGGCCGAGATCGCGCGCTGCTGTTCGGGGTCGCTGGCCGAGCGCAGCACGAAGGAGCGGTCGATCTTCAGCCGCCTGACCGAGAAGCGGCGGATCGAGGCGATCGAGGCCGATCCGGTGCCGAAATCGTCCAGATCGATGCCGCAGCCCATGCGGCCGATGGCCGAGAGGTTCTGCGCGACCGTGTCGTCCTCGGGCTGGGCGGCCACGTTCTCCAGCACTTCGACGGTCAGGCGCCCGGACGGCACGTCGAACCTGTCCAGTTCCCAGCGGATGCGCTCGGGCAGGCGCGGATCGCGCAGGTCCTCGCGCGAGAAGTTCACCGCGACGCTGGGCACGGAGAACCCCGCACGATCCCACGCCCGCAATGCCGTCAGCGCGTGGAACAGCATCACCTCGGTCAGCCGGGCCGAGAGCCCTGCCGCCTGGATCCGGCCGAGGAAGTCCGCCGGGACGAGCGTGCCACGGGCGGGATGGTTCCAGCGCGCCAGCGCCTCGAACCCCGTCACCCTGCCCGTATCGGTCGATATCTGGGGCTGGAAATGGGCGACGATCTGGCCCGTTTCCAGCGCCTCGGCGATCTCGTCGTCCGGGATGTCGGCTGCGGGAAGGGCGCCCGTGCCCGCCGAGAAGGCGCGGATCTGGCCCGGCCCGCTGCGCTGCGCCTCGGCCGCCGCAAGATGCGCCGCTGCCAGCACGGCGGCGGGATCGGGCCGCGGCGCGCGGGTCGCCAGGCAGAAGCCGACCGCCGCCGAGACATGGACCGTCGCGCCATCGACTGCGAAGGGCGCGGCCAGGGCCGACTGCAGGCGCGCCGCGATCTGGACGGCGGATTCAAGGTCGATGCGCCCCGTCGGGGCCAGGGCCACCGAGAAGGCCCCCTCGTCCTGCGCCGCGACCGCATCGCCCGCGCGCAGGGCGCCCGTCAGTCGGTCGAGGACCGCAGACTGCAGGCGATCGAGCCCCGTCCGCCCGAGGACGGCACGCAGGTCGTCGAGGTTGTCGATGCGCAGCGCGAAGGCGGCCGTCCGCGAACGCCCGGCGGCATCCGGGCCGAGCGCGCCCTGGAGAAGCCTGATGACAGCCCGGTCGGCGGCCCCGCCATCGTCACGCCCCGCGGGCTGCGCAGACTGCCCGCGCGCGAGCAGGAGCGCCCCGAGGATCGCCACGGGGACGGCGCCGGCCAGCGGACCGAAGGCGTGGGCCAGGGCCGCAAAGGACAGAAGGAGAAGCGCCCCCTCCGCCAGGCGCCCGGTCGCCGGACGCGCCAGCACCGCACGCAGCCTGCCGGCCCATGGTTCCCGTTCGGGTATCATCGCGAGCCCCTCCGCGGTTCCGCCAGTCGCGGCCGAACCTAGGGCAAGGCCCTGCGCAACCGGTTAACCGGATCCGCCGAATTCGGAAGAATTGTCTGCATCTCCCGCCCCGGCGCGGCTGCCGGCGGCAAGGGCGGCGAAGTCGAACAGGCTCGGGTCGGCAAGATGCGACGGGCGCACGTTCATCAGGGCGCGGAACATCACGTTGCGCCGCCCGGGGCTCCTGCGTTCCCAGGTGTCGAGCAGGGCCTTCACCTGCAACCGTTGCAGCCCCTCCTGGCTGCCGCAGAGGTCGCAGGGGATGATCGGGTAGTTCATCGCCTTCGCGAAACGCGCGCAGTCCTCCTCGGCCACGAAGGCCAGCGGACGGCAGACGAAGAGGTCGCCGTCCTCGTTCAGAAGCCGCGGCGGCATCGCGGCAAGCCGGCCGCCATGGAACAGGTTCATGAAGAAGGTCTCGAGGATGTCGTCGCGGTGATGGCCGAGGACGACGGTCGAACAGCCCTCTTCCCGCGCAATGCGGTAAAGGTTGCCGCGCCGCAGCCGCGAGCAGAGCGAACAGTAGGTGCGCCCCTGCGGCACCTTCTCGACGACAACCGAATAGGTGTCGGCATACTCGATCCGGTGGGGCACGCCCATCCGGGTCAGGAACTCGGGCAGGACGGTGGCCGGAAAGCCGGGCTGCCCCTGATCGAGGTTGCAGGCCAGAAGGTCCACGGGCAGCAGCCCCCGCCACTTCAGCTCGTGCAGGATGGCAAGCAGCGTGTAGCTGTCCTTGCCGCCGGACAGGCAGACCAGCCAGCGGTCGCCGGGTCGCACCATGCCGAAGGTCTCGACCGCCTCGCGCACCTCGCGCACCAGCCGCTTGCGCAGCTTGCGGAACTCCGTCGTCTGCGGCGCGCCATGGAACAGCGGGTGGATCTCTTCGGTATCGTCCAGCATCCTTGCCGTCCCCGCTGCCGTCTTGTCTTCCGCTGCTGTGTCTGGGAACGTCTTTGCGGCATCCGGCGGGGTCAGGGCAATGGGTGAATCCAGGGACGATGCGGCATCACCCCCTGCCGGCCGCCCGCCCGAGGCCGGCGTGCCGCCGGTCTTCATGATCCTCGTCTTCGCCTTCGGCATCGCCGCAGGCCTGTTCCTTGCCCTCGCCGGGATCGGTGTCATCGAGGAAGGCCTGGGCCTGATCCTCACCGTCTTTGCCGCCGCGCTGACGGTCGTGGCGATCGTCGGCGCCCTCGTGATCCTGTTCCGCCGCCCGATCCTGCAGCGCGTCTTCGGCGTGGCCGAGACCCAGATCGACGCGCTGGCCATGCCCCTGTCGCGGCTGGCCGAGCGGGCCATGGCGGCCGATCCGCCCGGTGCGACCGCGGCCGCAAGGGATTTCGCGCAGCTCGCCCTGGCCCGCTACGCCTGGATCGCGACCCGCCGCTGGATCGTGGCCTCGCTCACGGCATTGATCGCGGCGATGGCGGCCCTTGCCGGCACGGCCCTTCTCTACAAGCAGAACCTGCTCCTCGGCGTGCAGACGGCGCTTCTTGAGGAACAGAACCGCAAGATCGAGGCGCAGACCACGCTGCTCTCCCAGCAGGTCGAACTGGCCGAAGCGGCACGCAATGCCGAGATCGCCGTCGCCATCACGGCCCTGGCGGCCGAGGTCGGCGCGGCCGCAAACGCCTCGGCGGCGGCCCTTCCGCAGGATCCCCTGCCCGATGCTGCGGAGAACGGCACCTATGCCCGTCTCGTCCCCCATATCGACCCCGTGACGGGGCTGGACCGCGGCCTGTCGATGCGGATCGTCGCGCTCAGCCGGTCGGCGCGTCCCTACCGCTTCCTGCGCCAGACGCTTGACGCGGGCGACAGCTCTCAGTCGCTGCGGGTTGCCCTGTCGCGACGCCGGGCGGACCTGCCGCAGACATGGGACAGGCTCGCCGCGGCGAACGGCTGGGCCGAAGAGGGCCCGGCCGCGCTCATCGACCGTCCGGCCAGCCCGGAACGGGGCGCCCTGCTCGACATGCTGGTGGGTGGGGGGCTGCGGAACCTCGAGATCCTCAACCATTTCGGGCTCGATCTCTCCTTCGCCTGGCTGCCCGGGGCGCGCCTCTTCATGGTCACGGCGCAGACCGGGATGCTGGCCTATGCGGACCTCTCCGGGGCCAGCCTCGTCGGCTGCGATTTCGGCGGGGCCGACCTGTCCAACGCGCGGCTCGCCGGTGCCACCGTGTCGCGGACGGACTTCTCCGACGTGCCGGCCGGGCGCCTCCGGCCGCCCTTTGCGGCCGATCTCGCGCCGCTCGAAAGCATACTGACGGGTGTGTCCTTCGCCGGCGCCGTCGTGACCGACAGCCGTTTCGGCGGGGCGATGATGCTGGCGGCCGACTTCGACGGGGCGATCCTTTCGCGCGTCGACTTCTCCGGGGCCTCGCTGGGTGCCGCGACCTTCCGCAGGGCCGTGATCCTCGATGCGGACTTCGCCGGGGCAGACCTGAAGTCGGCGGATTTCGACGGTGCCGTCGTCTTCGGCGCCGATGCGCTGGAGCGCATCGCGCGTGCGGCCGCGCCGGGGCGGTTCCGTGCCGACAGGTTCCGCCTCGAACCCCTTGCGCCGTCCGACGTGATGACCATTCCCCTCGTCGCGCGCACCCTCACGCAAGACGGGCTTGCGGCTGCGACCGGCGGCAGGGCGCCCTTCCGCGTCCTGCGCACCGGTGCGTTCGAGGATTAGGGGACCTTCCCCCGCGTCAGGCCCGTCCTTCCGGTCCGGCGCCTCCGGTCCGGTCCTCTGCCCCGCCCGGCACCGGGTCGAAGCCCGACCCGCCCCAGGGATGGCAGCGCAGGATCCGCCGCACCGCAAGCCAGGTTCCGCGGAAGGCGCCGTGCCGTTCCAGGGCCTCCAGCGCATAGGCCGAACATGTCGGCTGGTAGCGGCAGGAATGTCCGACCCAGGGCGACAGGACCAGCCGGTAGGCGCGCACCGGAAGCGCGACAAGACGGGCGAGCGGGCTCATCGCCGCGGCCCGTGGATGCGCTCGAGTGCGGCGATCAGATCGCCGAGCAGGGTTTCGTAGGCCATCCCCGCCGTCGTCCCGGGCCGCCCGATCAGGACATAGTCCCAGCCCGGACGCCCCGCGACCGGAAGGACGGCCCGCGCCACCGCCCGCAGCCGGCGCCGCGCCCGGTTGCGGGCAACGGCATTGCCGACCTTCCGCGAGCAGGTGAACCCGACGCGCGCGGCAGAGGGATCGTGCTCGCCCGCCGCACGGCTGCGCGCCTGAAGCAGGAAACCCGGCGTGGTCCGGCGTGCCGCCTGCGCCGCGCGCAGGAAATCCGCCCGCCTGCGGAGCCTGTCGATACGCAGCCTGCCCCCCGCGCCGCCGGCCTCCGTCGGCTGCCGGCCCGCCGTCGCGTCGTCCTCGGGGGGAAGGGACATCCGTCCCCGGCTGCCGGCCCTCAGGCCGACAGGACCTTGCGGCCGCGCGCCCGGCGCGCGTTCAGGACCTTGCGCCCGCCCTTCGTTGCCATGCGGGCACGGAACCCGTGGCGGCGCGCCCGGACAAGGTTCGAGGGTTGAAATGTGCGTTTCATCGCAGGCCATCCACGTTTTGCCGCACAGCTCCCGGCCGGGATTCGAGGGCATCAATTCGACAGGCTCCGGCTCATATTCGTCCCGACGGGCCAAGTCAACGGTGCGGGGGCGCGAATTCCTGCCCGATTCCGGCCGGGGCCCGGGTGTTCGGCCGCCGGCCGCGCACCTATCTCTGTGCTGCGGTTGCGGGGCGGCCATCCGGCGGCTAGACCGTGGTGAGACGGAAGGGGCAGTGCGCATCGCACCGTGAAACGGGCATGTTTCTGAACTCGCTTTCGGGGCGGTTCCTGTTGCTGACCACGATCTTCGTGATGGTGGCCGAGGTGCTGATCTTTGTCCCTTCGGTAGCCCGCTTCCGCGAGGATTACCTGCTGTCGCGCCTTGAACGGGCCCAGATCGCCTCGCTTGCCCTGCTTGCCTCCGACGAGATGATCGACGCCTCGCTCGAGAAGGAGCTGCTGGCCAATGCCGAGGTCTACAACGTCGTGCTGCGCCGCGACGAGGCGCGCCAGCTTGTCCTGTCCTCGCCCATCCCCGGCCCGATCGAGGCGACCTACGACCTGCGTGATGCGCCCTCCTGGGTCCTGATCCGCGACGCGGTCCATGTCCTGCTCACCCCGCAGAACCGGATCATCCGGGTGATCGGCGATCCGGTCCGTCAGGCCGGCCTCCTGATCGAGGTCACGATGGACACGCAGCCCCTGCGCACCGCGATGATCGACTACGGCTTCCGCATCCTGCTCCTGTCGGCCGTCATCTCGATCGTGACCGCGGCGCTGCTCTTCTTCGCCGTCCGCCGCTTCCTCGTGGCGCCGATCCGCCGCGTCGTCGCCTCGATGTCGGCCTATTCCGAGGCGCCCGAGGATGCGCGCCGGGTGATCGAGCCGCGCGCCGGCATCGCCGAACTGCGCGAGGCCGAGGAAGCGCTGCAATCCATGCAGCGCCAGCTCACCGGCGCGCTCCGGCAGAAGGAGCGTCTCGCCCAGCTCGGCGGGGCCGTCGCCAAGATCAGCCACGATCTGCGCAATGCGCTGACGACGGCCCAGCTTCTGGCCGACCGGATGGAGAACAGCGCCGATCCCGCGGTCAGCAAGGCGGCGCCGAAGCTCGTGGCCTCGGTCACCCGCGCCGTGAACCTCTGCGAGGCGACGCTGGCCTTCGGCCGCGCGGAGGAGCCGCCCCCCGCGCTGACCCGCTTCGTCCTCAACGGCCTTGTCGCCGACCTGATCGAGGCCGAGCGCCTTGCCGCCGGCGCCGCCGAGGTGGACTTCGTGACCGACGTCCCAGCCGGGCTGACCCTGCGCGCCGATCACGACCAGCTCCTGCGCGTGCTAACGAATCTCGTGCGCAACGCGCGGCAGGCGATCGAGGGCACCGGGCGCCCCGGCACGATCGAGGTTGCGGCCGGCGAGACCGACGCGGACTGGTGGATCCGGGTCGGCGACACGGGGCCGGGCCTGCCCGAGCGTGCGCGCGAGCACCTTTTCCAGCCCTTCCAGGGCGGGTTCCGCAAGGGCGGAACCGGCCTCGGCCTTGCCATCGCCGCCGAACTCGTGCGCGGGCACGGCGGCAGCCTGACCCTGGTGCGCAGCGATTCCGAAGGTACCGAGTTCATCATCCGCCTGCCGCGTGACATCCCGTCCGCCGAGGCGGCGCAGGCGGCGGGGCAGGGGGCCGATTCGCCCTTGCATTGACCCTGTGGCGTGGATATGTCCCCGTGCCATTGCGGACCCGTAGCTCAGCTGGATAGAGCACCAGACTACGAATCTGGGGGTCGGGCGTTCGAATCGCTCCGGGTCCGCCACCCCTCCTCGCCCCGGCCTGCTCCGCATCCCGCGCCGCGCGGAACGTCCCCGTCTCTGCCTCCCCCCTGTTGCCCGATTGTCGCAACCCGGCAGACACTGTGTCGGCCGCGACCCCCCAAATGACAGCCAATCACCCGGCCAGCGCCGTTTTTCGGCCACGGATCAGGGGCATAAGGGTTGCGAGGGGCGGTGATGGACTGTGGGAACGACCATGAAACTGGCGTTGAACATCCTCGGACGGCGGCAGAAGGCCGGGCAGAAGCAGCCGGACCGTTTCGAATCCCGGCTCAAGGCCATGACATCCCCTGCGGTGACGGGCCCGCGGCTGCGCCGCGTCTCGCCACCCGGAATCTTCAGCTTCCGCAGCCGCGGGGCCGCCTGACCCGTCAGAACGTCACCGTCACGCCGGGCAGGTTCAGCGCACGGATCAGGTCGCGCAGTTCCTGCCGCGCCGCGACGTTCGAGATGTTCAGCGTCGTCACCCCGACCTCGCGCAGGTCCAGAAGGGTCAGCCCGCGGGGAAACAGCTCGCGGAAGATCACCCGCTCGGAAAAACCCGATGCGACCCGGAAGCCGATGCGCCGTGCCAGCTGGTCCAGCGCATCGCCCACCTTGCGCTTGTTGTGCATCTGCTGCGGCCCGACCCGCGTGCGCAGCACGACCCAGTCGATCGGCTTCAGTCCGGCCCGGGCGCGCAGCTGCCGGGCGTTCCACACCATCTCGGAATAGATCGAGGGTCCGGTGACCCGGCTCGTCTCGGGGTCGATGCGGGCCAGAAGGTCGAAATCGATGAAGCTGTCGTTGAGCGGGGTGACCAGCGTGTCGGCCAGCGTATGGGCGACCTGGCTCAGCCGCGTGTGGCTGCCGGGACAGTCGATGACGATGAAGGCGCAGTCCTTCTCCAGCCCCGAGATGGCGGCCGACAGGCGATGGTCATAGACGTTCTCTCCCGCCGCCAGGGTTGCCGCATCCACCTCCGGCAGGTCGCGGTAGTCGGGCATCGGCAGCGCCAGGCCCGAGCGGCGGATGAAGGCGCGCCGGTTCTCGATGTAGCGGGCGAAGCTGCGCTGCCGCAGGTCCAGGTCCAGCGCCCCGGTGCGGTGCCCCATCCGCGCCAGGGCCGTCGCGATGTGCATGCAGGTGGTGGACTTGCCGGAGCCGCCCTTCTCGTTCCCGACGACGATGATATGCGCCATGTCCCCGTCCCGTCAGACCGGCGCCTGCCCCGCGCCGTGAATCAGAAGGCGCGCCCCATCGGGCGCGCCTCCGACTATATTTTGTGTGCCCCCGCTTGGAAAGCACAACCGGGATCAGAATCCCAGGCCCGCGTACTTGTTCTTGAACTTCGAGACGCGGCCGCCCGTGTCCATCAGCTTGGCCGAACCCCCCGTCCAGGCCGGGTGCGAAAGGGGGTCGATCTCCAGCGCCATCTGGTCGCCGTCCTTGCCCCAGGTGGTCCGGGTGCGGAAGACGGTGCCGTCCGTCATCTTGACGTCGATCATGTGGTAGTCGGGATGAATGTCCTTCTTCATCGCGCTCACTCCGCCCTTTCCCTGTAGTTGCCGACCTCGGCGATGCGGGCCGACTTGCCGCGCCGGTCGCGGAGGTAATAGAGCTTCGCCCGGCGGACGCGGCCGCGGCGGACGACCTCGATGCTGTCGATGTTCGTCGAATAGAGCGGAAAGACGCGCTCGACACCCTCGCCGAACGAGATCTTCCGCACCGTGAAGGACGCGCCGATGGTCCCGCCGCCCTTGCGGCCGATCACCACGCCCTCGTAGTTCTGCACGCGCGTGCGCGTGCCTTCCGTCACCTTGTAGCCGACGCGGACGGTGTCGCCCGCCTTGAAGTCGGGGATCTTCTTTCCGAGCGCCGCGATCTGTTCGGCCTCGAGCTGCGCGATGATGTCCATCGGCGCCTCCTTTCTTTGCCCGCCTGTTGCGGCGGTGGTGTCTGCGGCCTCAGAGCTCTTGGTCTTCATCCGGGTCCCTACCGGCCTTCGCCGTGTAAGCCCGCCAGAGATCAGGTCGGCGTTCCTTGGTCAGCCTTTCGGCCTCGGACCGGCGCCAGCGGGTGATGTTCGCGTGATGGCCGGACAGAAGAACCTCCGGTATCGCGCGGCCCATCCAGTCGGCCGGTTTCGTGTAGTGCGGGGCTTCCAGCAGGCCGTCCGAAAAGGATTCCTCCTCGGCGGAATGCTGATTCCCGAGCACGCGGGGTATAAGGCGCACCGTCGCGTCGATCAAGGCCTGCGCGGCGATCTCTCCGCCTGTCAGGACGAAATCGCCAAGGCTGATCTCCTCGACGGCGTAATGGTCCAGGACGCGCTGGTCGACGCCCTCGAAACGGCCGCAGAGCAGGGTCACGCCCTCGGCCTGCGCCCAGGCACGCGCGGTGGCCTGGGTGAACGGCCTTCCCCGCGGCGAGAGATAGACGACGGGCCATCTGCCGCGGTCTGCCGGCGCGCCGATCGCCGCCTGATCCAGGGCCTTCGCCACGATGTCGGCACGCAGCACCATGCCCGCGCCGCCGCCGGCCGGACTGTCGTCCACGTTGCGGTGCCGCCCCTCGCCGAACTGGCGCAGGTCGATCGTCTCCAGCGCCCACAGGCCCATGTCCAGGGCCTTGCCCGTCAGCGACAGGCCGAGCGTGCCCGGAAAGGCCTCGGGGAACAGCGTGATGACCCTGGCCGTCCAGGCGCCGGCCAGACGGCGCGGGCCCTCCATCAGGTCGCGCGGCTGCGCCGAGAGGCTGACGCGCACGCGCCCGTGCGAACGCGGATTTCCGGGGCCGGTCATCGCCCCTCCTCCCCCGGCGTCTCCTCGGGCGGGTCCACGACGATGCGGCCGGCCGTCAGGTCGACCGTCGGGACGACCGCCCGGGTGAAGGGCAGAAGCAGGGCCCTGCCCTTGCCCTGCACCTCGATGATGTCGCCGGCGCCGTGGTTGTGGATGGCCTGCACGCGGCCCAGCACCGCCCCGCCGGTATCCACGGCCGTCAGCCCGATCAGGTCGGCGTGATAGAACTCGTCGTCCGGCAGGGCCGGCAGCCGCGCGCGGTCGGCATGCAGGGTCAGGCCGCGCAGCGCCTCGGCCTGTTCCCGTGTCGCGACGCCCGAAAGCCGGGCCGCAAGCCCGCCCGGAATCGGGCGGACTCCGGCCAGGGTGAAGCTGCGCGCCCCGTCGGGCGACCACAGCGGGCCGTAGCCCGCGATCGCCTCCGGCACCGCGCAGAAGCTCTTCAGGCGCACCTCGCCCCGGACGCCGAAGGCGCCTGCGACGGCGCCGACCAGGATGCGGTCAGCAGCCACGCCGGGAACCGCCGGATCGGGGCAGGGCGGCGCGCCGGATCACTCGCCCGAGGCCTCGGCCGCGGCTTCTGCGGCGGGTGCGGCGGCGGCCGCGGCCGCCCTGGCGGCCCGCGCCTCGGCGCGCTTCTTCGCCTGCTCGTGGGGCTCGCCCTTCTTCGGGTTCGCGCGCACCGCCTTCGGCCGGGCGCCGGCGGCCTCCAGCATCCGCGCCACGCGGTCGGTGGGCTGCGCACCCTGGCCCAGCCACCAGGTGACGCGCTCCATGTTCATCTTCACCCGGTCCTCGCTGTCCTTGGCCAGGAGCGGGTTGTAGGTCCCGAGCTTCTCGATGAAGCGGCCGTCGCGCGGCATCCGGCTGTCGGCCGCCACGATGGAATAGAACGGGCGCTTCTTGGTGCCCCCACGGGCGAGGCGGATCTTCATGGCCATGACTCTGTCTCCTTCGGTATGGCGTTGGGCGGGGCAAGGGCCCCCTGTCAGCGTTGCAGCTTCTCGTGATGCCTGATGACTTCGCTGATGATGAAGCTCAGGAATTTCTTGGCGAGGTCGGGGTCGAGGTCGGCTTCCTTGGCCAGCTCGTCAAGCCGGGCCATCTGCTGGGCCTCGCGCGCCGGATCGCTGGGCGGCAGCCCGTGCTCGGCCTTCAGCCGCCCGACCGCCTGCGTCTGCTTGAACCGCTCGGCCAGGGTATAGACCAGGATCGCATCCAGCCTGTCGATGGCGGCGCGATGGTCCTTCAGCAGGGCCGCGGCGTCGGTCCGGGTGTCCATCACCGGGTCTCCTGCGGCTGGGCCGTCCGGGCGTCGGGCGTCATGCGGGCACCTCCGGTGCGGGGTGGCGGTAGACCACGTTGTCGTCCTCGGGAAAGGGCCAGCGGGCCTCCGGATCGGGCCGTGCCCCCAGCCGTTCGGCCAGCGCGATCGATCGCGCGTTCCGGCGGTCGATGTAGCTGACCGCCGTCCGCCAGCCGAGGGTCCCGAAGGCCCAGTCCCGTGCCGCCGCGGCCGCCTCGAAGGCGAAGCCCCTGCCCTCGGCCCCTGGCTGCCAGACCGACCAGCCGATCTCGTGCTCGGGCCAGCCCTCGGGGAACCAGGGCCCGGCCATGCCGAGCGGCACATCCGGCGCCGAGCGGTCCGAGAAGATGAACATGCCGAAGCCGCGATGCACCCAGTGCCCGGTCAGGTGGCACATCGCCCGCCAGGCGTTCGGCCGCGTCAGCGGCCCGCCGACGAACCGCGCACGGTCCGACATCAGGAAGGCCGCACAGGGTTCGAAATCCCCCGGCGACGGCGCCCGCAGGACAAGGCGGCCGGTCTCCAGGACCGGGGTGCCGTGCAGGGGAAAGGTCATGCGCGCCCCCCCGGCCCGGGATGCCGCATCACCACATCGCCCGCGTCCGGCCCCGCGACCGAGGCGTCGCGCCAGGCGCCCATGCGCTCGGCAAGCCGGATCGACCGGATGTTGGCCGGGCCGATGTAGCTGACCATCGTGGTCAGGGCCGTGTTCGCATAGACCCAGTCGCGCGCGGCCATCGCCGCCTCGAAGGCGATCCCCTTGCCCTCGGCCTCGGGCACCAGCGTCCAGCCGATCTCCGGCTCGTCGAAATGGACCGGCCGGTTCATGCCGACGATGCCGCAGAAGGCGCCGGTCGTGCGGTCCTCCACCGACCAGCAGCCGTAGCCCTCGATCAGCCACAGCCCGAAGGCGGCGGCGAAATCCTCCCAGGCGGCGCGCGCGTCGCGCGGCCCGTCCTCGTGCAGCGAACGCGCCGAGGCCCAGAACGCCGCATAGGGCGCAAAGTCCTCGCGCCGCGGGCCGCGCAGGGTCAGCCTGCCGGTCTCGATCACGGGGATCAGGCGGGCCGCCATGTCGCCGTCACTTCCTCTTGCCCAGGCCAAGGCCCGACAGGCCCTGCGGCAGCTTCAGCCCGCCCATCCCGCCAAGGCCCGGCAGGCCACCCCCCGGCGTGCCCAGGCCGGCCGGCAGCTTGCCCGCCAGTTCCTTCGCCCTGGCCTGCATCTCCTCGGGCGACATCTTCGAGGGGTCGGGCATCCCGCCCTTGCCGAACATCTGCCGGATGGCCTGGCGCATCATGCCGCCCTTGCCCATCCGCTTCATCATGTCGGCCATCTGGCGGTGCTGCTTGAGCAGCTTGTTCAGCTCGGAAACCTCCAGCCCCGCGCCCGCCGCGATGCGCTTCTTGCGGCTGGCCTGAAGGATGTCGGGATTGGCCCGCTCCTTCTTCGTCATCGACTGGATCAGCGCGATCTGGCGGCGCAGCATCCGGTCGTCGAAGCCCGCCTCCTCCGCGGCCTTCTGCATCTTGCCCATGCCCGGCATCATTCCCATGACGCCCTGCATGCCCCCCATCTTCAGCATCTGCTCGATCTGCATCTTCAGATCGTTCATGTTGAAGCGGCCCTGCTGGAACCGCTTCATCATGCGCTCGGCCTGTTCGGCCTCGAAGGTCTCCTGCGCCTTCTCGACAAGGGCCACGATGTCGCCCATGCCGAGGATGCGGCCGGCGACGCGCTCGGCCTCGAAGGGCTCCAGCGCGTCCATCTTCTCGCCGAGGCCCACGAAGCGGATGGGCTTGCCGGTGACGGCGCGCATCGAAAGGGCCGCCCCGCCGCGGCCGTCGCCGTCCATCCGCGTCAGGACAACGCCGGTGATGCCGACCTTGCCGTCGAACTCGGTGGCGACGTTGACGGCGTCCTGGCCCGTCAGCCCGTCGACGACCAGCAGGGTCTCGCGCGGGTTCACCGCGTCACGGACGGCCTGGACCTCGTCCATCAGCACTTCGTCGATGTGCAGCCGCCCGGCAGTGTCGAGCATGTAGACATCGTAGCCGCCAAGGGTCGCCTGCGACTTCGCGCGCCGCGCGATCTGGACGGCCGTCTCGCCCTTGACGATGGGCAGCGTGTCGATGCCCGTCTGCCGGCCCAGGATGGCAAGCTGTTCCATCGCCGCCGGCCGGTTGGTGTCGAGCGAGGCCATGAGAACGCGCTTGCCCATCTTCTCGGACAGCCGTCTGGCCAGCTTTGCCGTGGTGGTCGTCTTGCCCGACCCCTGAAGGCCTACCATCAGGATGGGGGCAGGGGGGTTGTCGATCTTCAGGGGGCCGGGATCCGTGTCGCCGGCCAGCACGCGCACAAGCTCGTCATGCACGATCTTGACGACCTGCTGGCCCGGCGTGACCGAGCGCGTGACGGCCTGCCCCGTCGCACGCTCCTGGACGCGGGCGACGAAGTCCCGCGCCACCGGCAGCGAGACATCCGCCTCGAGCAGCGCGACACGCACCTCGCGCAGGGCGGTGGCGACATCGGCCTCGGTCAGGGCGCCCTGCCGCGTCAGCCGGTCGAAGACGCCGCCAAGGCGCTCGGACAGGTTCTCGAACATTCCGCTGGCCCCTCCGGCCCGATCCGATTCCGCCGGCCAGACCTGCGCCGGACATCCAAACACCGATCGCACCCGTGGGCGCGACGCGCTGACGGATGGCGATCCCCGCCAAAGGCTGCGGGACCGGAAGCGCAGCCTCCGGGGAATTCACGCCGGCCTTTAGGCCTCCGGCCGTCGCGAGTCAAGCGCGGGCGGGGCCGGCGGACGGCCGGCGCAGTCACCGTGCCGCGGGGCGGCCATCGGCCCGCGGGTCAGATCCCCTTTGCCGCCAGATGCGCCTTCAGCCGCGCCAGGAAGGCGTCGTCCTGGCCCGGGACCGCCAGGACCTCGGCCCAGGCCTCGGCATAGTCCTCCGCCGCATAGACATGCCCGCGGCCCAGCGGCACGGTCGTCGCGATCACCATGTCGACCATGGTCTGCAGGAAGGTCACGACCGGGATCCACTGCATCTTCGGCGACACGTCCGGCCCGCGCGGCTCTTTCAGGTAATCCGGCTCGTGCCGCCAGCTGTCCTCGCGGAAGAACACGATCGGGTCGCTGGCATACTGAAGGTAGACGATGCGCATCGGGCCCCAGACGGCGCCCGGCACCGCAAGGTGGTTCTCCTGCGCGGTGAAGCGCACGACCGAGCTGTCGCGGAAGGTCGGCAGCCAGATCGGCGTGCCCTTGTTGCGGCCCTCCGTCAGCTCGCGCCAGGTCTGGTTGGCGAAGGGCGGCCCGACCCACAGCGCGCCCTGGAAGGGATCGGCGATCACGTCATAGAGGTCCAGCGCCGCCTGCCCGTTGACCGATCCCAGGCTCAGCCCGGACAGGTAGAGCCGCGGGCGGCGGTCCTTCGGCAGCGTCCGCCAGTAGCCGTAGACCGCGCGGAAGACCTCGCGCGCCGTCTCCGCGCCATAGCCCGAGCGGTCGACGATCAGCGTCAGCCAGGAGGGCAGGTAGGAATACTGCACCGCCACCGTCGCGATGTCGCCGCGCGTCAGGAACTCCACCGGCATCTGCGCGGCCGGATCGATCCATCCCGTTCCCGTCGGCGTGGCGATCTGCAGCCATCCGCGCTCGAAGGCGCCGATGCGGATCAGCTCGTCCAGCGCCAGCCGCGCGCGCTCCTGCGGGGTCTCGGCCGAGTTCAGCCCGACATAGACGCGCAGCGGCTCCTTCGCCGGCCCGCCGGTGACCGCGGCGATCTCCGCCGCGTCCGGCCCGGCCACGACATAGTCGCGCCCCATGTTGCCGAGATCGGCCCACCGCGTCAGCGAGGCGGGGCTGCCGGACTTGAGCGGGTCGTCGGGCCGGGGCTGGTCGGGGGTGACCATCTGGTCTATGCGGGCATAGGTGCGGTCGAGGAAGGCCAGCACGTTCGCCATCAGGAGGCCGTTGCCGACCGTCCAGAAGAAGGCCGCCGCCACGACCAGCGCGATCGCCAGGGACAGACGGGGCGGCATGAACCGCTCCAGCCATCTTGCCACCGACCCGGCGACAAGACGGAAGGCCCGCCCGATGACGGCCAGCAGCAGGAAGAAGACGGCCGCCACCGCGGCGATCGAGACCGGGAAGGCGCTCTCGACCGGGGGCAGCGACACCGCCGCATGGACCGCGTTCTGCCAGCCGGTCGCCCGGAAGAGGCCGTAAAGCGCGATCGCCGCCGCCACCGCGGCGCCGGTGCGGAAGACGCCCCGCGCCGCCCGGCCCTCGGGCATGGCAAGGCCGAGATAGGCCCAGATGCCGGTCAGCGCCGCCCCGATCATGTAGCCGATCGCCGCGCCGATGCCGGCAAGCGCACCCTGGATCGGCCAGGGACGCGGGATCAGGCTGGGCGTCAGGGCGGCCACGAAAACCGCGGCTGCCAGGATCAGTCCCGGGGTCGAGGGTCTGGACAGGAACTTCCACCGCCTGTTCTTGTCCACCGCCGCCATGTTCCCCCCTTGCCGCAGAAGCAGATTCCGCTGCAGGCGCCGGCACGATAGCCTTCGCCCCGTCATGCTGTCCATCGCGTCCCGGGATTGCGGTGCGGCCCGCAACATGCAGGTATCGCATCGGGGCCGGCGCCGAGGGGAGGAGACGGATGGACGACGCGACCTGGGACGAGATCCGCACCGCCTATTTCGTCGCGCGGCTGGGGACCGTGTCGGGGGCCGCCGCGGCGCTGGGGGTGCATCATGCCACCGTCATCCGCCATGTGGACGCCCTCGAGAAGCGGCTCGGCGCGCGGCTCTTCCAGCGGCACGCGCGGGGCTACACGCCGACCGAGGCCGGCCAGGAACTGCTCAAGGTCGGCCAGGCGACCGAGGAGCGCTTCGCCCAGATGCGGGCCAGGATTGACGGCCGCTCGGCCGCGATCTCGGGCGACCTGATCGTGACCTCCGTGCCGGGCCTCGCGGCGATGATCACCCCGGCGCTCGCGCGGCTCATGGCGGCCCATCCCGCCCTCGTCGTCCACCTCGTCACCGACATGCGGGTCCTGCGCCTCGAATACGGCGAGGCGCATGTGGCCCTGCGCGCCGGCCCCCGCCCGGACGATCCCGACAACGTGGTCCAGCCGCTCCAGACCCTGCCTGTCGGTCTCTTCGCCGCCGAATCCTACGTCGCCCGGCACGGGCAGCCGCGCGGCGAGGATGACCTTGCCGGCCACCGCTTCGTCGGGCCCGACCGTGCCGACGCACGGCCCGTCTTCTTCCGCTGGCTGGCCGATCGGGTCCCCCGCGAGGCGGTTGTCTACCGCTCCAACGACCTTTCGGCGCTCGAGGATGCGGTGGCGGCCGGAATCGGCCTGGGCTTTCTCGATACCTATGCGGCGGCACGCAGGGGCGGCATGGTCGAAATCCTGCCGCCGCGGCCGGAATGGTCCACCGCTCTGTGGCTGGTCACCCATGTCGACCTGCACCGCACACCAAAGATCCAGGCGGCGCTCGCAGAGCTCAAGGCCTGGATCCGCGAGTGCGACCCGGCGCGCCAGGCGGGATAGGCAGGGTGCGTCCCCCGCTCGCCGGCCATGCGGCGATGCTGGCCTTCTCGGGGCTCGTGGCGGGCTCCTTCGCGCTCGGGGCCATCGTCGCGCCGATGGTCTCGCCCGTGGCGCTCGCCGCCCTGCGCTTCGCGCTCGCCGCGGCGGTGATCGCGGCGGTCGCCCTCGTGGCCACGGGGATCCCGGCTTCCGCCTTCCGCGCACCCTGGCGCTACGCCCTGCTCGGCGGCGTCTTCGCCATCTACTTCGTGCTGATGTTCCAGGGCCTGAAGACCGCCGATCCGGTCTCGACCGCTGCCGTGTTCACCCTGACGCCGCTGATGTCGGCGGGCTTCGGCCGGCTGCTCCTCGGCCAGCGGATGACCGGCCGCGTCGCGGCGGCGCTGGCCATCGGGGCGGCCGGTGCGCTGTGGGTGATCTTCCGTGCCGATCCCGCCGCGCTCCTGCGGTTCCAGGTCGGGCGGGGAGAGGCCGTCTTCTTCCTCGGCTGCGTGGCCCATGCCCTCTATACCCCCCTCGTCCGGCGCCTGAACCGCGGCGAAAGCGCCCTGGTCTTTCCGGTGGGAACCTTCGTCGGCGGGGCGGTCGTGCTTGCCGCCCTGGGCTGGCGGGACGTGCTGGCCACGGACTGGCCGGCCCTGCCGCCGGTGTTCTGGGCGGTCCTCGCCTATCTCGCCGTCGTCGCCTCGGCGCTGACGCTGGTGCTTCTCCAGTTTGCGGCCCTCAGGCTCCCGGCCGCCCGGGTGATGGCCTATACCTACCTCGTGCCGGCCTGGGTGATCCTCTGGCAGGTCGCGCTGGGCAACCAGCCCCCGGCGCCCCGCGTCGCCATCGGCGTGGCACTTACCGCCGTGGCGCTCCTGATGCTCCTGCGCGAGGACGCTGCCTGAGGGACGGGTGCGCCCGCCTCAGCCGGCCTCGCCCCCCGGCGCGTCCAGCTCGGCCGCGAGGAAGCGCTCGAAGGCATCCAGGTCGATGTCGTCGAACTGGCCGAAGCCCTGCATCCAGACGGATGCGCCCTTCAGCGCGTCGGGCAGCAGCTTGCACCATTTCACCCGCCCGCGCTTCTCCTGCGCGATCAGCCCGGCGGCGGTCAGGACCGACAGGTGCTTCGAGATCGCGGCCAGCGACATCGCGAAGGGCTCTGCGACGTCGGTGACCGCCATGTCGTCCTCCAAGAGCATCACCAGGATCGCCCGCCGCGTCGGGTCGGCAAGGGCGGCAAAGACGGCGTCCAGGGCCTGTTCCTGCGTGGCGTGCATGGCGTCTGTGTCGCGCGGCGGGGGGCGATGGTCAACCGGATGGTTGAACATGCCGGCGCCGCCTTCCGGCGCCCCGCATCCCGCCCCGAAGGCCGCCATTCGTTAACGAGTCATGAAAAGCGAAAATTTTTCATAGCAAATACAATTACTTGGGTAGGTGTCCCACAATGGGACACCCTCGTCCTGGTCCCTTGACTCGCGTCCGCGCCGCCCGTAGCAACGGCGCCATCGACCAGGGGGGCCGGACGTGGCCGAAGAACCCGATCCCGAACGGCTGAAGCGGCTGGAGGAACGGATCGCCGAGGTGAAGCGCGCCACCGCGCCCGAACCCCCGAGGGACGAACACTACAGTCAGGCCTCCCAGGGCTGGCGCATGGTGATCGAGCTGGTCTCGGGCCTCGGGATCGGCTTCGTCGCCGGGTACGGGCTGGACCTCCTGCTCGGCACCCTGCCGGTCTTCCTGGTGATCCTGACGCTTGCGGGCTTCGCGGCCGGGGTGCGCACCATGCTGCGGACCGCCCGCGAGCTCCAGGACGGCGAAGTGGCGGGCATCGACCCGCGGCGGAAAGGGGACTGAACGTGGCCGAAGGGACCGAAGCGGAAGGTCTGGTATTCCACCCGATGGACCAGTTCGTGGTCAAGCCGCTCTTCGGCGGCGACACCATCGCCTGGCACACGCCGACCAACGTCACCCTGTGGATGGCGGTCGCGGTCGTCTGCGTGATCCTGCTCTTCGTCGTCGGCACCGGCCGCCGCGCCGTCGTGCCCGGCCGCGTGCAGTCGGTCGCCGAACTCGGCTATTCCTTCATCCGCAAGATGGTCGAGGACGTGGCCGGCCATGACGGCCTGAAATACTTCCCCTACGTGCTGACCCTCTTCCTGTTCATCGTCTTCTCGAACTTCCTCGGGCTCATCCCCGGCGCCTTCACGACGACCTCCCACATCGCGGTGACGGCGGTGATGGCCCTTCTCGTCTTCGTCAGCGTCACCGTCATCGGCTTCGTGAAGAACGGCGCCGGGTTCCTGAGCCTGTTCTGGATCTCGGCCGCGCCGCTGCCGCTGCGGCCGGTCCTCGCGCTGATCGAGATCATCAGCTACTTCGTGCGCCCCGTCAGCCACTCGATCCGACTTGCCGGCAACATGATGGCCGGGCACGCGGTCATCAAGGTGTTCGCGGCCTTCGCCCCGCTCATCCTGTTCTCGTCGCTCGGCTTCCTCGTCACGCCGCTGGCCATCCTCGCCATCGTCGCGATGTATGCCCTCGAGATGCTCGTCTGCTTCATCCAGGCCTATGTCTTCTCGATCCTGACCTGCGTCTATCTGCGTGACGCGCTCCACCCGCACCACTAGGGCGGGACAGATCCTCGACATCCACAGACATCCAACTCCAAGGAGACCACCATGGAACTCGTAGCAGCAACCGCCCTCGGCAAGTACATCGGCGCGGGCCTTGCCTGCACCGGCATGGGCGGCGCCGCCGTCGGCGTGGGCCACGTCGTCGGCAACTTCATCCTCGGCGCGCTGCGCAACCCCTCCGCCGCGGCGGGCCAGACCGCGACGATGTTCATCGGCATCGCCTTCGCCGAAGCGCTCGGGATCTTCTCGTTCCTCGTCGCGCTTCTGCTGATGTTCGCCGTCTGATCCGGCGTCCGATTCCTGACGGACGGGCAGACCTGCCCGTCCCCTGAGACCGGACAGCGGAGAGCGACATGGCAACCGAAACAGAAGCAGCCGGTGCAGCCGAGCACGCGGCAGGGGCTGCCGGGCATGCGGCGCAATCCGTCGGCATGCCCCAGCTCGACATCTCGACCTTCCCGAACCAGATCTTCTGGCTTCTGGTCACGCTGGTCGTCATCTGGCTGATCGTGTCACGCGTCATCATCCCGCGCATCGGCGGCATCCTCGACGACCGCGCGGGGCGCATCGCCGCAGACATCGCCGCTGCCGAAGCGCTCAAGGAAAAGGCAGTCGAGGCCGAGAAGGCCTACACGGCCGCGCTGGCAGAGGCGCGCAGCCAGGCTGCCGCGATCGTCGCCAAAGCACGCGAGGAGATCCGCGCGGATCTCGACAAGGCGACGGCAATGGCGGATGCCGAGATCGCGGCGCGGACGGCTGAATCCGAAAAGCGGATCGCCGAGATCCGGGCCAGCGCCATGGCCAGCGTGACCGAGGTCGCGACCGAAACGACCGTTGCCATCCTTGGCGCGCTGGGGGTCAGCGCGGATGCCAAGGGCGTTGCTGCGGCGGTGGCCGCGAGGATCAGGGGATGACCGCCATGACCCGCACGATGACGGCAGTCCTGTCGCTGGCCGCGACGCCTGCAATGGCGGCGGAAGGGCCGTTCCTTTCGCTGCGCAACACCGAATTCGTCGTCTGGCTCGCCTTCCTCATCTTCATCGCCGTCCTGATCTACCTCAAGGTCGGCGGGCTGCTCGGAGGGCTGCTCGACAAGCGGGCGGAAGGGATCCGTGCGGATCTCGATGCCGCGCGGAAACTTCACGAGGAGGCCAAGGCGGTCCTTGCGGGCTATGAGTCCAGGCGCAAGGAGATGCAGGCGCAGGCCGATCTGATCGTCGCCAACGCAAGGCGCGAGGCAGAGGCCGCGGCCGAACAGGCGAAGGCCGAACTGAAGTCCGCGATCGCCCGCAGGCTCGCGGCGGCCGAGGACCAGATCGCCTCGGCCGAGGCGGCCGCCGTGCGCGAGGTGCGCGACCGGGCCGTCACCGTGGCTGTCGGTGCCGCTGGCGACCTGATCGCGGCGGGGATGACGCCGGCCGAGCGCAACCGGCTGATCGAGGCCGCAATCGGCGAGGTATCCGCCAAGCTGCACTAGGCAGCGACCGGCTCCAGACACGTGGGACAAACGAAAAGGCCGGGCGGAATGCCCGGCCTTTCCGCCATTTCGGTATCCGCCCTACTGGTTCGGGATGATCAGGATCTCGACCCTGCGGTTCTGCGCGCGACCTTCCGGTGTGGCGTTCGAGGCGATCGGCTCGTTGGGGCCGCGCCCGATGGTCACGATGCGGGACGACGGAACCCCGTTCTGCCGCAGGACTGCGGCGACCGACGCCGCACGACGCTCGCTGAGCGACTGGTTGTAGGCAAGCGACCCCGTGCTGTCGGTGTGGCCGACGACGCGCGCCGTCGTGTTCGGATAGCGCAGGAGGCTGTTGGCGACCACCGCCAGGTCGGGCAGGATCGCCGGGTCGAGCGCATCGCTCGACGTGGCGAACAGGATCCCGTCGGGCATGACGACCCGCAGGAAGTTGCCTTCGTTGACGATCCGGACATTTCCGTTCTGGATGTCGCGATCCAGTTCCTTGGCCTGCTTGTCCAGCTGGCTGCCGATCAGTCCGCCCAGTGCGGCGCCGGTAACGGCCCCGATGGCGGCACCTTTCGTCTCGTTCTTGTCGGCCGCAGCCGCGCCGATCAGGCCGCCGCCGATGGCGCCGATCAGCGCGCCCTGTTCGGCGTTGGTCTGAGGGTTGCAGGCCGAAAGCGCCGTCACGCCCATTGCACCGATTACTGCAGTGGATAGGAATCTCATGTTCTGCCGCCTCTCTGTCGGGCCCGGTCTCCGGGCATCGCCCGTCACATACCAAGGAAACCGGGACACAAGCCAGTGCTCCAACACGGTCGGCGATTTCTTGCCCGCGGCCCGCGCGTGGCCCGGGCTTCACGGTCATGCGGCCTCGGTCCGTGCGGCCTCCCAGGCCAGCAGGGCACGTTTGCGCGGCAGTCCCCAGTGGTATCCGCCAAGCGCGCCGGTCCTTCGCAGCGCCCGGTGGCATGGAATGAGCCAGCTGACCGGGTTCCGGCCGACCGCGGTGCCGACCGCCCGGACTGCGGCGGGCCGGCCGATGGCGGCGGCAATCTCGCCATAGGTCGTGACGTGGCCCGAGGGAATGCGCAGCAGGGCTTCCCAGACCTTGATCTGGAACGGTGCGCCGATGAGGAACAGGGGCGCCGTTCCGGCCCCGCCGGCGGCCGCTCCGAACGCTGCCGTCACCCAGGGGCGCAGGAATTCCGGATCCTCGACAAAGCTGGCCTTCGGCCAGCGTCCGGTAAGGTCGGCCATTGCCGCGCCCGGCCCGGCCTCGTCGGCGAAGCCGATGCCGCAGATGCCCTTCTCGGTCCCCATCACGAGGGCCGGTCCGAACGGGCTTTCGAACCAGCCCCAGAATATCGTCACGCCCTCGCATTGCCGGGCATAGTCGCCCGGCGTCATCGCTTCCCACCTGAGGAAGAGGTCGTGCAGGCGCCCCGAACCGCTGAGCCCCGTCTCGAGGGCGACATCGAGGGTCGCGTGACGTTCTGCGAGCAGCTGCCTCGCAAGTTCGAGCGTCAGATACTGCTGGTAGCGCTTCGGCGAGACGCCCACCCAGGCCGAGAAGACGCGCTGGAAATGCGCGGCACTCATGCCCAGCCGCCCGGCCAGGGCCTCGAGCGGCATGGTCCTGCCGCCGGCCGAGTCGATCTCGGCCAGCGCACGCTCGATCACGCGGTAGTGGTATTCCCCGCCGAAGGGGTCCTGCAGCATCTGCACGGTCATCTTTCCTCTCTTCCGAAGACAGGCTAGGCCAAAGCGTGGCCCTCCGCGACCCGGAAGCTGCGGAAATCACCTCTTGCCCGGCCGGTCCGTTCCGGGCGAGAAGGCCGGTGCCATGGCCCGACAGCTTCCCTATTCCACGATGAAGGACGTCTTCCGACGCTTCCACGCGGCGGAGCCCGAGCCGAAGGGAGAACTCGAGCACCTCAACGCCTTCACCCTGCTTGTCGCCGTGGCGCTTTCGGCGCAGGCGACGGATGCAGGGGTGAACCGGGCGACGCGCGGCCTCTTCGCGGTGGCGGACACGCCGCAGAAGATGCTTGACCTCGGCGAGGAGGGGCTGATCGCCCATATCCGCACCATCGGGCTCTACCGCAACAAGGCGCGGCACGTGATGAGGCTCTCGCGCATCCTCGTCGAGGAATTCGGGGGCGAGGTGCCCTCCTCGCGCGCGGCTCTGATGACTCTGCCGGGGGTCGGGCGCAAGACGGCGAACGTGGTCCTGAACATGTGGTGGCACCACCCCGCGCAGGCGGTGGACACCCATGT